>NZ_JBFOCL010000001.1:0-67823 GCF_040907785.1 Aeromonas sp. s8
CCCTGGGATCACCCGGCGGGGGAGACGGTGACCTGGATGTGTTGGGGATCGCGGCGATCCAGTGTGATGCGATACTGGCCGTCGTGGGGCGGGGTGAACTTCATGTCGCTCCACTGCCAGCCGGCCTTGACTACCACCGGTTTGTCCGCCTCGACCTTGACGGCGGGGTCGAACTGGCCATAGCTGGTGTCGGCCTTCCACTTCTCGTCGGCAATCTTGAACTTGTAGGCGCCGTGACTGGCCTGCAACGCCACCTGTACCGACAGCAAGTCTCCTTGCTGGGTCACCAGTTGCTGGTCTGCCGGTGCCTCCCAGTTGTTCATCTCGCCACGCAGGAATAGCGGGCGTGCCAGGGGATCCTCCTCATTGGCCAGCGCGGGCTGGAGGCAGGCAATCAGGGTAGTCAGCAACAGTGTCTTCTTGAACATGGGAGGTCCTCTTTGTGGTGTGTGGTCAGGCACTCTGCAGGGTGAAGCGGCGGGTCAGCGACAGTTGCTGCTGCGAGAGCTGCTGTAACTGGTCGCTGGTCTGTGCCACCCTGGCCAGGGCGCCCTGGTTGTCGTCGGCAATCCGGGCGATGTTGGTAATGTTGCGGGCGATCTCAGCACTGGTCTGCTGTTGCTGCAGGGTCGCGCTGGCGATACGGCTGCTCTGTTCGGCCACTTGCTGCAGCGCCTTGGATAGTTCTGCCAGGGTGGCGCAACCTGCATCGCTATCGGTGCGGCTCTGGGCCATCGCGTCGTGGCAGCGCAGCATGGTGGCGACCGCGCCGCGGGTGCTCTGCTGCAGATCGTCGATGATCCCCTGGATACGAGTGGTGGAGTCTGCGGTGTGGTGTGCCAGCTGACGCACCTCGTCGGCCACCACGGCAAAGCCACGCCCCTGTTCGCCGGCGCGGGCCGCCTCGATGGCGGCGTTGAGGGCCAGCAGATTGGTTTGTTCCGTGATGCGCCCGATCAGGGCAAGGATTTCACCGATGTTGACGCTCAATGTCTGCACCTGCTCCACACTGCGGCGTGATTGCGCCAACTCGTCAGCCAGTTGCTGCAGCCGTTTGCCGGTCGCAGCCCCACGCAGGCTGGCGGCGTGGGCTGCCGCAGCTATGTTGCCGAGTGTCTGCTCGGTCTGGCCAATACTCCCGGCAACCTCGCGAACCGAGTAGTCCATCTCCTCCATGGCGCTACAGACCCCTGTGGTCTCGTTGCGCTGTTCGCCGATGGCAAGCTGTGCGTGATGCTGGGCTTGCTGGTTCTGGCCGGCCATGCGGCCGAGCGCGTCGGCCGCATGAACTATCTGACCGAGCATGCCGCTCATCTCGTCGGCCAGGGCATTGATGCCGATGGCAAGCTGGCCAAACTCGTCGTGGCGCAGCAGCGGTACGCGTTTGCGCATGTCTCCCTGGCTCAGTGCCTTGAGGGTGGTGAGGATATGGTGCAGCGGCTGGCGGATGGCGTGCACCAGGTGCCACAGCACCAGGGCGCCGAGACCGAGAGAGAGCAGCAGGCCGGCGCACAGCCCGAGGCGTAGCCAGAGCAGAATGGCGCCGCTGCCGGCGGTGCTCTGGTGAAGCTGCTCGTCGATTGCTCCGTCAAGTTCGCTCAGCTCGCCTAGCAGACTGTCGATGAAACGGCTGGCTTGTGCGCTTTGGTTGCGAAGCATGATGCTTTGCTCGACCAGTGACAGGTGGCGGGCCAGCAAGCTGTCTGGACCACTTAGCAGGGTTGCGAGGGTATCGAGCCGTGCCCCTGTGCTACGTTCCAGGCTTAGGGTTGCGCCGAAAGCATCTTCTTGGCCTGCAAGCTGGCGCTCCAGCTCCTTGCGCAGATCTGTCATCTGCTTATTGGCCCGTTCATTGATGGCTAAGCGTGCCGCAATAGGAGCCGGGTCTTGCTGCTTGAGGATCTCCTGAGTAGCACTGACTTGCTGTTCCAGGTTCGCCAGCAGACGATTCTTGAGCAATGCGGCAGGATGGCTACCCAGAGGGGCAAGCAGTACATCGAGGGCACTGGCAAATTGGCGCGCCGTGCTGCCGAGGCGGGTGTCGGCAGCCAGCTTGCTCTGTTCGAGGCGGTTGTGGGCATAGTCATCGACCAGTTGTTGGGCCAGTTGCCAGTAGGCGGCCTGTTGCTCGCGCAGGCTATCGACGCGCTTACTCTGCTTTGGTTCCCCTGCTATCTGCCTAGCCAGGATGTTTAGGTCCTGCTCGAAGTGTGCTTGCCATTGCTGCATCTGCTGACGTGCTGCATCCAGATCCTCATCTCTGGTCTGCAGTAATGCGTTGCCCAGATGGCGGTCAAGCGTGAACAGATCGCGAGTCACGGCGCGGCTTTGTACCAGGGTTGGAGCAGTATGGCTGGCAAGTGTCCCTACCTGGTCGGCCAGCCGCTGGCCGGCGTAGAGGGAGAGGGCTACGGAGAGCAGCAGTAGCAACAGGATGACGGCAAAGCCCAGCGCCAGGCGCTGGATGATGGAAAGGTGACGGGTACGTAATTTCATGGTATCGATTACATGTGGTATTGAGCCAACCCGGCCTGATGGCAGAAGTGATAAGTCATCTATTATCAGTGTCTTACTTTAGTGAAAAATAAGGCTTTGATAAGACAGGGCACCTGAATCTGATTTCTGTGTAACTTTTTCACTATTATGTGAATCTTTTACACTCTTTCTCGGTACCCTTGTACGGGATTTGTCCTGGGTTGCGAGCCCGCTCTCATTTTGTGTCCTGCGCCCGGGAATAAAAAAAGCCCCCGACTGGGCGGGGGTAAAGTGGATCGGGGCATGCAGTAGCCCTATTTAGCGGCTGATCCTGAGCCCTTCGGCATTGAAAACAAGGCAATTTTGCGGGGCAAAGAAAACATCCATCTTCTGGTACGGATGAAACTCCCCATCCCCTGCCAGCAGCAGCTTGAAGCCGTCGGTGCCGCAGCACTGGCCGAACAGATAGGTGCTGTTGCCAAGACGCTCCACTACCTCGCAGGTAAAGGCGAGGTGGATCCCCTCTGCGCCCGGCACCACATGCTCGGGACGCAGGCCAAGGGAGATCTCGCTGCCCGGCTCGAGTCGCTCGGTGAGGATGGGCAGGGTGAGCTCCTGCTGGCCGGCTACCCTGACCCGGATCTGCTCCGGGCTCCAGGCCAGAACGCTGGCTGGCAGGAAGTTCATCTTGGGTGAGCCGATGAAACCGGCCACGAAACGGTTGCAGGGCTTGTAGTAGAGCTCCATTGGCGAGCCGACCTGTTCCACCTTGCCATAGTTCATCACCACTATCTTGTCGGCCAGGGTCATGGCCTCCACCTGGTCGTGGGTCACGTAGATCATGGTGGTCTTGAGTTCCTGATGCAGCTTGGCGATGTGCAGGCGCATCTCGACACGCAGCTCGGCATCGAGGTTGGAGAGTGGCTCGTCAAACAGGAACACTTTGGGGTTGCGCACAATGGCACGGCCGATGGCAACCCGCTGGCGCTGGCCGCCGGAAAGCTGCTTGGGTTTACGGTCGAGCAGATGAGAAAGCTGCAGAGTCTTGGCCACCATGCTGACCTGGTGGGCAATTTCCTCTTTTGGCACCCCATTGACCCGCAGGCCATAGCCCATGTTCTCCGCCACCGTCATGTGGGGATAAAGCGCATAAGACTGGAACACCATTGCCACCCCGCGATGAGCTGGGGCCACATCGTTGACCACTTGTTCATCAATGGCAATGTGGCCGTCCGATATCTCTTCCAGGCCTGCGATCATCCGCAGTAGGGTGGATTTGCCACAACCGGAAGGACCGACGAAGACGGTGAACTCACCGTCTTCTACATCCAGGTTGACGTTATGCAAGGTCACGTTGCTGCCAAAACGCTTGACCACATTGTTCAATCTGATACTCGCCATGAGCTTTAACTCCTTGATAGTAAATGCATTAGCTGCAGAGTCTCGAAGTAGTCAGCCCCTGCTGCGGCTTTTTTGCCCTGGGAGGGAGAAGGGGTTTCACACCGTTTCACTCTGTGGCTTTAAGGGGACTATATCAGTCAGGTGTAAGCGGTTGCACAAAATGCTGTTTCTTTTGTGCATGAGATCACAGCCTTGATATGTGCTACTAGCAGGCAGGGCAAGCACAGCTTACCGTAGAGTCATTCGGTGTAATCGTTACCTTTTTTCTGTTTAAGTGCACACCTGGAAGGCGTGCCAAGCAAGAATCAAGAGATAGAGCGAATTGATCCGGATCTGATGTATAGGGTTAAAGCATTTATTTATCATGATCTTAGTTAAGTTGGTGTGTGCGACTGCGATTTCCGACTTAACCGGTATGTAATCAAGATAAATTCTTAATTACACAATAACCGGTAAAAAATGCCACAAGTTACACTGGCTTGATGAAATTGTAACATTCACCTCACCTAGATGCTCGGCTAAGGCCTGTTTTCACCTGAGTTAGGGACAAGGAAATCATATGAAAATCAATAAATTGACCGTTTCAATGCTGTTGTCTTTGGGCGTGATGGGGCTGGGGCAGGTTGCCCGTGCCGCCGATGGCGAGCTGCTGGTGTGGGAAGACATCAAGAAATCCAATGGCATCGAAGAAGCGGTCAAGGCATTTGAAGCCAAGCACAACGTCAAGGTGAAAATCCTCGAAACGCCCTATGCCCAGCAAATAGAGAAACTGCGCCTGGATGGACCGGCCGGTATCGGTCCGGATGTGCTGGTACTGCCCCATGATCAGGTTGGCACCGCCGTGGTACAGGGGTTGATCAGCGAAATCAAGCCAAGTGCCGACTATCTGGCAGGTTTCACCAAGCCTGCTGTAGACGCCCAGACCTATGAAGGCAAGCTCTATGGCCTGCCCAAGGCAGTCGAGACCATCGTCATGGTCTACAACAAGGATCTGCTGCCCAAGGCACCGGAAAGCTTCGACGAGCTGATCAAGGCTTCCCAGACCCTGCGCGCAGAGAACAAATACGGCCTACTCGCCAAGTTTGACGAGATCTATTACTCCTACGGCGTAGTGGCAGCCATGGGGGGCTACATCTTCGGCCAGAACCCCAACGGTTCACTCAACGTCAAGGATGTTGGCCTGGCTAACCAGGGGGCAGTCGACGGGGTCACCTTCCTTAAGCGCTTCTATACCGAAGGGCTTTTCCCTGCTGGCATTGTCGGTGAGACCGGTGCAAACGCCATCGACTCTCTGTTTACCGAGAAGAAGGCGGCGGCTGTTATCACAGGACCTTGGTCGTTCCAACCTTACAAGGATGCCGGTGTGAATTATGGCGTCGCCCCGCTGCCGACACTGCCCAATGGCGAACACATGCGTTCCTTCCTCGGCGTGAAGGGGTACAGCATTTCAACCTATTCCAAGCAGAAAGAGCTGGCACAGCAGTTTATCGAGTTCATCAATCAGCCTGAGTACGCCAAGGTCCGCTTCCAGAAGACCGGTGAGATCCCGCCGCTCAAGGCGTTGATCGACGATCCGCTCATCAAGGACGACGAGAAATCCCGGGCCGTAGCCATTCAGGCTGGCTTCGCCATCCCGATGCCAAGTGTGCCCGAGATGCAGGAGGTGTGGACCCCGGCCAACAGTGCACTGCAGCTCGGTGTGACCGGCAAGCAGGATGTCAAGGCGGCTCTGGACGGCGCGGTCAAGAACATCAACATGCAGATCGAAGTCAATCACGCACAGCAATAACAACAGTCGAGCTCCGGCTCGATTCGGGCCGGGCGGCATCAGTGGTCGCCCGGGCTCTTAATGGAAAGGAGGTAAATTGTGGTTGTCGATTCCGAATCGTTCACCCAGATCGGTACAAGAACCCATCATGCCAAGGTTGCCGCGCTGCTCTCGCTGATACCGGGACTCGGACAGTGGTATAACCGGCAGTGGGTCAAGGGCACCCTGTTTTTCATCGTCATGGTTTGCTTCTTCGGCGTATTCCATGACTTCCTGTCCCAGGGCTTCTGGGGCCTGTTCACCCTCGGCACCGAGTTGCCGCGGGACAACTCCGTCTTCCTCCTGGCCAAGGGGGTCATCAGCGTACTGGTGGCCATCTTTGGTTGTGCTTTCTACTACTGGAGTATCCGCGACGCCTATATCAACGGTGATCGCCGCGATCGTGGCGTGGCCCTGACAAGTGTGCGCAAGCAATACCAGTTGCTGCTGAGCGAAGGATTCCCGTACCTGATGATCACCCCGGGCTTCATCCTGCTGGTGTTCGTGGTGGTGTTTCCCATCATCTTCGGCTTCTCCATCGCCTTCACCAACTACGATCTCTACCACACCCCGCCGGCCAAGTTGGTGGACTGGGTGGGGATGAAGAACTTCATCAACATTTTCAAGCTCGATCTGTGGCGATCGACCTTGCTTGACGTGCTGCAGTGGACCGTGATTTGGACACTGATCGCCACCACATTGCAATGCTCTGTCGGGGTGCTGCTGGCGATCCTGGTCAATCAGAAGGATCTGCGCTTCAAGCCGCTCATCCGCACCATCCTTATCCTGCCGTGGGCCGTGCCCGGTTTTGTCACCATTCTGGTGTTCGCCGGCATGTTCAACGAAACCTTTGGCGTCATCAATAACGGTATTCTGGCTTCTCTGGGTATTGACCCCAAGGCATGGATGACAGATCCCTTCTGGACCAAGACGGCCCTCATCCTGATGCAGACCTGGCTTGGCTTCCCGTTCGTCTTCGCCATGACCACTGGGGTGTTGCAGGCTATCCCGGATGATCTCTACGAGGCGGCCACCATCGACGGTGCCAGCACATGGCACAAGCTGACCACCATTACGCTGCCCCTGGTGCTGTATTCGATCGCTCCGATCCTCATCACCCAGTACACCTTCAACTTCAACAACTTCAACATTATTTACCTGTTCAACAACGGGGGACCTGCGGTGGCCGGTTCCAATGCTGGCGGCACCGACATCCTGGTCTCCTGGATCTACAAGCTGACCATGTCGTCATCCCAGTATGCGATTGCGGCGAGCATCACCATTCTGCTCTCCATCTTCGTGGTCGGCATTGCCCTGTGGCAGTTCCGTGCGACCAATTCGTTCAAGCAAGACGACATGGTGTAAGGAGAGCCAGCCATGAGTGCCAAACACAGTCTGAAAAAGAGTAATGCCATCCGCCTGACCCTAAGCTATTTGCTGCTGGCTATGGTTGCGGTGGTCATCATCTACCCCCTCATCTGGACGGTAGGGGCATCCCTCAACCCGGGCAGCAGTCTGCTCAACACCTCGATCATCCCGGAAAACTTCTCCTTTATTCACTACCAGGAGCTGTTTGATGGACGCATCGACTATGCCGCCTGGTACTGGAACTCGATGAAGATCAGCTTCCTGACCATGGTGCTGACCCTCATCAGTGTCAGTTTCACCGCCTATGCCTTCTCGCGCTTTCGTTTCCGCGGGCGGCAAAACGGCCTGATGCTGTTCCTGCTGCTGCAGATGGTGCCCCAATTCTCGGCCCTCATCGCCATCTTCGTGCTGGCCCAGATGCTCGGCCTGGTCAACAGCCACCTGGCATTGGTGCTGGTCTACGTGGGTGGCATGATCCCGATGAACACCTATTTGATGAAGGGTTACCTCGACGCCATCCCCAAGGATCTCGACGAGTCGGCGCGCATGGATGGGGCTGGCAACTTCCGCATCTTCATCGAGATCATCATGCCGCTCTCCAAGCCCATCATCGCGGTGGTAGCACTGTTCTCCTTCACTGGTCCGCTCGGTGATTTCATCCTGGCCAGCACCATATTGCGTACCCCGGATCAATTCACTCTGCCTATAGGTCTTTACAACCTGGTCGCCCAGAAGATGGGAGCCAGCTACACCACCTACGCGGCGGGGGCTGTGCTCATCGCGGTACCGGTGGCCATCTTGTACCTCTCCTTGCAGAAGTACTTCGTTTCCGGTCTTACCGCAGGTGGGACCAAGGGTTAATTCGTTAAACAGGACGTTCGACATGAAAATCAAGAAGACGCTGGTGATGGCGGCGCTGCTCGCCACCGGCATGTTGGGCATGCAGACCCAAGTCATGGCCGTCGAGAGTGCAGTGGTGCAACCAGTGGCGGTACCGCAAGCCTTCATCAAGGGGGCCGATGTATCCATGCTGGCCGAGGTGGAGAAGTTTGGCGGCAAGTTCTTCGATGCCAGCGGCAAGCAACAGGACGCCATGGCCATCCTCAAGGAGAACGGTTTTAACTACATTCGCCTGCGCCTGTGGGTGGATCCCAAGGATGCAGACGGTAAGCCTTACGGCGGCGGCAACAACGATCTGGCTGCAACGATAGAACTTGCCAAACGTGCCAAGGCGCACGGCATGAAGTTCCTGCTCGATTTCCACTACAGCGACTTCTGGACCGATCCGGGTCGTCAGAACAAGCCCAAGGCGTGGCGTGATATGTCGGTCGAGCAGTTGGCGGATGCGGTCTATGCCCACACCAAGGAGAGCATGGATGCCCTGGCCAAGGCTGGCGTGGTGCCTGACATGGTGCAGGTCGGCAACGAGATCAACGGCGGCATGCTGTGGCCAGAGGGCAAGAGCTGGGGCCAGAACGGTGGCGAGTTTGATCGCCTGGCGACTCTGCTCAAGGCCGGCGTGCGTGCGGTGAAAGAGCACGGCAAGGATATCAAGGTGATGTTGCACCTGGCTGAGGGTACTAAGAATGACACCTTCGTCTGGTGGTTTGACGAGATTGCCAAGCGCGAGGTGCCTTTCGATATCATCGGGCTCTCCTTCTACACCTACTGGAATGGTCCCATCAGCGCCCTCAAAGCCAACATGGATGACATCAGTAAGCGCTATGGCAAGGATGTGATCGTGGTCGAGGCCGCCTACGGCTACACCACGGACAACTGCGACAACGCCGAGAATAACTTCACCGCCAAAGAGGCGAGCGACGGTGGTTACCCGGCCAGTGTACAGGGGCAGGCCGATTTCCTTCGCGATCTTATCAAAAGCGTGGTGGCGGTACCGGATGGGCGTGGCAAGGGCGTCTTCTACTGGGAGCCTGCCTGGCTGCCGACGCAGGGCGCGACCTGGGCAACCAAGGCCGGTATGAAGTACAACAACGACGACTGGAAAGAGGGCAATGCCCGGGAGAACCAGGCGCTGTTTGACTGCTCCGGCCATGTGCTTCCCTCGATCAAAGTATTCAACTGACCCGGTTTCAACCGATAGGGCGGCCGGCCATGGCCGGCGCCCCCTCGTCTTAGGAGATGTGTGATGTTCAAGTTTTCCCCGCTCAGTGAACGGGTGCCCGCCCTGTTGCATGGCGCTGACTACAACCCGGATCAGTGGCTGGACGACCCTCAGGTGTTCGAGCGAGATCTCGAGATGATGAAGCAGACCCATTCCAATGTGATGTCGGTCGGTATCTTCAGTTGGTCTTCCCTGGAGCCGGAGGAGGGGCGCTATGAGTTTGGCTGGCTCGATACTGTGATCGATCGCCTGAACGAGAACGGCGTGTCGGTCTTCCTCGCCACCCCGAGCGGTGCCCGCCCTGCCTGGCTTTCCCAGCGCTATCCCGAGGTGCTGCGGGTCAGCAAGGAGCGGGTCAAGGCGCTGCACGGTGGTCGTCACAATCACTGCATGAGCTCGCCTGTCTATCGTGAGAAGGTACGTGCCATCAACGGCGCTCTGGCCGAGCGCTATGGTCGTCATCCAGGTGTTATCGCTTGGCACATCTCCAACGAGTACGGTGGCGAGTGCCACTGTGAGCTATGCCAGGGGCGCTTCCGTGACTGGCTCAAGGCACGCTATGGCAGCATAGAAGCACTAAACCACGCCTGGTGGAGCAGCTTCTGGAGCCACACCTACACCGACTGGTCACAGATCGAATCCCCGTCACCTATCGGGGAAAGTTCGATCCACGGCCTCAACCTCGACTGGAAGCGTTTCAACACCGCTCAGGTGAGCGACTTCTGCGCCGAGGAGATCAAACCCTTGAAGGCGGCCAACCCGAGCCTGCCGGCCACCACCAACTTCATGGAGTACTTCTACGACTATGACTACTGGCAGTTGGCCAAGGTGATCGATTTCATCTCCTGGGACAGCTACCCCCTGTGGCACAACAGTGGCGATGACTCGACCCTGGCAGCCTACACCGCCATGTATCACGACCTGATGCGCACCCTCAAGGGAGGCAAGCCCTTCTTCCTGATGGAGTCGACCCCGAGCCTGACCAACTGGCAGCCCATCAGCAAGCTCAAGAAGCCAGGGATGCACATACTCACCTCCTTGCAGGCGGTGGCCCACGGCTCCGACTCGGTGCAGTACTTCCAGTGGCGCAAGAGCCGTGGTTCGGTCGAGAAGTTCCACGGCGCCGTGGTCGATCACGTTGGTCACATCGACACCCGGGTCGGCCGCGAGGTTCAGGCTCTCGGCGAGATCCTGGCCAAGTTGCCTGAGGTTGCAGGCAGCCGCGTCGAGGCGAAAGTGGCCATCATCTTCGACTGGGAGAGCCGTTGGGCCATGGACAACGCCCAAGGCCCGCGCAATGCCGGTCTCTTCTACGAGAAGACGGTGGCCGATCACTACCGCCCCTTCTGGGAAGCAGGGGTGGCGGTGGATGTCATCAATGCCGACTGCGCGCTCGATGGTTATGACCTGGTTATCGCCCCCATGCTCTACATGGTGCGCGATGGCTTTGCCGAACGGATCGATGCCTTCGTCAAACGAGGCGGCCAGTTTGTCACCACTTACTGGAGCGGCATTGTCAACGAGACCGATCTCTGTCACCTGGGGGGCTTCCCCGGGCCGCTGCGCCCTGTCCTTGGGATCTGGGCAGAGGAGATAGACAGCCTCTATGACGAGGAACGTAACGCCGTCTCGGGTCTTGCCGGCAACGAGGCCGGACTCTGTGGCCCTTACGAGGTGACCCACCTGTGCGATCTCATCCATTTGGAGGGTGCGAGGTCCTTGGCCAACTATGACGGCGACTTCTATGCCGGGCGTCCGGCGGTGACGGTCAACGAACACGGGGCAGGGCGTGCCTACTATGTCGCCTCGCGCAACAATCTGGCATTCCAGCGCGACTTCTTCGGACACCTCATCGATACCCTGGCACTGCCGCGCGCCCTGCCGGCCTTGCCGGATGGGGTCACCGCCCAGTGTCGCACTGACGGTGAGCAGGTGTTCGTGTTCGTGCAGAACTTCGCCAACGCCGAGCGCCTAGTCACGCTGCCGGGTGGTCACAGCGACATGGTGAGCGGCGAGGTGTTGGGCGACTCGCTGGTGATGCCGCCGTTTGGCTGCCGGGTGTTGCGTCGCGCCTGTTGATCGCGGGGCGGAGCCAGTGGCTTCGCCCTCTTTTTTCACGTTTAGGAGGTTCAAATGGTCAAGATGCAGGACTTTAAACGGCTGTTCGCCGCCGCCCTCGGCCACAAGGGGGAGAAATCAGCCGAGGCACCGCTCTCCGGGCTGGACGAAGCAGCCATCACCGCGCTCATCGCTGCCTTTGGTGGGCGCGACAACATCGTGGGCTTTGACGCCTGCCTGACCCGGCTGCGGGTCAGGGTCAATGCCTTGCAGCCGGTCGACAGCGAGGCGCTGCAGCGTCTCGGCGCCATCGGCGTCATCATCATCGGCGACGAGGTGCAGGCCATCTTCGGCAAACGCTCGGACAACCTGCGTCGTGAGCTCGGTCAGTGGTTCGAGCTGCACGAGCCGGAGCAGCACTAGGATGCACCCCCCGCTGAGCTGGCCACTGCTGGTCATGCTAGGTGCCCTCAGCGCCGGGGCTGGCGCCGCCCCCCACAACCTGGCCATCCGCGGGGCGGATGTGTCCACTCTGGCCGAACTCGAGCGCCTCGGCGTGCACTATCAAGACGGAACGCGGCAGGGGGAACTGCTGACCCTGATGCGCGAGCGCGGTCTCAACCTGGTACGCCTGCGGTTGTGGGTCGATCCCCACTCCGCCAAAGGGGAACCCTTTGGCGGTGGCAACAACGATCTGGGAAGGGTGATTGCACTGGCACAGCGCAGCCGGGCCCTCAACCTACCCTGGTTGCTCGATCTTCACTACAGCGACTTCTGGGCCGACCCCGGCAAGCAACACACGCCACGCGCCTGGCTGGGCAAATCGGACGCCGACCTGGCAGCGGTGCTGCATGATTACAGTGCCACCGTCATGCGCCGCCTGCGTGAGGCTGGGGTGCCACCGCAGATGGTGCAGGTCGGCAACGAACTCAATAATGGCATGCTGTGGCCGCAGGGGCGACTGCACCGGCGGGAAGAGGCCGAGTTCGACCGTCTGGCTCAGCTGCTCAAGGCGGCTATCGCCGGGATCCGTGCTGGCAGCGAGGGGGGGAGCCCCCCGCGCCTGATACTGCATCTGGCCGAAGGGGGCGATGAGGCACAGTGTCTGCGCTGGTTCAAGGCGATGCAGGCGCGGGATGTGCCGTTCGATCTGGTGGGTCTCTCCTTCTACCCCTACTGGCACGGATCCTTGGGTGACCTCTCGCGCACCATGAACAGCCTGGCTACCCAAATCAGGCGCCCACTCCTGGTGGTCGAGACCGCCTATGGCCACGACACCGTCAACCAGGACGCAGTCCGCAATGCCTTCGGCGAGCAAGAAGCCGCGCGCGGCGGGTTTGCCGCGACGCCCGAGGGGCAACTGGCGTTTCTCGATGCCCTGCGTGCCGCTATCGCAGCTGTGCCGGATCGGCTCGGACTCGGGTTTGTCTACTGGGAGCCTGGCTGGATCCGGGTCCCCGGCGACAGCTGGGCCAGTCATGCCGGCATGACATTCCTCGGGATAGACGAACCCCTCGGCAATGGCTGGGAGAACCAGGCCCTGTTTGATCGGGAGGGCAGAGGACTGCCGTCGCTGGCCGCCTTCGCCCGGACCCGCTGACTATTTCACGTTAAAGAGATGACAACAGCACCATGAAGACTGACATGAAAAAGACCAAAATCGTCTGCACCATCGGTCCCAAGACCGAATCCAAAGAAATGCTCGGCAAGATGCTCGACGCCGGCATGAACGTCATGCGCCTGAACTTCTCTCACGGTGATTACGAAGAGCACGGCACCCGTATCCGCAACCTGCGTGAAGTGATGGCCGAAACCGGCAAACACGCAGCCATCCTGCTGGATACCAAGGGTCCGGAAATCCGTACCATGAAGCTGGAAGGTGGCAACGATGTCTCTCTGGTTGCCGGCCAGACCTTCACCTTCACCACCGACCAGACCGTGGTTGGCAACAAAGACAAGGTCGCCGTGACCTACGCCGGCTTTGCCAACGACCTGCGTGTCGGCAACCGCATCCTGGTGGATGACGGCCTGATCGGTCTGGACGTCATCGAAATCACCGAACGTGAAGTCATCTGCAAGGTGCTGAACAACGGTGATCTGGGCGAGAACAAGGGCGTCAACCTGCCGGGCGTCTCCATCAAGCTGCCGGCCTTGGCCGAGAAAGACAAGCGTGACCTGATCTTCGGTTGCGAGCAGGGCGTGGACTTCGTTGCCGCCTCCTTCATCCGCAAGAAAGAAGACGTGCTGGAAATCCGTGAGCACCTGAAGGCCCACGGTGGCGAGGCCATCCAGATCATCTCCAAGATCGAAAACCAGGAAGGCCTGGACAACTTCGACGACATCCTGGCTGTCTCCGACGGCATCATGGTTGCTCGTGGCGACATGGGTGTGGAAATTCCGGTTGAAGAAGTGATCTTCGCCCAGAAGATGATCATCACCAAGTGCAACAAGGCACGTAAAGTGGTCATCACCGCCACCCAGATGCTGGATTCCATGATCAAGAACCCGCGTCCGACCCGCGCCGAAGCCGGTGACGTGGCGAACGCCATCCTGGATGGCACCGACGCCGTCATGCTGTCTGGCGAATCCGCCAAGGGCAAGTACCCGCTGGAAGCCGTGACCATCATGGCCACCATCTGCGAGCGTACCGACGCCGTGATGCCGTCCAACCTGTCTGCTGCCAACGACAGCAACAAGCTGCGCATCACCGAAGCCGTGTGCAAGGGTGCGGTCGAGACCTCCGAGAAGCTGGACGCCCCGCTGATCGTGGTTGCCACCGAAGGCGGCAAGTCTGCCAAGGCCATTCGCAAGTACTTCCCGAAAGCCTGGATCCTGGCCATCACCACCAACAAGAAGACTGCTGCCCAGCTGGTCCTGACCAAGGGTGTGGTTGCTCACGTGGTTGACAGCATCGCCTCCACCGACGATTTCTATCGCATCGGCAAAGACGCAGCGCTGCAAAGCGGCATGGGTCTGAAGGGTGACGTGGTCGTCATGGTCTCCGGTGCCTTGGTACCGAGCGGCACCACCAACACCGCCTCCGTGCACATGCTCTGAGCTGGAGTCGAGTCTTTCTAGTCCCATACTAGACTTAAATATTATTAGCTAACTTTAGCTACTCAGAACCCGCGATGCTCCATATCGCGGGTTCTTTATTTCAAGAGGGGGTACGCATATGTTATAAATATGCGCTATCTTACCGCCTTGATATCACTGCAGAAAACGTGGTGTACCACCTTTCCATCTTCTGCGGGGCACTTCCATTTTACCTATGCTTCTGAAGAGCTCATACATCACAGTCAGTAGCATTTCATCAAACTTGAGCAAATAGTTCAGCACATTATGCAATAGCAGATGACGTTCTTCTAAGTCATCGTGATACACCATGCTAATATCGTATATTCCCTACTCCTCAAACTTATTCCTATACGTATTACAGTTGTAATATGTTCTGGGTGCACTGCTCAGTGATTTCCAGCCTTTGCCTAATCGACGCCAAAGGTTAATATCAGTGACGGCGTATCATTTGTGGGCACGGATGGCGCCAGATAACGGCAGGCATGCGACCTCTTGGTTGGGTTCCAATACGCCAGCGAAGGAGGCGATCCGGGTCGGTTTCGATTACTTCAAAGGCAACCTGAATCGGGTCAGCGCAACAGCCAAGTTCTCCGAGCATGAGTACCATTTGCATGTGGTCGAGCTACATAACTCCTGCCCCAGCACCAAACCAGTCTGGCCGCGCTGGTAGCGTTTTGTTCCATTCTGATGGGCAAGCCGGTGCAGGAGCAGATGGTAGTGCTGGGTGACATGACGCTAGGCGGTGTGGTCAATCCGGTTGAGGATTTGGCTGGCAGTCTGCAACTGGCAATGGACAGTGGCGGAAAACGGGTATTGTTGCCGATGGCGTCAGCCTCGGATATTCCAACCGTACCGGCGGAGATCTTCTCCAAGTTTCAAATCAGCTTTTATGCTAATCCGGTAGATGCCGTCTACAAGGCATTAGGGGTTCAGTAGTCAGCCAAAAAAAAAGAAGTATCAGGTAGGGTGAGCTACATGCTCACCCTCTGCCTCAGATTCATATTTTCGCGGCTTGAACACTACTGCATTCCTGCCGGTAGACATCCAGATAGAGATATCCGTAGCTGGCTTTGGGATTAGCCAGACACACCCATTCCCCTTGCTGCAACGTCACCAATTTATCTTGGTCACTCAGTAGTTCTCCTTGTTGAAAGAGCTTTCTAAGGCGCTCAATAAAACTCGGTATAACGGTATCAATGTCGGTGAGCCATTGCTCGTCAGCATCGCCATAGACGCCGCAGCGATCCCAAAGCAGGGAAACCCTGCTTCGTTCAACAATTGCACGTGCGCCAAAACGTGGCTGAACTTGGGTGTGTAATCCCCAACTCCCTATGGTTCGCATTTTCTGTGTACTCCTAATGATGGTAAGTCGTTGTAGAGCTCACTGCTGGCTATGCCTTCTTCCTCCATGGGCCCCCTGACCGGCGTGGCAGTTACAAATTTCCTCGTTCTGCCAGCGACACCACACCCTCAGTACCGACGACCAGATGATCCAAAATCCGGATATCCACTAGTGCCAAGGCATTCTGCAGGCGCAGGGTGATCTCGATATCTGCCCGGCTGGGTTCCGGGTATCCCGACGGGTGGTTATGCACCAGTATCAGAGCGGCAGCATTGTGGTGCAGTGCCCGCTTGACGACATCGCGAGGGTAGACGGTCGCAGCGGACAGAGTGCCAAGGAACAGCTCCTCGTAGGCCAGGATCCGGTGTTGGTTATCGAGGAACAGTGCTGCAAACACTTCGCGGTCTCGTGTTTGCAGCAGCCCTTGCAGCGCTTGTTGTGCCAGGTATTTATCGGTGAGAGCTGTGCCCTTGGCGAGTTTCTGGCGGGCAACGGCTTGGGCGATGGTGAGCAGGTCATCGTCGGTGACAAGGTCAGTCACCCGGTAGGTGCCGGGGGTTTCCCCGGCGATCAGTTTGTGATGCAACATGATTGTGCTCCATACACCATCGTCCCACCGCGTTGGATGCGGCAGGGTTGGCGAGGTAGTTGGTTAATGGGTTACTGAATGGGGGGTGACTGCAGACTTGGTTGGCGGTGTTCTGGCCGCCAGGGTGTGCGGGGTGTAGTCGTGCAGCGGAATGTGGTAACTGGTGGCGAGCAAGTTACCTACCTGTGTTAGCCAGTAGTGATCCAAGTGATCGCACAGCCATTGCGCCAGTGCATCACCCCGTTCGTTTTCATAGCGCAGGTAGAGGGCGTAACCGTCTACCGGCTGGCTTTGGTCATGCACTGCTTCAATCTGACCATCATGCTCAAGATAAGCCTCCAGCTCGATGGCGAGCACGGCGTTAATCATCTTCGGTCTCCTTGTCAGGGATGGGGTCACTCGCCACGGCATAGCCGCGATGGATGCAGATGCGTTGCAGGTCGGCCAGAAAGTTGGCCAGTACGCGAGGTTGCTCGGTGAGCGGGACTGGTCCTGCCTGGCAATGCCAGAAACAGCGACGTTCGGGGTCGATGCAGATTTCATCCCTCGGCCGGCTCATGGTGTGCCAGTCCTCAGCATTGGTGAGGGAGATCAGTTGCCACTGCACGCCAGACCAACGGACCTGCAGGGTGACGGTGCGGATGTGTGGACTATCCGGTGTCAGGTGCAGCAGCCATCGCTGACTACTGCGGGTGGGGGGTATCTTGGCGTTGGCGGCAACTTGTCCCAACCACTGACGTGAGTAGTGGGAGAGCGCTAATTCTTGGCTCATCGTGTCCTCCTAATCTCCTGCGACGGTGACGCTGAAGCATTCCAACCGGCAGTAGGCAATGAAGTTGCTCTGCCAGATGCCGAACAACTCCCGCGCCTCAGCCAGCCGCAGCGGTCCCCAGCCCAACATGGTGTGTTCCCCATCGAGGAAGTTGAAATCGAGCTCCTTGCAGAGCTCAGCATCTTGGCCCGGCCCCTGGTAGCTGAAGTCGGTGACGTAATCGAACAGCCAGCCATCAAGCCCACGGATCAGGCGGATCTCGACCGGGTGTACGCCGCCTTGCTCGGCGCTGTAGCCGGGATTGCGAAAGTTGAAGGTCAGTTGGGTTAAGCGATCGATATTGAGCTCGGTTTTAGCGATTTCCTGGTTGAGCAGAACTAGCAATGCTTGGGCTACGGGCAGGGCAAAGCCGTCCCGGAAAAAAGGAATGGTCATGGTGTTTCCTCATTGAGTTCCAGCAGGAGAGCGCCCCTGCGTTTTGCTTTGAAGTGATGGGTCAGTCGTTTAACCAATCCCACAGTTTGCTGACGCCATAGGCTGCGACGGCGCCCACGGCAAGGGGGGCTAACAACGGGGCGGTGGCAATACCGGTCACCGATACTACCGTTGCAGCAGCGCCACTACCTCCCGCAGTTGTGGCTAGGGTGCTGGCAGCAAGTCCAGCCGTTGCACTGGTGGCAGCCTTGCTTAACGTGTGACGAGCGACTTCGGCAGCCACCACCGTTGCTACAGCGGTCTGCAGCAGCTTGGGGGGATGCTGAATCCCTTCAATACACCAAGTGACAAACAGCTCACTGTTGGCAAACGGCTGGCCCTGCTCTCCTTCACTGAGTCGGGCGTAAGCCCGTGTCAGGCTTTCCTCTCGACTGAACAGGCGTTGAGTATGGGGTTTGACTTCAATAGCGCAGTGCAGACTGAATTGAGCCAACGAGGTCAGCGTCAGTTGGCCTGAATGCTTTCCTGAAGCGGATGGTAGACAGTGAATGATCTGGTCATGGCCAACAAAGATGCCATGATGGTGGCCTTCAGACTGTGGTGTTACCAAGTGATCGCCGATAATGAAATGTCGTGTCATGGGGTGATGATCCTCATCAAGAGTTGGAAATGAAAAAGGGCGTCACCATTACGGTGACGCCCTTTGGCTTTGTTTTTCCTGAGCGGGCTAATTGCCGCCCAAGGTTATCTTCAGTGGTTGATGAAACTGGGGGGTGAAGGTGGAAACAGGTAGCCGAGTGACTTGGTTGTGAGCGAGCACCTCGGTCGCCTGAATAATGGCGATGGACTTGGCCTGCTCTACCTGGGCGCAATCCACTTCTGTAAAGCCGCCACCATAACGAGTAGCGGAACTCCCACCGAATGGCTCAACCTCCAGCGTTGACTCGGCCAGCGCTTTGCCCTTTTTGTCATTAAACTGCAGCGTGATATACAACCGCCCAAACTCATCGGCTCCCCCACTATCTAAAGAGAAGTGATACGCGCAGACGCCCTGGTTGGCGTAGACGGTGTCGGTGTGCTGGATAGAGAGATAACGTTGTTCTTGGGCACTGCAGGCGATGGCCGAGAATATCAGCGTGGAGGCCAATAAATACCGATGTATGTCTTTCATAGAAATCCTCGTGACAATTACTTTCTCTTAAACCACTTAGTTATTTACGCCCAAGGTATCTGAATATTTCTTTGCCATTGTAAAAGCCAACCAGGTCTTCCTCATTCTTATACTTCTTATTTGGTTGAAATTTGACAACAGTGCCAGGTCGACACATATCTTTCAGTGAAATATTGAATTTTTCATCAGGCGTAACTGTGTAACCAATGGCAATTTTCTGTGGGGAGCCCGCAGTGGCGATCCAGCCCCACATGCCTGCTTCACACTCACCGAAGGGCTGACTGCGAACAATGACCATTGAAAGATTACTGATTTCAGTTGCGATACATTTTCTATTTAACTTCAAATGGGCGTTACACCAAAATGGTTTCCCTGTTTTGTCCTGCACTAGTGCAGGCAGAAAGCCTGTGAACGGCTCTGCTGCCCGTAGTGATAGACTTCCAGACATAAGCGTTAGTAGTAAGCAGAATGTCAGCTTTTTCATTTTTTATCTCACCGAATAACTATTATTAAATAGAGGCGTATGGCTATCACTAGGAACGGTAAACCACACTACTTTTCAGTTGCTCTGAGATCTGAGTATGCGTTGTACGCTGGAGATACTGATCCCCGTGCGCTTGGCAATTTCAGATCTTGGTAATCCTTTGGCAACCAGTGCAAGAACTTCATTACCTTTTGCCATTGCAGTAGGCTTACGCCCCTTATAGGCACCTCGGCGCTTGGCTAACTCAATACCTTCAGCTTGCCGCTCCAACATCAATTCTCGTTCAAAGGTTGCGATAGCACCGATCATGGTGAGCATTAACTTGCCGGTAGGCGTTGAGGTATCAATCCCCAGATTTAATATCCGCAATGCAACTTGCTTGTGTTGTAGAAATTCTGATATCTCCAATAGGTGACGAGTATTACGAGCCAGACGGTCCAGCTTGGTAACCATCACCACATCCCCCTCCTTCACATAATCCAAGAGGAGAGCAAGTTGTGGCCTATCATCACTGGCACCGCTAACCTTCTCTTGGAAAACCTTATTGCATTCGGCCAGCGCTCGAAGCTGGACTTCAAGGCTCTGACCTCCCGTACTAACACGTGCGTAACCTACCAGTGCCATGGTCTCCTCCCGGTCAATAGGGCAAGGTACACTGACCCCCATGGTCAAAAGTCTCGAAGAGACCTTCTTGACCTGAAAATGGAGGAAAATAGATGAAATGAGTGCCGATTTCGTGAGTGTCACTAGGGCTTGATCTATTGACTCCAAACTAGCGATGGAGAGAAATAACGGGACGCTTTGTGATAAACGTCCCGTCGTGATGGGTAGCAGAATAATGTGCTACTGATTGATTTGATTGGATGTAACAAGATGCCAACGTAAGTTATTGGCTTTGTGGCTCAGGCGTAGGTGGTGAAGAGGCCGCGTTTTTACCCAGTTTACTGGTCAGGGGCGAGGAACGAGGGTTGAGGCGTTTTGGTGCTGTTACGGTTGCCAAAGGCTGTGAGGTGGAAGATGACGCTATTATTGCTGGCTCAGGATAAAACTCCTCCAGCAGCATCGGCACCTCTTCATCGATATCCTCAAACTGGCCGTTACGCAGCAGCTCGCGAGCAGCCTGCTCCATCTGCTCAATGGCGAGCCCCGCTTCTTGGTCACGCTGGGCGGCCTCCTGTGCGAGCCTGACTGCCTCGGTCAGGTTGGTTTCCTCCCGCAAGGTTAAATCCACGTAGTAGACCGGGGTGCGGTAGGACTGGGCAGTGCTCTTGGCTCGCAACCGCAGGGTGAGCGGCAGATAGCGGGTATGGCCCCCGCTCACTGCCTCCAGGTACTTCAGTCGCGCCGCCAGGGTGCGTACCGAGTTGTAGCCGGTGGTGCGGAAGATAAAGCTGCCCAGCTCATCCCCTTGCCCCTCCACAAACAGGTTCAGTCGCCCGTACAGCTTGCAGCCCTGTTGCCCGGCAAAAGCGCAGCGCTCAGGTCCCTGGCAGCTGACCTCCTCCATGCCTTGCGCCCCGACGCGTCTTGCCACCTCCCCATTCCCGACACAGAGCGGCCTGCCGGTTTGCCGGTCAAACGCGCTGTATTCCGCCCGCAGATTCAGGTCGCTATCGTTGAACAGCACCCGCACCGGAATGGCGCGGATCTTGGTCTGCTCCTGCCCTTGGTTATTCTTTTGCGCTGAGTAGTGTTGATGCAGGGGATGGAGCAACCATCCCCCCTTTTGTTGTATCTGGGTGGTGAGGGTGAAGCTGTCATCCTTCTCCGGCACCCACTTATCCTGTTTTTGCACCAGCTTGCCGATGCAGATCCGCCCGATCACGGGCGGGGTGATCGCCAGTCCTTTGATCATGGTGTTTGCCTCAAGGGTTGAATGGTGAAACGGCGTACGCCGGGCACCGGTTTGACGTAGAGGGTGAGCAGGTCGGGATGATCCCGTCCGAGCTTATCCAGATCCGGTGCCAGCCGGTCTTTGCTGCGCTTCCAGGTGATCTTGCCGTCGGCAAACAGCCCGGCTGTCGCTTCACCCAAAGTGGCTTGCAGCCGCTGTTTGAGTTGTGACTCCTGCAGTTCGACCGTTTCTTTCTGCTCACGCAAACGCAGTAGCTCGCCAAACATCTGGTTGAACTCGGGGGAATCGGAGAGATCCACCGTCTGGCCATCATCGCGGGGGAAGAGCCAGCTCAGGGCATTGGCGGCATCACTGGATCCGTCAGGCTCTGGCTGCTGGTCTTGTTGCACCATCTGCCAGAACTGTGCTTCCCGCTCGGTGAGATCCTGGATCTTCTCCTCATCGCGCTTGATGCGGTAAATCCGGAAATCCTGGCCACCGATCAGCACTGCCACCTCAGCCCAGGCATGGCCGGTAACAGCCAGCTGATGCAGTACCTGACACTGGTAAGCCACCGGCACTCCTTCCTCCCACTGGGGAGCGCTGTGATAGCTGGCAGTTTTGATCTCCAGAATGCCAGGCCCATCGGGGTGGCCGACTACCTCCCGATCGAGGTTGGCGAGCATGAAGGGTTGCTCGGGGTGTTGCAGCACCGCATTGACTCGGCGCACCTTGTAACCGGTGCGTTTGGCGTAGACCTGTGCCAACACAGGTTCCAGCTCAATGCCCCACAGCACCGCTTCCTTGTGGGAGATATCTTCCGGCTCCTTGCGACCGGTCTTCTCCAGCCACAGACTGAGCGGGCATTTGTAGGGAGATAGCCCCACTGCCACGGCGGCATCGGAGGAGCCAATGCCGAGTTTGCGGATAGCGAGCCACTGCTCGCGGGTTAATTGGGTAGTGGAGGCCAGCCGCAGGGCCTGGCCGTATTTGGATTTTGCTTTCATGACGACTCCTTGTTAACGGCATAAATGGCTACGCCCGGATTGGCTTGCGCCAGTCCGGGTGAGGTCGTTATGCGGTTTGAATAGGGAAGAGGAATTACTGCAGCAGGGTAAGGGCTTGGTTCAGGGCTTGGGATTTGAGTTGGGCTCCCTGACCGAACCAGGCGGAATCGAGTCGATGGTCCTGACTGCGAGCACGGCGGTGGTGATCGACATATTCCGTGACAGCATTAACCAGCCCCCAGGCGGTATTGCGGGAGCTGACAAGTTCTGAGCCCATGCCTGCGCCCTGATAGAGCTCATGCAGCCGTTGTACCGGCTTGGTGAGGATGATGTTCTCCTCATCCAGCGGTTGCGCCAACAGGTCGCTGAAAAAGCGCAGCGCCTCTTCGGGGGCGACGGGCCGCTGTGCCAGCGCCTTGGTCTGCGCCTTAAATTCATCCCAATGAGAGAGCCCCAGCCCGAGCGACTCTTTGACGGCAGCGGCATCGAACTGAGTAGAGTGGGGCACCTTGATGGCACCGGTAGCACCGCGCAGTGCCATCTGTAGGGTGTTGTTGCAGACTACCCGCAGCGAGGTGAACTGCGCCGTGGTGCAGAGCGTGCCGTCGCAGCTGGTCGCCAGCAGCAGATAGGACTTTACCAAGTCATTGCCTTTGAGTTTTAGATCCTGGCCGGTCTTAGCGAGTGCCCACAGCTTGCGGCCGCCTTTGAGCGAGCCTGCGGTCTCCAGCTCAAAGCCTCCGGCTTCCACCAGGTCTTGATAGAAATGCAGCACCTCGTGAGGCTGTACCACGTTGTAGCGACTTGAGACCACCGATAGGGGGGCGAGGGTATCGGAGCGATACAGCACCTTGCTGTCGCTGTAGGGGCGGATATGCAGTGCATCGGAGGCGACGTTAAACATCACGTCGCTCTGCTCGATGGTCCAATCCATCCCAGCTGCTTGCAGCCAGATATCGAGAGATTGCTGTGGGGGCAAGACATTGCCAAGGCCATGCCAGGGCGTTTGACCGGTGTAGGCCATTGTGTCGATCAGGTGAGCCATGAGAAATCTCCAATGAAAAAGGGACTGCACAGAGCAGTCCCTTGGGTAGGTTCATGGAGATAATATATATCTGAAATCAATTCAAATGAGACCTGTTGGCTTCTCTGGTTTCTAGCTATGGAATGCGCGCTGTGGCTGCACTGTGGTGTACAAATTGAAAGGTGGGACTCAAAAGGAAGTAAGGAGGGATCAGGGAAAGAGAAGGGCCTATCAGATTTTAGATAGGCCCTTTTGATAACAATTATGCATGCCTAGCGTTGCCTAGTGTGTACGCAAAAGTGTACTCAAACTAATAATGGCTGCGCATTGTGATTGCATGTCATTGAAAGTAATCTATAATTTTATTTTAGACGTTGAACAGGAAGTTCATGATATCGCCATCTTTGACGATGTAATCTTTCCCTTCAGCGCGCATCTTGCCCGCTTCCTTGGCGCCTTGCTCACCCTTGTAGTTGATAAAGTCTTCAAAGGCGATGGTTTGGGCGCGAATAAAGCCTTTTTCAAAGTCAGTGTGGATTTTGCCTGCCGCTTGCGGGGCGGTGGCACCGACCGGAATAGTCCAGGCGCGCACCTCTTTCACACCGGCGGTGAAGTAGGTCTGCAGGTTGAGCAGCTGGTAGCCGGAGCGGATAACGCGGTTCAGGCCCGGCTCTTCGATGCCAAGGTCAGCCATGAACTCGGCGCGATCTTCGTCGTCCAGTTCGGCGATGTCCGCTTCGATGGCGCAGCAGACCACGACCACGACCGCGTTCTCGGCGGCGGCGATTTCACGCACCTTGTCCAGATAGGGATTGTTCTCGAAACCATCTTCCGCCACGTTGGCGATATACATGGTGGGTTTCAGGGTCAGGAAGTTGAGGTGGCTCACGGCGGCCAGCTCTTCTTTATCCAGCTTCATGCCGCGGATCATCTGACCGTTTTCCAGCGCGACCTTGATCTTCTCCAGCACTTCCACTTCCAGCTTGGCATCCTTGTCGCCGCCTTTGGCACGCTTGGACTGACGGTGAATGGCGCGCTCGCAGGCGTCCAGATCCGACAGGGCCAGCTCGGTGTTGATCACTTCGATGTCGTCGGCAGGGGAGACCTTGCCGGCAACGTGAATGATGTTCTCGTCGTCGAAGCAGCGCACAACGTGGCCGATCGCTTCGGTTTCACGGATGTTGGCCAGGAACTGGTTACCCAGACCTTCACCCTTGGAGGCACCGGCAACCAGACCGGCGATGTCGACGAATTCCATGGTGGTCGGCACAACGCGCTGCGGATTGATGATGGCAGCCAGCTGATCGAGGCGCGGGTCCGGCATCGGCACCACACCTGTGTTCGGCTCGATGGTGCAGAACGGGAAGTTGGCGGCTTCGATACCGGCCTTGGTCAGCGCGTTGAACAGGGTGGATTTGCCTACATTGGGCAGGCCCACGATACCGCATTTAAAACCCATGGATTGTTACCTTACTTGATGGATGCTGTTGGGGGTCGCCCGCAGGCGGCCCATGTCATGCTTGTTCTGGTCGTTGCTCATGTACCGGCACAATGCCCGTACAGGGTCAAACCGACCTAACCCTTTTCCGCCTTGAAGCTGTGCAAGCGATTCATGGCCTTGGTCATATCTTGTTTGAACAGGATGTCGGTGGCGCGCAGAGACTCGTCCAGCGCGGCGTCGATCAGGTTCTGTTCACTGCTGGGGGCCTTGGTCAGGACGAAGCCAGCCACCTGCTCTTTGCTGCCGGGATGGCCGATCCCGAGACGCAGCCGGAAGAAGTTATTGTTGTTGCCCATCTTGGCGATGATGTCCTTGAGGCCGTTATGGCCACCGTGACCACCACCCTGCTTGAACTTGGCGATGCCTGGCGGCAGATCCAGTTCGTCATGGGCCACCAGCATCGCTTCCGGCTCAATTTGATAAAAACGCGCCAGTGCTGCCACCGCCTTGCCAGAGAGGTTCATATAGGTGTTCGGGATGAGCAGCCGCACATCCTGCCCCTCGACCAGGATGCGGGCAGTATGGCCGAAGAACTTGGGTTCTTCACGCAGGCTGACATTGTGCCAGCGGGCCAGTTGCTCCACATACCAGGCGCCCGCGTTGTGGCGGGTCTTGGCATATTCCGGGCCGGGGTTGCCCAGTCCGACGATCAGTTTGATTTCGCTTGTCACGCTTGATGTCTTCACTCGCAGCTGCCGTGGGCACACTACCCAGGGCAATAGGACGCAATATTCTAGCCGCCGAGTGGCGATCACTCAACCAATGCGCATGTTATGGCGGGATTTGCAGCATTATTGCGGCCAATGGGTGGCTAACGGTGGGCAAACGGGCCTCTTGCAAGAGGCCCGTTTCAGTTTACCGATGGATTGTGCCCGGTTGACTACTGTCGTTATTTGGTACGCAGCAGGGTGACGGTCTCTTCATCCAGTGCGGTCAGGGTGGGACGGGCATCGCGCACATACTCCACGAAAGAGGCTGCATCGGTGCCGCAATCCACGCCGCTGGCTTTGCAATCGAGGGGCTGGCCCGGGGCATAGACGGCGCTCAGCAGTTCACCGTTTTGTGCCACCTTCAACACCGGGAAGGCGGTCAACTTGCCATTGACGCTGGCGATGTCGACCCGCTCGCTCTGGTGGCGCTGGGCATTGGCCAGTGCCTGCCAGCCATCGTTGCCGTTGGCGCTGTAGGCGTTCATCACCACCCGATAGCGCTGGCTATCCACCAGATCCTGCCACTCGCCGCTTGCGGTCTTGCGCTGCAATTGGGTCAGGGTGCCCGCTTTGCCTGCGTCGGTCTCCTGGAAGGTGTAACGCAGGTGACCGCCATAGGGGAACTTGCCGGCATGGGCGCTGGCGGGCAGGGTGGCGGTGATGGTCTCGGTCAGCAGGGCGCGTACCTCGGCGCCAGTCAGGGTCAGCACCGCGAGCTGGTTCTTGAACGGCAGCAGGGTGAGGGCACTATCCCCCTCGCGCCATTCGCCGGCCGGCAGTTCGGCGCGCACGCCACCCACCGCCACCAGAGCGAAGTCGACCGGGCCGCCGGTCAGGGCTTGCACTGCTGGGGTATTGGCCCAGTAGAACTCCCCTTCGGCAACCAGCGGCGCTACATCTGAGCCGTGGCTGTCGCTGCCGTTGTCGCCGGGGCGACGGGCATTTTGCAGCTGCTCGGGGATGGTGCCGATCACCGGGCCGTAGGCTTTCTCCAGCGCCGGTTTGTAGTGGCTGTCGATGATGCCGCGCAGGCGCGGATCTTCGTCCACGGTCACCAGATTGGGCTGGTTGTCGACAAACTGGCTCGCCTCTTTGCTGCGGGCATCGTCGAGCGCCTGCTTGCGCGCCGCATCGGCGAAGAAGTCGCGGCTGGCCAGCAGGCTGTTGTGGCCCTGGCAGTCGGTCACCTGACCGTGGCTGTCAAAGGTCACCTGCGCCAGACCGATGGCCTGGGCGTAGGAGCCCGCCTGCACCACGCAGGTCTTGCCGATGCCATCCGGATTGGTCACCAGCTTGGCGTAATCGCCGGTCTTGCCCCAGCCAATGTTGCGAAAATCGCCGAGCAGGCTGTGGGAGTGGCCGCCGACGATGGCATCGAGGCCGTTTACCTTGGCGGCCAGCGCCAGATCCCGCTCGTTGCCGATGTGGGTGAGCGCCACAATCTGGTGGATCCCCTTGGCTTGCAGCATGTCGACCGTGGCCTGAGCCGAGGCGACCTCCTTGCCAAAGCGCAGCTTGCCGACGTTGGGGGCGATATTACCCATGTCTTCCAGTACCAGACCGATGACGGCGACCAGCTGTTTGCCTTGCGGCAGGTTGTCGAGATCGGTGACCGGGCTCTTCTGGTTGCCGTCAAAGGCGTAGACCACGAAGGGCTTGAGGTTGTCAGCCTTGCTGAGGGCCGGATCGGCCTTGGTGTCGAGGTTGGCGGCCAGCACCGGGAAGTTGACCCCCTCGATGAAGCGGGCCAGCTTCTGGTTATCCAGATCGAACTCGTGGTTGCCCAGTGCCATGGCATCGAGGCCGAACTGGCTCAGCAACTCGGCGTTGGCCATCCCCTCGTTCAGTTTGAAGTAGCCACTGCCCTGCCAGGCATCGCCGCCGTGCAGCAGCAGCAAGGGCTGGTTCTTGGCCAGCGCATCGGCCTGATAGGCTTTCGCCATGGTCAGCAGGCGCGGATAACCGCCAAAGCGGGTATAGAGGGTGTCCGTCTCCCCCTGCTGGGCAAAGATCTGCCCTTTGATCTCGGCATTGACCGGATCAAACTGGGAGTGGGTGTCGTTCATGTGAGCCAGGGTCAGCACGAAGGGCGGGTTTTCTTTGGTGGGCTGACAGGCGAACAGGGCGGAGGTAAGGGTCGCGAGCAGGAGGGGACGCAAGCAATTCATGGGTAAATCCTTAAGCCTGCCGGGGGCAGGGTCGTACCAGATAGCAGAAAGTTGGAAAGAGAAGGTCCAGAAAGACGAAAACCGCCTGATGGCGGTTTTCGTTATTGCTGAATCTATCAATGCTCAAACATGGCAGAGATGGACTCTTCGTTGCTGATGCGACGAATGGCTTCGGCCAGTACAGTTGACAGCGTCAGCTGCTTGACCTTGCCGACCGCTTTCATCTCCGCAGTGAGCGGGATGGAGTCGGTAATGATCAGTTCATCGATCACGGAGTTCTTGATGTTCTCGACGGCAGAACCGGAGAAGACCGGGTGAGTGGCGTAAGCGAATACGCGCTTGGCACCGCGCTCTTTCAGGGCCTCTGCGGCTTTGCACAGGGTGCCGCCGGTGTCGATCATGTCATCAACGATGATGCAGTCGCGGCCGGCAACGTCACCGATCAGGTGCATGACCTGGGAGACGTTCGGGCGGGGACGGCGCTTGTCGATGATGGCGATGTCGGTGTCATCCAGCAGCTTGGCGATGGCGCGGGCACGCACGACACCACCGATGTCCGGGGAGACGACGACAGGAGACTCGAGGTTCTTGGACTTCATGTCTTCCAGCAGCACCGGGCTACCGAACACGTTGTCTACCGGAACATCGAAGAAACCTTGAATTTGTTCGGCATGCAGGTCAACGGTCAGCACGCGATCCACACCGACGCTGGAGAGGAAGTCAGCGACAACCTTGGCGGTGATGGGTACACGGGCGGAGCGGACGCGGCGGTCCTGACGGGCATAACCAAAGTAGGGGATAACGGCAGTGATACGGCCAGCTGAAGCACGACGCAGAGCATCCACCATGACGATCAATTCCATCAAATTGTCGTTGGTCGGGGCACAGGTGGATTGAATGATGAAGATATCGCCACCACGTACATTCTCATTGATCTGTACGCTGATCTCGCCGTCGCTAAAGCGACCTACGGCAGCATTGCCGAGTTTGATAAACAGGCGATCTGCGATCTTCTGGGCTAGTTCCGGCGTTGCGTTACCAGCAAACAGCTTCATGTCAGGCACGGTTTGAAACCTCGGGGTTGCATCCAGTATGTGGGGGAGTCTGAAATCAGACCCTATCGTTTTGGGGCAAACGATTTATCAAGATAACGTACAAGGTGTCTGCTGCCCAATGAATGTGATGATACCGGTAACCCGAATCCGTGGCCGAGTGCAAAACCGGCCACGTTAATCATCATCAATACCGTTCGGTAAAATTGGCTGGGGTACTAGGATTCGAACCTAGGAATGGCGAGATCAAAACCCGCTGCCTTACCGCTTGGCGATACCCCAATCATTTGAACTGTTGCAATGTGGAGAAGAGAGGTGATATGTTCTCGCCCTTGGCGACAAACCCATCAAGTCCCTTCGGCACGCAGGCCAACACTTCCCGAGCAGTCACTTCGTCTTCAAATTGAGCAAAGACGCAGGCTCCTGTGCCCGTCATTCTTGACGGCGCGTATTCTAGCAACCAGCCGAGCGCATTGGCAACCTCGGGGTGGCGCTTTTTCACCAGTGATTCGCAATCGTTTTTCCACTCGCCTTCCAGCAGGTTGTCCAGCGCCATTTTCGGCGTGGCTCTCGGCAGGTCCGGATCCTGGAATACGGCCGCGGTCGCTACATGGCAATCGGGCTTGAGTACCAGATACCAGGCATCGGGCAGTTCGACCGGTTGCAGCCGCTCGCCCACGCCTTCGGCAAAGGCCGCCTTGCCACGGACAAACACCGGCACATCGGCCCCCAGCTGGACGCCAAGCGCTGCCAGTTCATCTTCACTCAAACCCGCTTGCCAGAGGTGGTTAAGCGCTACCAGCGTGGTCGCTGCATCGGACGAACCGCCGCCAATGCCGCCCCCCATGGGTAGCACTTTCTCCAGCCGGATATGGGCACCTTGTGGGCTCGGCAGAGTTGCCTGGAGCAGCCGCGCCGCCCGGATAATCAGATTCTGCTCATCCGGCACCCCGGGAATGGCCGGGTTCAGGGTGAGTGTGTCGCTATTCGGTATCACCTCGAACTCGAGCCAGTCGCTGTGGTTGAGGAAGATAAACAGGGTCTGCAGCTCGTGATAGCCATCGGGACGACGGCCATTGACGTGTAAAAACAGGTTGAGTTTGGCCGGTGCCGGCCAGCGTGTGGAAGCCATTAACGTGCAAGAGTCCATAGGTTGATCTGAAGCTTGAGGCGGCTGTTCTGGCCGGTCATGGTCAGCTGGTGCGGCAGGCGGTAGCCATCCTGATCCCGATAATCGCCATAGACGATCTGCCACTGGCCGTCGCGCACGCTGGCCAGACTGCTGTCGGGGTTGAGTTCAAATTCCGCCTGACCCGGCAGCCCCTTGATCCACTCCGGTAATCCTGCAACCGGAATATTCCAGCCGGTCAGTTGATAGATGAGCGCTTCGGCATCTTGGCTCTGGTGGCGATTGCCGTCGCTGTCGAGCAGGGTGATCTCCCCCTTGCTGCGGGAGAGCTCCAGAATGCTGGTGCCGATCAGGCTGCTGAGGTTGAGGCGATAATCCTCCCCATCCTGCTGCCAGTTGAGACGGGCGCTGCCCTTTTGCTGTGGCGTGATGATGGCCATCTTGCCGGATAGCTGCCAGTGGGTCAGCTGCTCGAGGCGGGCCCGCTCCTGGTTCCAGTTCACCTGGTCACGCTGGGGCTGGGTGGTGGCACAACCGGCCAGCAACAGCAGGCAGGTGAGGGTAAAAATACGTAGCAGCAAGAGACGGCTCCAGAGAGAGGAATTTGCCACAGTATACGGGGCGGCCGTATTGCTTTTAAAGACTTACCCTTTCTCGTACAATTGGCAGCCTTTGCACCCAGCGTATGAAATGATCGTCGCCCACTCATGAGTTTGCTTGCCCTCGGAATCAACCACAACACCGCCAGTGTCGCCTTGCGGGAACGGGTCGCCTTTGGCCCGGACTGCATCGATCGCGCCTTGCGTGAGCTGGTGAGCCAACCCGGTGTCAGCGAGGCGGTGATCGTCTCCACCTGCAACCGGACCGAACTCTATTGCAATCTGGAGGAGGAGCGGCAGGAGCAAGTGCTGCGCTGGCTGCAGCAGTTCCACGGGCTGGACGCGGCCGAACTGGTCACTGCCATCTATCAGCATCACGATGAAGAGGCGGTGCGCCACTTGATGCGGGTGGCGTGCGGGCTCGACTCGCTGGTGTTGGGGGAGCCGCAGATCCTGGGGCAGATCAAGCAATCCTACGCCCATGCCCAGCAGGCGGAGTCGGTGAAGGGGGCGCTGGAGCGGCTGTTCCAGAAATCCTTCTCGGTGGCGAAAAGAGTGCGCACAGATACCGAGATTGGCGCCAGTGCCGTGTCGGTGGCCTTTGCCGCCGTCAGCCTGGGTCGGCGGATCTTCTCCGATCTCTCCCAGACCAAGGTACTGCTGGTCGGGGCGGGGGAGACCATTGAACTGGTTGCCCGTCATCTGCGCGAGCAGAACGTCACCAAGATGATGGTGGCCAACCGCACCCTGCAGCGTGCCCAGACCTTGGCGGCCGAATTCGGTGCCCAGGTGATGACGCTCGAAGAGATCCCCGACTATCTGCACGAGGCGGATATTGTCATCAGCTCGACCGCCAGTCCACTGCCCATCATCGGCAAGGGGATGGTGGAGCGCGCGCTGAAGGCCCGCCGCTTCAAGCCCATGTTTCTGGTGGATATTGCCGTGCCGCGCGACATCGAAGCCGAAGTCGATGAGCTCTCCGATGCCTATCTCTACACGGTGGATGATTTGCAGGGGATCATCGAGCAGAACCTCGAAACCCGTAAACGGGCTGCCGCACAGGCGGAAGTGATCGTGCAGGAAGAGCGCGACGAGTTTATGGGCTGGTATCGCGGCCAGAGCTCGGTCGATCTCATTCGCGATTACCGCCATCAGTCACAGCAAGTGGCTGATGAAGAGTTGCAACGGGCCCTGCTGGCATTGGCGCAGGGCGAGAGTGCCGAACAGGCGCTCAAGGCGATGGCCCATCGCCTCACCAACAAATTGATCCACGCGCCGACCCAGGCGTTGCGCCAGGCTGCCTCCCAGGGGGATCAGAGCGAGCTCTCCCGCTTGCGGCAGGCGCTGGGGTTGTCACAAGAGCCATAATTTTCGGGCAACCTGCCGGTTGTCCCGTCCTCCATTGAGAATGCAAGAGTTATGAATCCGTCACTGATCAGAAAGCTGGAAGGCCTCATCGAGCGCCACGAAGAAGTACAGGCCATGCTCGGCGAGCCGGATGTGGTCTCGGATCAGGATCGCTACCGCGCCCTGACCCGCGAATATGCCCAGCTGGAAGATATCGTTCACGCCTTCCAGCGTTACCGTCAGGCGCAGGATGATCTGGATACCACCCAGATGATGCTGGAGGAGGATGATGCCGACTTGCGCGAGATGGCGCAGGAGGAGCTGCCGCTGGCCAAGGCCAATCTGGAGGCGCTGGAGCAGGAGCTGCAACTGATGTTGCTGCCCAAGGATCCCAAGGATGACAACAACTGCTATCTGGAGATCCGCGCCGGTGCCGGTGGCGACGAGGCGGCCATCTTTGCCGGTGACCTGTTCCGCATGTACTCCCGCTTTGCCGAGCGTCAGGGCTGGCGCGTCTCCATCGTCAGCTGCAACGACGGTGAATACGGTGGCTACAAGGAGGTGATCGCCAAGATCGACGGCGAGCGCGTCTATGGCCGCCTCAAGTTTGAATCCGGTGGTCACCGGGTACAGCGGGTGCCGGAGACCGAATCTCAGGGCCGCGTGCACACCTCCGCCTGTACCGTCGCCGTGCTGCCGGAAGTGCCGGAAGCCGAGCAGATCGAGATCAACCCTTCAGATCTGAAGATCGACACCTTCCGCGCCTCCGGTGCCGGTGGTCAGCACGTCAACAAGACCGACTCGGCCATCCGCATCACCCACCTGCCGACCGGTCTGGTGGTGGAGTGTCAGGACGAGCGCTCCCAGCACAAGAACCGCGCCAAGGCGATGTCGGTGCTCTCCGCCCGCCTGCAAGCGGCCGAGGATGAGCGCCACCGCGCCGCCGAGCAGAGCACCCGCCGCAATCTGGTGGGCTCCGGCGATCGCTCCGAGCGCATTCGTACCTACAACTACCCGCAGGGTCGCCTCTCCGAGCACCGCATCAACCTGACCCTCTATCGCCTCTCCGAAATTTTGGAAGGGGATCTGGACTGCGTCATCACACCGCTGGTGCAGGAGTATCAGGCCGATCAGCTCGCCTCGCTGGCCGAGAACAACTAATGCAAATGGTGATCCGGCAAGCTCGCATTAAGTGTTCTGCCCATAAGGTGGAGTGGCACTGATGCAGATCCAGCAGGCCCGCGCCCATATCATGACTGTGTTGGCTGAGGGGGAGTCCCCCCGCGCCGACGCCGATGTACTGCTCTGCCATCTGCTCGGGTGTCGTCGCAGCTATCTGATGACCTGGCCCGAGCGTGAGCTGGATGCCGCCCAGCAGGCCACCCTGCAGGGGTGGCTGGCTCGTCGTCTCAACGGCGAACCCATCGCCCATCTGGTGGGCGAGCGGGAGTTCTGGTCGCTGCCCCTCAAGGTGAGCCCGGCGACCCTGATCCCGCGCCCCGATACCGAGGTGCTGGTCGAGCAGGCGCTGACCAAAATCCCGCAGGGGCCTCGCGCCGTGCTGGATCTGGGCACCGGCACCGGCGCCATCGCGCTGGCGCTCAAGTCCGAGCGGCCCGAGCTCGATGTGTGGGCGGTGGATCGGATGGCGGATGCCGCGGCGCTGGCCCGCGAGAACAGCGCCGCGCTGGGGTTGCCCATCGAGGTGCGCGACGGCAGCTGGTTCGAGCCCCTTGGCGAGCCGGATCGCGACAATACGCCACGTTTTGCGGTGATTGTCTCCAATCCCCCCTATATTGATGGCGCCGATCCCCATCTCGAGCAGGGTGATGTGCGCTTTGAGCCCCGCTCGGCGCTGGTTGCCGATGACGCCGGGCTGGCCGATATCCGCCACATCGTGGTCCATGCCCCCGCTTATCTGTTGCCTGACGGCTGGTTGCTGCTGGAGCATGGCTGGGATCAGGGGGAGGCGGTGCGTCAGTTGCTGCGTGATGGCGGCTACCGCGAGGTAGCCACGGTGCGCGATTACGGGGATAACGACAGGGTGACGCTGGGCCTCTGCCCGCTGCGCTGACAGCCCCTTACTGTTACACGGCGGGTTGCCTGTGCACCCCCATGCAAGGATTGAATATGGTTTTTGTGCTCAAACACCTGCACCTCACCCTGATTGCCGGGGCCGTGCTGATGTTTATGCTCCGCTTCTACTGGGTACAGACCGCCACTGGTCGAGCCTATAGCGCGCCGGTGATGAAGGTCAGCGGCTGGCTCAACGGTCTGGTGGTGCTCTCCGGCGTATTGCTCTGCATGGTGCTGGATCTCAACCCGCTCAATAACGGAACGCCCTGGCTCAGCGAGAAGCTGATGGCCATTCTGGTGCTGGTATTTCTGGCTGCGATGGCGCTGCGGTTGGCCAAAAGCAATCTGGTGCGCTGGTGCTCCTTTCTGGGGGCGCTCGGCTGGATCTACTTTATTGCCAAGTTGGCAGTGCTCAAACAGACGAGTGTGTTCGGCTAAGGCATGAAGAGAATGTTACACATAGACGAATGGACCGATTTCGAAGCCCACGACATCACCGAGCTGGCGTTGTCAGTCAGCGACGAGATTTATGGCTCGGTCGAGGAGGGGATGCGCGAGTTGAACCTGCTGGACGAGTGGCTGGACGAGCAGATCGAAGAGGGCACCTGCGACGAGGTGCGCCAGCAGTTGCTGCAGGGCTTCTACCACAGCCTCGGTTTTCATGGCGACTGGCAGGATTATTTCTCTGCCAACAACTGCGATCTCAATCAGGTGCTGGTTCAGCGCAAGGGGATCCCGGTCAGCCTCGGCATTCTCATTATCCAGCTGGGGCGCAAGCTCGGGCTCGATGTAGAGGGGATCTGCTTCCCCGGCCACTTCCTGGTGAGCTTTGCCGGTGGCGAGGGGGAGGTCTATGTCGACCCCTTTACCGGCGACGAGCTGAGTCTGGCCCGCATCGAGCTGCTGCTGCGCGGTGCGCTGGGGGACTTGGCGACCCTCACTCCCGACTACCTGCAGCCCTCCGGCCAGTGGGAGATCATCGAACGGTTGCTCAACGTCAGCAAGGGGGCCCTGCTGCGGGAAGACCGCATGCCCGAGGCGCTGCGTTGCAGCGAGCTGTTGTTGCGGATGAAGCCCGGCGATCCGCTGGAGACGCGGGATCGCGGCTTTATCTACGAGCAGCTCGATTGCCCGCGCCAGGCCGCCGACGATTTTGAATATTTTATTGAACAATGCCCGGACGATCCGGTGGCCGATGTGCTGAAAGTGCAGCTGGCCGCGCTGGATCTGAGCCCCAAGCCCCTCCATTAAGGGCGGCTTGAAACTGAAACAGAAGAATATCAAGGCCGCTGCGTCCGGTCGCAACGGAGTAACTTGGCTTCAGGCCCTTTTATTAAGGATGTCTTGGAGTTGAAACAGAAGAGTATCAAGGCCGCAGCGCTCGGCTGCAACGGAGTAACTTGGCTTCAGGCCCCTTCATTAAGGAAGTCTTAGATGGAACAGAAGAATATCAAGATCAACCAGATCGACGTTGCCAACGACAAACCGTTCGTGCTGTTTGGCGGCATGAACGTGCTGGAATCCCGCGACATGGCGATGGCGGTGTGCGAGAAGTACGTGGAAGTGACCAGCAAGCTGGGCATCCCGTTTGTCTTCAAGGCGAGCTGGGACAAGGCCAACCGCTCCTCCATCCACTCCTACCGCGGTCCGGGTCTGGAAGAGGGGATGAAGATTTTCCAGGAGCTGAAAGCGACCTTCGGCATGCCGGTCATCTCCGATCTGCATGAACCCCATCAGGCCAAGCCGGTCGCCGAGGTGGTTGACGTTATCCAGCTGCCCGCTTTCCTGGCGCGCCAGACTGATCTGGTGGAAGCCATGGCCCGCACTGGCAACGTCATCAACATCAAGAAGCCGCAGTTCCTCAGCCCCAGCCAGATGAAGAACATCACCGACAAGTTCGAGGAGTGCGGCAACGACCAGCTGATCCTGTGCGAGCGCGGTGCCAACTTCGGCTACGACAACCTGGTGGTGGACATGCTGGGTCTGGGCGTGATGAAGAAGAGCACCGGTGGCTATCCGGTGATCTTTGACGTGACCCACTCCCTGCAGTGCCGTGATCCGCTGGGTGCCGCCTCCGGTGGCCGTCGCGAGCAGGTGACCGAGCTGGCGCGCGCCGGCATGGCGGTCGGTCTGGCCGGTCTCTTTATTGAATCCCACCCGGACCCGAAAATTGCCCGTTGCGATGGCCCGAGCGCCCTGCCGCTGGAGAAACTGGAAGGCTTCCTCAAACAGATGAAGGCCATCGATGACCTGATCAAGGGCTTCGAACCCCTCGATACCTCGGCCTGATCCCGACGCTGTCATGCCTGATGAAAATGCCCCGCAATGCGGGGTATTTTTTGATAAGGATGCGGCGACAAGCACGCATAAAAAAACGGCCGATTGGCCGTTTTTTTGTGCCGATACAGCGAGTATCAGCTCTTCACTGCAGGGCGCTGATTACAGGCTCTGGGTGAAAGTACGGGTAACCACGTCACGCTGCTGTTCCGGGGTCAGGGCGTTGAAACGCACTGCGTAGCCAGATACACGGATGGTCAGCTGCGGGTACTTCTCCGGGTTTTCGATAGCATCTTCCAGCGTTTCGCGACGCAGCACGTTGACGTTCAGGTGCTGGCCACCTTCAACAGCAGGCTCAGCTTGAACCGGCAGTTCGCGGTATTCGAACTGACCCAGGTCAGCCAGTTGCACTTCTTGATCGGCAGCGAAAGCATCGCCTTTGACGCAGATGCAGCGAGCTTGTTGCTTCTCTTCGTCCAGCAGCCAGAAAGAGTTCAGCAGAGCGGTGTTGGCGGCCTGGGTGATTTGAATGCCTTTGATCATGGTATGACTCCTCAATGGGAACGCGAATCCAACTGTAAGGAAATTACCCTGATGTATTTAAGCTACCGTCGATGGCGATGACTTAAAGGGCCCTTGCCTTACACCTTTTCTTTGATGGGGTCATATATACCACGGTGGTAATATTACCAAAATTGATCCAGATCAATAAAATCCGACAAAACGCCATTTCAATGGGATTAAATTCTTGAGTTGAATCAAAAATAGGTCATTTTTCTGATTTTGTAAGATATCCAAATTATGCATCTTTTATCTTGTTAATCTAGTAATTTAACTACATCTTTTCGGCTTTTTCTGAGGTTAATTGAGGGGTTGGCTACACTCAGCAAAAAAGCGAGGAGAGTGCCGGGTGAATAATGGGTGGCGAAAGTGGGCATGGCTGGCCCTGTGCTGTTGCTGGGCAAGCAGTGTTGCGGTACGGGCCGAGACGGTGCGTATTGCTGTGGGCGAGTGGCCACCTTATATCAGTGAGGCGCTGCCCAATCAGGGCTTTCTCTGTGAGGTGGTGCGCCAGGCCTTTGCCGAAGAGGGGCTCGATGTCAGCTTTCACTTCTATTCCTGGGCCAAGGCTTACCGACTGACTCTGGAGGGGCGCTATGTGGTCACCATGCCCTGGTTTCGCTCCCGTGAGCGGGAGCAGCTTTTTTATCTCTCCGCCTCGCTCGGCCATTTCACCACTCGCCTGATGACGCTGACCGGTACGCCCGCGGTCAATCTGGGTGAGCTGAAACACGAGCCGGTCGGGGTGACCCGTGGCTACTTCTATGGCGATGGTTTTGCCGCTCGCCAAGCCGGGCTCACCCTCGAGTGGTCAGATTCCGATGAGGAGAGCATGGGCAAGCTGCTTGACGGGCGGATCCACTATCTGGTGATGGATGAGCAGGTGGCACAGACTCTGTTCCAGCAGGCGCTCGTTCGTCATCCCCAATCGCTGTCACTGACCGGTGCCGCCGACCCCATCTGGTCGCAACCGGGATACTTGCTGATGCGCAAGGCCGATCCCGAGGCGCGCCGTCTGATGCTGCTGTTCAATACCGGCCTGCGCAAGCTGGAGCGCTCGGGGCGCCTCGCCAGGCTCTGGAAAGCGTGAGCCACGGTTGCGTCTTGCGGGCTGGCCCCCTATCCTGAGCCCTTCGCCGTATCAAGTGAGGAGGCCGGGGTGCTGACCTGGAGTGATGTGATTGGCTCTGAGAAAGAGCAGGACTATTTCAAGAGTACGCTGGCAACCGTCAGAGCCGAGCGGGAAGCGGGCAAGGTGATCTACCCGCCAGCCACCGATGTGTTCAATGCCTTCAAGCTGACCGAGCTGGATCAGGTCAAGGTGGTGATCCTGGGCCAGGACCCCTACCACGGCCCCAATCAGGCGCACGGGCTCTGCTTCTCCGTTCTGCCCGGCGTGCGTACGCCCCCCTCACTGGTCAACATCTATAAAGAGATGCAGCGTGACCTGCCAGGTTTCGTCACACCCAATCACGGCTTTCTCGAATCCTGGGCCAAACAGGGGGTCCTGCTGCTCAACACTGTGCTGACGGTGCAGGCCGGTCAGGCCCATTCCCACGCCCATCTGGGATGGGAGACCTTTACCGATCGGGTCATCGAGCAGATCAATGCCAGTTGTCAGGGTGTGGTGTTCCTGCTGTGGGGGGCCCACGCCCAGAAGAAGGGACGTTTCATCGACCGCCAGCGCCACTATGTGCTGACCGCGCCGCACCCGAGCCCACTCTCTGCCCACCGCGGTTTCATCGGTTGCGGTCACTTTAGCGAGACCAATCGCTTGCTGGAACAACAGGGCAAGAGTCCGATAGAGTGGAAATCTGTCTGCATCCCACTTGATTGAGTGCAAAGTTCGGGCGACAAATGACCGTATACTCAGGGACATAAGATTAATTCAGAGCCAAGGAGTGCCCATGTTATCCAGTCTGCACAAGGACCATCTCAACATCGCCCGACTTTTGGAGCTGCTCAAGCACAAGCTGGCAGCCATCCGTGCCGAAGAGCCCATCAGCTATTTTTTGGTGCGCGATGTCATCGACTACCTGCGGGAGGTCTCTGACAAGTACCACCATCCCAAGGAAGACCTCATCTATGACTACTACCTGAAATATCGGGTGGTGGAAGGGGAGGTCGCCAACCGCCTGCAGGAGGAGCACGTCAAGCTGCTGGAGGCCGGGGCCGATCTCAAGGAGATGGTGGAGATGATCCTGATGGATGCGGTGATTCCGCTCGACCAGTTCACCACCAAGCTGGAACGCTTCGTGGAGTTGCAAGAGGCGCACATGAACTACGAAGAGGGGGTGATCTTCCCCCATCTGCGTGACTCCCTGACCGAGGATGACTGGCGTCATCTGGAGCAAAACTGGCAAAACCGCGCCATTGGCGACCCCCTGTTCGGGGCTGAGGTGAGCCAGCACTTCCAGGCACTGGCCAAACGCCTCTCTTTGCCGCTCACGAACGGCTAAGACGAGCCCGCACCCGCAGCGCGGCGGGTATTGTGTGAGTGCAACTTGAGTGAAAACAGAAAGGCCTCCATCCGGAGGCCTTTTGCATGGTGGAGCAAGCTTACGCCTGTGGTTTCAGGAAGTTGCGATAGAGCATATAGAGGTGGGCCGAGCTCCAGCTGAAGTTGCTGGCTCCCTGCATGGCGCCGGTCTCCGGATTGTAGTTTTCGCGGATGGGGCCGCTGCCCGCCAAGCCCTCAGCGTTGTTGAACAGTTTGTTGACCAGAGCCTCGGCATCGCTGCGGTAGCCGTAGTTCTCCAGCCCCTTCACCCCGAAGTAGAACTGATCGAGCCATACCCGGCCTCGCCAGTAGATATTGGGGTCGTAGGCCGGGTTGGTCAGCGCGGCTGTGCCCAGCGGGATCCTGGTGTTGAACTCCTGGGCGTTGAGCATGACCTCGCGCACCCGTGCCGCTTTCTCCTTGTCGGCGACCTCTGCCCAGAGCGGGCTCCACCCTTCCGGGCCACGGCCGCGGGCGGTCAGCAATTTGCCGACGCAGCCGTTGCCGTCAGCCACATCCCCCTGAGCAATCTGACGATCGTAATAGAAGCCTGATGCCTCATCGAACATGCAGCTGTTGATGTAACCAGCCAGCTGGGTCGCGCCATCGCGGTAGCGGCTCGCGTCGTCCGGCTTGCCAAGCAGGTCGGCCATGTCGGCCAGAATGCGTTTCTCCTTGGCGAGGAAGGCGTTGAGCTCCACCGACTCCTGATCGATGGAGAAACCGATCAAATCGCCATTGTCCTGATGGTTTTCAAAGAAGGCGACGTTCCAGTCCTGACGTGCCTTGGCCAAATCTCCGCCATAGGTCTTGTCGGCATAGCGTTGCAGCTGGCCCGGTTCGATAAAGCCGAAGCGGGCGGCGTTGTCCATGCCGGACTCCCAACCGGCGCCGTGCTGGGCACCGATATCCATGTCGCTGTACCCGCCCACGTTCAACACCTGTTGATAGAGCGGCATTCCGGCGCAGGCATACCAGCCATCCCCCTCACTGGTACAGCTTGAGAGATCCAGCCCGGCGGGAATACCGTTGGAGTACTGCACCTTGAAGGTGATATTGCCGTACTCGTCGTTGTGCTCCACATGCTTGGTGGCGCCATATTCGATGATGCCGTTGCGGTTGTTGTCCCGCGCGCGGTACCACCAGTCGTGGTAGGCCTGCAGCTTGGGATACATCTCGGCGATAAAGGCCTTGTCCTTGGTGGCGCTGTAGATCTCCCAGATGGCCCAGGCGGAGAGGGGCGGCTTGGTGTCGCGCTCGTTCCAGTTGCCGCCATCGCCACCGCGATCCGCCAGCTTGTTGTAGAAGACGGCGTCGATCACCATGCCCGCATCTTGCGGTCGCACCGGGTCATCCGGCTGCACCTGATAGTCATACATGGCGCGCACGTTGTTCTTGGCCACCTCAGGGTTGAAGTGTGCCATGGCATAGGCGTGCTTCCAGCTGTCCCAAGCCCAGACGCCGTCGAACCAGCGGGCGGTATTGGAGGGGGTCACCCCGTCGTGGAGGATGGCGCCAGCCGGGGAGCGCCAGTTGCCATTGAGGGTCTCCATCGCCTTGACGGCGATGCGACGCTCAGACTCGGGGATCCCCTGATTGGAGAGACCGTTGGCAAGGTAGCCCTCCCAGCGGCGGATGGAGTCGGCAAAATAGCTGGCCGGGTTGGCCAGCAGGGCTTGACGGCTCTGCTGATGGCGGCTGGCGTCATCTGCGGAGTGGAGATAGCTCTGCAGGGTGTAGATATCCTCGCTCCCCTTGGCGGCCAGGGTAATGCTGGCGTCACTTTGGTAGCCCAGTGTCTTCTGGTCGAGGGTGGTGCGGCTTGGCAGGGTGCGGTCGATGCGATAGCGGGCGCTGCCGCTCTGCATGATGTTCCAGGTGCTGCGCAGTTTGCCGAACTGGAATTCGATTCCTTTGTCGCTCTCGCTGATGGTGCGAGTCCAGCCTGGATATTTGCTGGCAATCGTATCCTTGGCATCCCATTGATTGAGCAACTCGCCCTGCCAGTTGAGGTTGAGGGTGAGCGGTGCATCGGTCTGATTGATGAGTCGGGTGCGGATAAGAGCGGTGCGGGCATCGCCATAACGCAGCTCCAGCTCCAGCGTAAAGGGCTCGAACTCGAAGCGTTGCACCAGTGCACCGGGAATGGCGTACACCTCCTGCTTGCGGGCGCTGGTGAGCGGGAACGGGCGGCCGCTCGCATCGCTGAGGGTAAGCTTGTCCAGCTCGCTGGCAAAGAAGAGGCTGTACTCCTCGGAGATGACCATGGGGCCGGTAAAGCCCCCCCACTCCTTGTCGTTGGCAGGCAGCAGGAAACCGTGCCATGCCCCCAGATCGAGCAGCGGGTTGTATTTGAGGTTGGAGTAGCTGTCAAAGTCGCGGAATTGGGTCGGTGTTCCCCGACGGTCGATCACGTCCTTGTACTGGATGGCCTGCTCCGGTTTGGCGACTGTACTGCTCTCTGTCTGGTTATCGTTGCAGGCAGTCAGTCCGAACAGGGCGGTGCCTAGGGCTACCGAGAGTAAAGTTTTACGAAACATTGCTCGCTCCAATTCCGTTTATGTAGGTTAAAAGGAAGATTTTTTACGCTTATTTTTAGTGAAAAGGTGTTCGATAGCCATTGTATGGCAAGGGAAAAGGGAGCGTTGGCGCGAGATCACACTCTGAAGAGGTGGCAATGTGAGCGGGATCACCGGGTTACATCAGGTTACATAGAACTGGCTTTAAGTAATATTTTACTTTTCATTGCTCGCCAATCTGGCAGGGCAGGTGTGCAGGTATTGGTGGGGCGTCAGGCCAAACTCCTGTTTGAAGCGGGCGGCAAAGCGACTGGGGGAGTCATAACTGCAGGCGAGGGCGACCTCCAGCGGGGTTAGGCCCTGTTGCAACAGGTTGAGGGCGTGGCTCATGCGTACCTGAGCCAGCAACTGGCGAAAGCTGCGACCTTCGGCGGCCAGCTTGCGCACCATGGAGGCGCGGCTCATGGAGAAGTGGGGGGCCACCGCCTCCAGGGTGTGGTCGATGCCGGGTTCCACCGCCAGGTAGCGTGCCAACCGCTCTGCGAGGGTCATGGTGCTGGCGGGAAAGAGCAACCCGAGGGCGTTGGCGGCCCGCAGCTCGGCATAGAAGCCGTGCAGCAGTTCGGCCTGGGTCGCCTCGCTCAGTCCCCGTTCGGCCATGGTGCTGATGAGCTCAAAGCAGAAGGCGAGCCCGGGGGTGACCTTGACGGCGGGTTCCTCTAGATCGGCGTGGGAAGGGGCTGACTCGGCCAGCCACTCCGGCGGTGGTGGGGTCAGCAGCGTGATGGCGTGGGAGCGAAACTTGCCCTGATCAGGTTGATTGACGAAGGTGAGCTGGTGGCCTGCCGGGATCAGCAGCCACCGCTCCCTGTCAAACGACAGACGCCGCTCGCGCCACCATAGTTGCTTGCTCCCCTGGGTGACCCAGATGAGGGTCGGGGCATAGATGAGCACCCGATGCAGGGGCTGCTGGCGGATCCCGAGATAGTGGCTCTGTTGCAGCAGGGGAGTGCTCATCCGGTTGGCTCCTAGGGGGTGACGAAGGTGGCGGTCAGGGTGGCTTTGCCGAGCGCCATGCTGTTGAGCATGTAGCCTACCATAGCCGGCGGGGTATCAGCCTTTACCTCGAGATCATGGGGCAGGGCCCAGGCGGTGAACTGATAGCGGTGCATGCCGTGACCAGCGGGCGGGCAGGGGCCGCCATAACCCTGGCTGCCAAAGTCGGTGCGGATCTCCAATCCCTGCTTGAGCTTGCCTGAGGCATTGCTGGCCAGCTCGCTCTGGGTGGCAGGCAGGTTAACCACCAGCCAGTGCCACCAACCGCTGCCGGTAGGGGCATCGGGGTCATAGGCGGTGATGGCAACGCTTTTGGTGCCAGCCGGCAGATCCTGCCAGCTCAGCTGGGGCGAGTGGTTGTCGCCGCTGCAGCCAAAGCCGTTGAAGCTGAACTGTTTGTCCATCAACTGGCCTTCGTGAATATCCGTGCTCTTCAGGGTCATGGCAAAGGCTGGCATGGCCGTCAGGCAGAGCAGTAGCAACAGGGCACTCTGTTTTAGCAATTTCATCGGGTGACTCCTCGTGTGGTAACGGGTTCACTTTAGCGAGAGCAGGGCAGAATAATATTGCAGAACGGCTCAATGTTAGCTCGGTTGGTGAGTTAATTGAGCCTTTTGGTGGTTTTATGGCAAGAAGGTAAACGGCAGCCATAAAAAAACCGGCATCAGGGATGCCGGTTTTTTGTTTGACGATGAGAAATGCGGCTTAGCGCAGGATCATCTCGTCACGGCCCGGGCCGACGGAAACCATCGGAACCGGTACGCCGAGCAGCTCTTCGATACGCAGCACGTACTGCTGGGCAGCGCGCGGCAGCTCTTCGAAGGTGCGGCAGCCGGTGATGTCTTCGCTCCAGCTTTCCATCTGCTCGTAAACCGGCTTCAAGGCTGCGGTTTGCGGCCAAATCGGGTTCTCGGTGTGGGCACCTTCGTAGGCCACGCAGATCTTCAGATCCGGCAGACCGGTCAGGCAGTCCAGCTTGGTCAGGGCCACTTCGGTGGCGGCTTGCAGCTCGACACCGTTCTTGGTGGCGACGGCGTCGAAGTAACCGACATCACGGGGACGGCCAGTGGTAGCGCCGAACTCGTTGGTGATCTTGCGGAATTCGTCCTGGTTCTCCATGGCGGTCAACAGGGTGCCGGTACCGACAGAGGAGCTGAATGCCTTGGCCACAGCGATGACGCGCTCCGGGCGCAGACCCGGCAGACCGCCACCGATACCGGCGTAGGCGCCAGATACGTGGGAGGAGGTCACCCAGGGGTATTCGCCGTAGATCAGGTCACGGCCAGCGCCCAGCTGTGCTTCGAACAGCAGGGTCTTGCCTTCAGCCTGCAGCGCTTTGAGCGGCATGCTGACGTTGCACACTGCGTCGATCCAGGGTGCAGAGACTTCCAGCAGCCAGTCGGCCATCTCCTGGGCAGTCTGGGTGAATTCGAAGGAGGGGTAGATAGCCTTCATCTGCGGCAGTTTCCAGTCCAGCATGAACTGGATGCGCTCGACCAGCACGTCCGGCTGTTTCAGCCAGCCAACCAGGATCGCTTTCTTCATCACGCGATCGCCGTAGGCAGGGGCGATGCCCTGACGGGTGGAGCCATAGGCGCCGTCACCCAGACGTTGCTCTTCCAGGGTATCTTCCAGTGCGTGCAGCGGCAGGCAGAGAGTTGCGCGGTCAGAGATGGCCAGCTTCGGAGTCACGCCGGAGGCTTTGACTTCCTCGAGCTCGACGGTCAGTTTCTCGGGGCTGATCACCATGCCCGGGCCGAGGACAACCAGGCAATCCGGGTTGAATACGCCACTCGGAACCTGGTGCAGCTTGAAGGTGCCAAGGTCGTTGACCACGGTGTGGCCAGCGTTGTTGCCGCCCTGGAAGCGAATGCTGGCGCCAGCTTGACCTGCCAGATAATCCACGATGCGGCCTTTGCCTTCATCACCCCAGTTAGCACCTACGACTACGATAGACGACATGACTCTTTCTCCTAAGACGTTAGGCGTCCATCCTAGGAGCCTGATGCGGATTAGAAAAATTAATTATCTTTATAATTCCGATAAGATAACCATATAATTATGGCCAATTAAGCGGCAAACCGTCCGATTTTGCCTGGCAAGCCCCGCACATTGCGGGTTGAGGGACTCTTATGCTGGATATTCACTGGTTGCAAACCTTTGTCACCCTGGCCCGATTGCAACATTTTGGCCAGACAGCCACCGAGCTGCACATGACCCAGCCCAATGTCAGCCTGCATATCAAGCGGCTGGAGCAGGCGACCCGGGTGCGGCTGATCGAGCGCAGCCCGTTTCGCCTGACGCAGGCGGGGGAGCGGCTGCTGCAAAGCGCCGAGCGCACCATTGCCGAGTTGCAGCTCTGCCAGTCCGATCTCAATGCCCTCAACCAGCTGAGTCAGGGGACGCTGGCCATCGCCGCCAGCGACATCATCTCCCGCCTGCTGCTGATCCAGCCGTTCCAGCGCTTCAAGCGGGAGTTTCCCGGCATCGACCTCACTCTGTTCAACACCACTTCGGATCAGGCGGCCGAGCTGGTCAAGGCGGGCAAGGCGGATCTGGGTTTTGTCATGGCGCAAAAGCGCAGCGAGCCGCTCTTCTATACCGAGCTGCAACAGGTGACCTGGTGCGCCCTGGGCCACGGCCTTGCCCGCTGGCAGGCGCGGGCGGTGGCGGGAGAGAGCGATCCCCTCGACGAGCCGACCTTGATCCTGCTCGGTCACGACACCCGCACCCGGGCGCTGATCGACCCGTCCCTGCCGCTGCTGGCCTTGCCCCCCTGCCGCATCATGGAGGTAGGCAGCGTCGACGCCCAGCTCGATTGGGCCGAGGCGGGCTTTGGTGTCGCCATCGTGCCGGACTTCTCCCTGCATCCGCGCCTCAACCTCACCGCGCCGGTCACCAGCCTCGGCGACTTTCCTGGTACCAGTCTGGGCTACGTGGTGCGCCAGAATCAGGTGTTGTCGCGGGCCATCAAGCAGTTGCTGCACTGGGTTGAGGAGGAGATCCAGAAGCCCAACCCCTATCTGACTAGGGGGATGGAGCCTTAGCGGACGGCAAGGTGAGCTGGTCAATCGACTTCGCCACTATCGAGCGCATATCAACAATCAGGGCAGCCGAAGCTGCCCTGATGCATTTGTGGGAGCTGACCATTCAGGGTTGCAGCTGTGTGGCTGCGCTGGTGGCAGGGGAGGTCAGTGTATCGGTTTTATCCTGCGGTGGGGTTTCGCCACTCACCGCGCTGCTGGCCGGCTGGGTTGCCTGCTCTTGCGGCGAAGTGGCCGCAGAGACGCTTTGTGGCAACTGAGTCGAAACGGCAGCCGATGGTGCTGGCGCCGTTGACGCTGCGGCCGAAGGGGCCACGCTCTCACCCTCGGTGGTCGGTGTAGCAGTGAGTTCGGGGGTGACCTCAAGTGCCTCTTCGGGCAAGGGATTAACCTCTGTGGCTTCTGTCGTCACTGCTGCACTGCTGGTGGCGGTCGCGTCGGAGGGCGCCTCAATGGGCGTTGTCGTCCCGTCGGCGGCACTCACCTGCTCTGCCGTGGGTGCCGCCTCCGAGGCCGATGGCGCTGGTGTTAACGGCTCCGGCGTCAGCTGTTCCGCGGTTAACTGCTCGGGGGTCAGTGGCAAGGGAGTTGGCGGTTGATCCGACATCCCCGCATGGAGGGGCAGCTCGGTTTGCGCCTGCAACTGCTCGGGGGTCACCTTGCTCAGGGCAGGATGCAGCCGACTGAACTGTTTGACCCGGGCCAGCAGGGTATCGCGTACGGTACGGACGATGGGGTCCGGCAGGCTGGCCAGCGCCACCAGTTCGGCACTCATCCCGATATTGTTGATGGCGGTGGTCTGCCCCGGATAGAGGTTGGCGGCGATACGGCTGCGCTGGTAGTAGGGGTGTTGCTTGAGCAGCCTGTCGATCTGCTCCCCTTCGATGGGGATGAGGCGCACCTTGCAGCGGCTGATCAGATCGCCGACCGCCAGACTGGGGTGACCGGCTACCACAAAAGCGGCATCCAGCGAGCCATCGCACAGCCCTTCCAGCGGTTCGCTGTCCGACTTGAGCTTATAGGCAGCAAACTGCCCGAGTTGCCATCCCATGGCTGTCATCAGGGCCTGGCTGGTGATCTGCTCACCGGCGCCGTTGTTGCCCGGATAGACCCGTTTCCCTTCGATATCTGCCAGGGTGGTGATGCCGCTATTGGGTGCGGCCAGCAGGGTCAATGACTCCTGATAGAGGCGAAACAGGCTGCGCAGCTCATTGTTGGCCCCCTGCCCACTGAAGGGACCGGTGCCGTGCAGGGCGTGGTGCAACACATCGGATTGCACCAGTGCCAGCTGTACGTCCCCCTTGTCGAGAGCCTTGAGGTTGGCCATCGAGCCACGGGTGCTCTGCACGGTGCAGCTGTCCCCATGCAGGGCATGGCCAGCATTGAGCACCCGGCAGATGGCGCCACCGGTCGGGTAGTAGACCCCGTTGAGCGGGCCCGTTCCGATAGTCAGCGCCTGGCTGCCAAAGGGGAGCAGCGCAGAGAGTGCACAGAGGGGGAGCAGAAGGTGATGCAAGATCCGTAGAGACATAATTGACCGTTGACTGAGTTGACCGCTGGCTGATGATATCGGGAAAAAGGGATGGGGCTTGCCCATCCCGTTGCTGGCTGATCAGGGCTTGTTGTTGAGGATTGCCCGCTCCATCCGCGCCAGCGCGTCGGTCAGCCGTGCCCTGGTGCAGCCGAAGTTGAGCCGCACGAACTGACCGTCGCCAAACTGGGCGCCGGGGGAGAGACCAACGCCGGCCTGCTCGAAGAAGGCGATGGGATCGGCAAGGCCAAGTGCGCTCACATCGATCCAGGCCAGATACGTCGCCTGATGGTTGGCCAGCTTGACGCCGGGCCAGCGGGCAACCGCCTGCTGGATCAGGGCCAGATTGGCCGCCAGATAGTCGAGTTGCTCGGTCAGCCACTGTTCGCCACCCTCATAGGCCGCTTCGGCGGCGACAAAGCCCAGCAGGTTGACGTCGGCGCTGATGCCGCGCATCGCCTGTTGCAGCCTGAAGCGCAGACGGGCGTTGGGGATAATGGCGAAGGAGCAACAGAGACCAGCGATATTGAAGGTCTTGCTCGGGGCCATCATCACCGCGCAGCGCTCGGCCGCTTGTGCACTGATGGCGCCGTAGGGAATGTGGCGGGCATTCTTATCCAGCAGCAGATCGCAGTGGATTTCATCGGAGCAGATCACCAGATTGTGGCGCGCGGCGATGGCATCGATGGCCAGCAGCTCGTCACGGGTGAAGATGGTGCCGCCCGGGTTGTGGGGATTGCAGAGCAGCAGCAGATCTGCGGCGGGAGCCTGACGCTCCAGCTCTTCAAGATCCAGCACCCAGCGACCGGCTTCTTCAATCATCGGCACGGTAAGCAGGGGACGATCATTGAAGCCCGGCGCCTGCAGGAAGGGGTAGTAGACCGGCTTGGGGGTGATGATGCCGCGGCCATGCTGGCTCCACGCCTTGCAGGCAAGGTTGAGCCCCGGCACCACGCCCGGCAGGAACACCAGCCATTCGGGCTCGATGGCCCAGCCATAGCGGGTCGCCATCCGTTCGATAATGAGTTCGATCAGGCGCGGCGAGGGGCGTGAATAGCCGAAAATGCCGTGGGCGACCCGTTTGGTCAACGCCTCTATCACGGACGGGGGGGAGACAAAGTCGGTATCGGCAACCCACATGGGCAGCACATCCTGACCCTTGTACTTGTCCCATTTCAGGCTCATGGTGCCACTGCGGTCTACTTCCTGATCAAAATCAAACATGCGAACTCCTTGTGCTGGCAGGATGGGCTTTCACTCTACGGGGTCGCGGCCTCCCTCGCAAGGCGCACACCCGCTTATGCCATCCTTGAGCCCGCTCTTGATAGTGACATAAGATAGGCGCCGAATTTTCATACGGCTGCCGCCCGTTAGCCCGTATCGTCCTTCCAATCAGTGGTAACCCTATGAGCTTGTCGATAGCGGCGGTCAAACGCCCGGATCCCGTCTCTCTTTCATTTCTTGCCGTGACTTTTATGACCGGCGTTGCGGTGGCATTGCAGGTGCCTACCTTAAGTCTGTTTCTGGCCGAGGAGGTGCAGGTGCGCCCCTTTCTGGTCGGGCTCTTCTATACCATCAATGCGGTGGTGGGCATTCTGGTCAGCCAGTGGCTTGGCCACCGCTCCGATAACAAGGGGGATCGCAAGCGACTGATCCTGCGCTGCTGCTTTGCCGGGGTGGCGCTCTCCTTGCTGTTTGCCTGGAACCGCAACTACTGGCTGCTGGCGAGTCTGGGGGTGATGCTGGCGGCGCTGGCGGCCACAGCCAGCCCCCAGTTGTTTGCGCTGGCGCGGGAGTATTCCGACAGCCGCAACCGGCGGGCGGATATGTTCAGCTCGGTGATGCGGGCTCAGTTTTCGCTGGCCTGGGTCATAGGCCCGCCCATCGCCTTCGCGCTGGCCATCGGCTACGGTTTCGAGTTGATGTACCTGGCCTCGGCACTGGCCTACCTGCTCTGCGCTCTGGTGGTGTGGCGCTGGCTCCCCTCTCTCCCTTTGCCCAAGATGGTTGAAGAGACAGAGCGGGTCAGCAGCTGGCGGGATCCGGCGGTGCGGGCGCTCTTTATCGCCTCCACCCTGATGTGGACCTGCAACAGCATGTACCTCATCAATATGCCGCTCTACATCACCCGCGAGCTCGGGATGGATGAGAAGCTTGCCGGTATCCTGATGGGCACGGCGGCGGCGCTGGAGATCCCCTTCATGCTGCTGGCGGGTTATTACACTGCCCGTTTTGGCAAGCGCCCCATGATGTTGCTGGCGGTGCTCGCTGGCGCGGCCTTTTACACAGGTCTGGTGACCCTCACCGATCAATACGCCCTGATCGCCTTGCAGCTGTTCAACGCCATCTTCATTGGTATCGTGGCGGGGATCGGCATGTCTTATTTTCAGGATCTGATGCCGGGGCGGGCCGGGGTAGCGACCACCCTGTTTGCCAACAGCATCCGCACCGGCTCCATCATGGCGGGGGCCATCGCCGGTGTGGTGGCGGAGGTGTGGAGTTTCCACGGGGTCTTTATGGTGGCGTTGGGATTGGCACTGGTAGCACTGGCCGCCAGCTGGCGGGTGCCCAACGTCTGACTGGGGACTGGCTGTTATTTGTCGTGCTGGGGCTGGGCGTGCGGGAGCGGCGCTGATTCGCCCTGATATTCGTTGCGCAGGCAGCGCAGCAGCAGCTCGGTCGCGGGGCCGAGAGATTCGGGGGAGAGGGTCAGCAGATAGGTGTAGAGGTGGCGCTCGTTGCCGCTTTCCAGATCCAGCTGTATGAGTGACCCTTCCGCCAGCTCCCGCTCTACCAGATGGCGCGGCAGCCAGGCATAGCCGAGGCCGAGGCGCAGCATGGCGAGCACTTCGTGGTAGTGGGTCGCCTTCCAGCCGGTGTCATCCGCATCGTTCCAGTCCACCGAGCGGTGAATGGGGGGATGCAGGCTGATCTGGTTGTGGCCGGTCAGCACATCGCTGCGGATGGCCCCCTCCTCTTGCGCCAGCGGATGGCTGGCGGCGCAGAGGGGCAGCAGGCACACCTCGTCCAGCAGCAGACCGGTGCGATCGCCGGGCAGGTGCTCGGAGAGCATCAGGTCCCCCGGTTGCAGGGCGTTGAAGTGGCAGTGAATGCGTTCGTGCAGGTTGACCCGGCAACCCCGGCTGCGGGGATAGAAGCTGGCCAAGGCCCGATAGAGGCGATCCCTTGGCTGCAGCGCCGAAACATAGAGGTTGATCTGCGGCTCCCATTGCCGCTCCAGGTTGTTGGCCAGATTTTCCAGCTCTTCCACCTGTTGGCTCAGCTGACGGGCCCGCTTGAGGAAGATCTCGCCCGCCGGGGTCAGCACCGCCTTGCGGCCGCGCACCTCCAGCAAGGGCACCCCCAGACTCTGCTGCAACTTTGCAACCGCATGATTGAGGGAGGACTGGCTCTTGTTCAGCGCCTCGGCCGCCTGGGCGTAGCCGCCGCAGTCGACCACCGCCTGAAAGATCCGCCATTGCTCAAACGTGCTCTTGGGACGAAACATAGTTCAACCTGATTGGAGATAGGATGGTCAGTGGTTCGAACAGGGAGCCTGTGCCCCCTATTCAATTTAACCCCTGCCGCACAACACTCTGGGTATTTTATTGATTTATTTGGACTGAGCCGCCTGTTTATTTTGGCTGAGCCACAAAGGTCTGGCCGGTTTTGCCGCGGCTGTCCGACCCCATCAGGTAGAGGTAGAGCGGCATCAGGTCGGCCGGAGTCTTGAGGTTCATGGGATCTTCCGCCGGGAAGGCGCTGGCGCGCATCTTGGTACGGGTACCGCCCGGGTTTAGGGTATTGACCCGCACACCTGTGTTCTCAAGCTCGTCGGCCAGCACTTCCATCATCCCCTCGATGGCAAATTTGGAGATGGCATAGGTGCCCCAGTAGGCGCGCCCCTTGCGCCCCACGCTGGAGGAGGTGTAGACGATAGATGCATCGCCCTGCGCCTTGGCAGTCTGGCGCAGCAGCGGTAGCAGCGCCTGGGTCAGCAGGAATTCCGATTTGACGTTGACCTGCATCACCTCGTCCCACTCCTTCTCCTGAATGTGTTCAAACGGAGAGAGGGTGCCAAGCAGACCGGCGTTGAACAGCACGCCATCGAGACGGCCAAACTGCTGGGCGAAGGTTTCTGCCATGCCGCGGTAGTGGGCGGCGGTGGCCCCTTTCAGATCCACCGGCACGATGGCGGGCAGCGGATAACCGGCCGCTTCAATCTGGTCATACACGGCTTCGAGTTTGGCGCTGGTGCGGCCGAGCAGGATCACGGTTGCACCGTGAGCGGCGTAGGTGAGGGCGGCTTCGCGGCCGATCCCGTCGCCGGCACCTGTGACCAGAATGACTTTATCCTTGAGCAGATCGCGGGGTGCCTGATAATCGAGCATGACAACTCCTGTTAACAAATTCCGGCCATAAGTGCATGGCAATCGGCGCCAAGTGTACTGATCCGCGCGCCTGTTTGACCAGCCAGCGGCAAGAAAAATGTGAAGAAAATAGAGAGGTTGTGATGCTCGGGTTGGTTTTTCCGGGCACTGGCTGCGATTTTTTGCGCGCCTCCATCAAACTCCCTAGAATGTGACGAAAACCGATCCATTCTGGAGTCCATCGTGACATTTCTGACCGAATATGGCCTGTTTTTGGCCAAGACAGTGACCTTCCTGCTGGCCATCGGCGCCATCATCCTGATGATCGTCAGCACTCGCCAGCCGAAAGCGCGCAAGGGGGAGCTGGTGGTGACCGATCTCTCGAGCGAGCTGGAGCAGGGGCAGTTTGCCCTCAAGAGCGCGCTTGCCAGCAAGGCCGAGCGCAAGGTGATGGAAAAGCAGCAAAAAGAGGAGCAGAAAAAGCGCGCCAAGGCCGGTGATGAGCGCAGTCGCCTGTTCGTGCTCGATTTCAACGGCAGCATGGATGCCAAAGAGGTGGCCTCCCTGCGCGAAGAGGTGAGCGCGGTGATTGGCGTCGCCCAGCCCGGCGACGAGGTGCTGCTGCGGCTTGAATCCGGTGGCGGCGTGGTGCATGGCTATGGCTTGGCCGCTTCCCAGCTGCAGCGGCTGCGCGATCGTGACATCAAGCTCACCGTGGCCATCGACAAGGTGGCGGCGAGCGGCGGCTACATGATGGCCTGCGTGGCCGATAAGATCCTGGCTGCCCCCTTTGCCATCGTCGGCTCCATCGGGGTGATAGCCCAGATGCCGAACTTCAACAAGCTGCTGAAAAAGCACGACATCGAATTCGAGATGCACACCGCCGGTCAATACAAGCGCACCATCACCATGTTCGGCGAGAACGACGATCTGGGGCGCGAGAAGTTTCGCGAGGAGTTGGCGGCGATCCATGAGCGCTTCAAGCAGTTTGTTGCCGAACACCGCCCGCAACTCGATATCGATCAGGTCACGACCGGCGAGCACTGGCTGGCAAGTCAGGCAAAGGGGCTGGGGTTGGTGGATACCCTCTGCACCAGCGATGACTATTTGCTGGCGCAGGCCAGCCACCACAAGGTGATCGGTATCAGCTATCGCAAGCCAAAAAGCCTGACCCAGAAGCTGGGGCAGCAGGGCGCGCAGGCGCTGGAAGCCGGACTTGGGCGGCTGTGGCAGCAGAGCCCCTGGCGCTAGCCGGAGGGAAATCCCGTGATAAAAAGGCCAGCCGATGCCCATCGGCTGGCCTTTTTGCATCCGGTTGCACCTTGCTGGTGAGCAAAGGTTGTTTCTATTGAGGCCCTCTGTTACAACTGAATGCTTTCCCCGTTTATGACAGGATCTTGTGGTAAGAGCTGCGGGGCATGGAGCATAGCGATGTCATGGAGCACCTTCAGGCAATTTACCCCGCTGGTCTGGATCGTCATTCTGGGCACCTTCATGGTGCGTACCAGCTACTACATGGTGTGGCCCTTCCTCTCCATTCTGCTCTATCGGGAGTATGACCTTTCGGCCACCTTCATCGGCCTGTTGCTGGGTGGCTCGATGGCCCTCTCTACCCTGGTCAGTTTTTACGGCGGCTGGCTCTCTGATCGCTTCGGGCGGCGCAGCATACTGCTGGCCGGTTGTCTGGTGGCGATGATCTGTTTCGGCCTGCTCGGTTTTTCGCACGAGGTGTTCTGGCTCGGGGTCGGGGTGATGGGCAGCGGCCTCTCGTCGGGGCTCATCGATGCGCCCGGCAAGGCGCTGATGGCTGACAGTCTGGCCTCGCCAAGGCGCGGGAGTTGGCACTGCACCTGCGCTATTTTCTGCTCAACCTGGGGGCGGCGTTGGGGCCTCTGCTCGGGGTGACCCTCGGGATCAACGCCCAGCAGGAGACCTTTCTGTTTCTGGTGGTGAGCTATCTGCTGCTGGCGCTGGCCTTTGGCCGGGGATTTCGCCGGGCTGGCAGCACAGGCAAGCCGGGTGCTGTTGGCCCCGGACTGCGGGATGCCATCAAGGTGTTGCTGGCGGATCGCGCCTTCCTGTTGCTGGTGATGGCCAATCTCCTGATGGTGCTGGTCTACTCCCAGTTTCACTCGCCGCTGGTGCAGTACCTGACCCGGGCCGGTATGCCGCAGGTGGCCGAGCTGGTTGCTCTGCTAGTGGCGACCAATGCCCTGACCGTGGTGCTGCTGCAGTTTCCGCTGCTGCGGTTGTTGTCACGCTGGCCGGTGCGGGTTCGGCTTCATATCGGCATGGCGCTCTTTCTGGCGGCCCAGCTGCTCTTCGCGCTGGGGGACCCGATGGTGCGCAGCCACTGGTTTGGCGCCGTGCTGCTGCTCAGCATCGGCGAGACCATCCTCTTCCCCCTGCTCAACGTGCTGATCGACCAGATGGCTCCTACCCACCTCAAGGGGAGCTACTTTGGTGCCAGCGCACTGGCCGGGTTGGGAGGGGCTGCCGGCGCCCTGCTGGGAGGCTGGATCCTCGAGCAGTGGAGCGGGCAGTTGCTCTATGTGCTGATGGCGCTGCTTTGTGTGGCGATTTTTGCGCTTTATGAAGCTGGCGCCCGACATCATGGTCGGCGAAGTGCCCGGCAGGAGTCGGTGATAGGCTAACCGGGCTGACTTCGCCGCTGGCCAGCCCCTTATCGTTCAGAAGGTCAGCACCTTGTCGGCCGCCAGGGTCCATTGGGCCAGCATCGGCAGGGTGCCGACCTCAATGCCCTCGATCAGCGGCAGGGCGGTGATGCCACGGGCATCGGTGCAGGTCTTGCACAGGCGAATGGTGACGCCTTGTGCCAGCAGGATCTCCAGCATCTGGCGCAGGTTGTACCCTTCGGCCGGAGCCTGACCGGCCAGTGCTGCACTCACCGCATCTGACATCAGGAACAGCTTCAGGCTGGCACCACCCTGTTCGTTGAGGGCGATAGCGAGACGCAGGGCGTTGAACAGGGATTCGCTGCCATAGGGGGCACCGTTGGCAATGACCACAATTTGTTGACTCATAACAGACTCCCGATTGGAAAGAGCGCCATTGTAGAACCAACAGGGTGGCAATTGCGTGATGTTGCACAACTTCTGTCGCACCTTTTTCCCGCTTGCTTGACCCTGCTGCCGATCGAGGTTTTTATGGTCAGCTCGCAAACAAGACCGGATGAATCGAGATGTGGAAAGTATTGGGAGCCGGCTTGCTGCTGTTGGCGGGTCAGGCCTTTGGCAGTGAGGCGGTCGGTTGCAAGGCTCGTCTGCAGGCCGTCAACGACCAGCTGGTGTTTGCCAAAGCACACAATAACGCCGGGCAGATTGCCGGGCTGGAACAGGCCGCGCGCAATATCAAGGCCCACTGTACCGATGAAGGTCTGCTTAAGGAGCAGAAAGAGCGGGTTAACAAACTGCGTGGCGAGGTGGACGAGCGCCTGCTCGAGCTGCAGGAGGCGAGAGTCAGTGGCAAACCGGAGAAGATTGCCAAGCGGCAGGCCAGGCTGGAGGAGTCCCAGACCCTGATGCTGGAGGCCCAGCGGGAGCTGGACAAGCTGAGTCGATTGATCGGCAAGTGATGGCCAGCCGCTGAACGCAGGATCAAAAAAGGCCGATTATTCGGCCTTTTTTTCGTTTTACGGTCTGTGCTTCAGCTACTGCCTGTGCATCCGCACAAACTTCTCCATCAGCTGATCTTCGGTCTCCACATGAGCGGGATCCCAGATGATGCAGTCGATAGGGCAGACACTGATGCAGGTCGGCTTCTCATAGTGACCGACGCACTCGGTGCAGCGACTGGGGTCGATCTCGTAGATCTCCTCACCCAGGCTGATGGCCTGGTTGGGGCACTCGGGATCGCACATGTCACAGTTGATGCACTTGTCGGTGATGAGCAGCGCCATTTCAGGCCGCCGTGTGCGGGTTGCGGGTATCCTGGCTGTCGCCCAGATTGCGCAGCAAAATGCCGTAGTTCACATCCAGATCTTTCGGGACTGGCACATAGACCACGTGACCGTTGCCCGGCGCGGTATCGATAAGCTCGCCCTTGCGGTTCTCCATCTGCTCCAGATTGAAACGGACGTTGCCCTGCGGGGTCATCAGCTCCAGGTTGTTGCCCACCAGGAACTTGTTCTTCACCTCGACCTCGACCATGTCACCTTTGCGACCGGTGATCTCGCCGACAAACTGCTGGGTGTCGGAGACGGAGTAGCCGTAGTCGTAGTTCTGGTATTCGCTGTGATTGTGACGGCGCAGGAAACCCTCGGTATAGCCGCGGTGGGCCAGATTTTCGAGAGTGCCCATCAGACTGCGGTCGAACGGACGTCCCGCCACCGCATCATCGATGGCCTTGCGGTAAACCTGAGCGGTACGGGCGCAGTAATAGAACGACTTGGTGCGCCCTTCGATTTTCAGCGAGTGAACGCCCATCTTGGTCAGTCGCTCGACGTGCTCGACGGCACGCAAGTCCTTGGAGTTCATGATGTAGGTGCCGTGTTCGTCCTCGAACGCGCTCATGTACTCGCCCGGGCGGTTGGACTCTTCCAGCAGCACAAGGGCATCAGTCGGCTTGCCAAGGCCCAGGGTGTTGTCCGGACGCACTGCGATGGGCTCCTGACGGTGGACGATCTGGCCCACGTCATCTTCTTTACCTTCGTGCACCTTGTACTCCCAGCGGCAGGAGTTGGTGCAGGTGCCCTGGTTGGGGTCACGCTTGTTGATGTAGCCGGAGAGCAGGCAGCGGCCGGAGTAGGCCATGCACAGCGCGCCATGGACGAACACCTCCAGCTCCATCTCCGGCACCTGCATGCGGATCTCCTCGATCTCGTCCAGCGACAGCTCGCGGGAGAGGATGGCGCGGGTCAGGCCCATTTGATGCCAGAACTTCACCGTGGCCCAGTTGACCGCGTTGGCCTGCACCGAGAGGTGAATGGGCATATCCGGGAAGGCTTCACGCATCATCATGATAAGACCGGGGTCGGACATGATCAGCGCATCGGGGTTCATCTCCACCACAGGGCGCATGTCGCGGATAAAGGTCTTGAGCTTGGAGTTGTGGGGCTGGATGTTGGCCACCACATAGAACTGCTTGCCCAGCGCATGGGCTTCGTTGATGCCCAGCTGCAGGTTTTCGTGATCGAATTCGTTGTTGCGCACCCGCAGGCTGTAGCGGGGCTGACCGGCATAGACGGCATCGGCGCCATAGGCGTAGGCGTAACGCATGTTCTTGAGGGAACCTGCGGGGGAGAGCAATTCTGGTTTAAACATGGTGGACTCTTTATATCTGATTGCAAATCAGGACGATGCCACCTGATGGCATCGTAGTGGTTGAGCTGCGGTGCAAGATGCCCTCCGAGAGGAGGCTCAATGCAGCGCGACCCGATGACGGCATATCCGGAGTTATCTAAAGAAGAAGCGCCGGATATTCGGGGTGCGAGATTGTACTCGCCCCCACGTCATCATGCAATTTGGCAGGACATTGTTGGCTGCGCGAGCCGATAGGATGCCGAAATGAAACCGCCGCTCAGGCCCAACGGGAGAGGGGGGAGGGCATGGCGTAGACGTAACCCTGTTGATAGTCACAGCCGAGCTGATCGGCAATCTCGATATGGGTCTGGTTTTCCACCCCTTCGCACACCACCTTCATGCCGAGTCGCTGCAGGTACTCCACCAGTCCGGTCAGCATGCGCAAGGCATGGCTACTATTGGTCGCTTGCAGCAGAGAGCGATCCAGCTTGATGATCTCGTAGGGGAGCGCCATCACTCGCTGAAAATTGCACTCCTGGGTGCCAAAGTCATCGCAGGCGATATGGGCACCGTGGCTGCGCAGTACTTCGATCAGGGCCAACTCCTTGCGCTCTAGCGGGGCGTACTCCACCACCTCGAACCAGATTGCAATATCCAGCTTGCGGGCCTGCAAGAGGGTGAGTAACAGCAGGTTCTTATATGTAGGGCTCTCAAAAGCGGGGTTGAGGTTTATCGAGAGGGAGCAAGGAGCATGGCGTGCCAGCGCGGTCAGATCACGCCAAATCGCTCTGAGCATAACGATATCCACATGCAGGGACTCTTCACTGCTGAGAGAGGGAAAGTCTATTCCCTGATAACGCTGCTGGCGGGGTTCCCAGCGTCTGGCCAGCGCCTCAAAGCCGATGATCTGGCGATCCCGGTCAACGATTGGCTGATAAAAGGGCACGGCAATGTCCGCTGTCGTCAGGGATGCCACGTCACCGACCGGAAACTCTTCTTTAAACGCAAACATGTCACTTCCCTGCTGACTGAGATGATTTCGGATCATAGGGGAGTATGTTGAAAGCTGGCTGTAGGAATTGTCTGATTGTTTGCAGAAAAAATACTTTGGCAGTATCAGATTATTCCGATTAAGTCCGCTGTGTGGATTATCTAGACTGGCCTCAATGACGAATTGCCGAGCCAAATATTATCATCTGGCGACTTATATATATGGATGTCATATATTTTTTGCGGAGCCTGCAATGAAGGCACTACTCTCTATCGTTTTTACAGTGTGATTATTATTCATGAATAAGATTTTTACTGTGTTGCTGCTTATATTCAGTAGCAATGCCTTGGCGTCGCCGGATATTAGCGTTGGTACCTTATATGATTATATGTCGGCAGATAAAACTACGCTGCCCAAGCGGGTTAGAAATCTTGGTGATGAGACGGCATTTGTCAAAATAACCTTGGCCGAAATTATATATGGTGCCGATGGCGTGCCGAAGGAGCGGGAGTTACCGGAGGAGGGCGTTCGCCAGCTGGTGACAAGTCCATCTCGGTTGATTATTCCTGCAGGTGGCATCCAGGCTACTCGTTTTATTTATATGGGTGAGAGGGTGCGCGAACGTTATTTTCGGGTGCGTTTTGTGCCGGTCAAACCACAGGATGATGAAATAACCGAATTACCACCACAGCAACAAATTAGCGCTGGGGTCAGCATCATGACCGGTTTTGGCACCATTCTGTTTGTGGCACCCAAAGAGACCCGTTATGACACCCGGATTGACCATGAAAACGGTGTTCTCTATGTGGAGAACCGGGGCAATGCCACAGTTATTCTCGATTATCTGGAACTGTGTGACAAAAAGGAAGCGTCATGTAGTCAGCCGGAGAAAATGCATCTGCTGCCCGGCGTTAAAAAGCGGGTCAGTAAAGAGGCAACCCGGTTGGTTCGTTTTGAACTGATCGAAGGGAAAAAATCGGCTTTCAGGGAATTCAAGCTCTGAATCCCGATATATCACAAGAACGACAATCACACCTGAAGGAGTGGCTATGAAGATGTTATCGCTTTTTCCCGCCCTGCTGCTGGCGAGCGGATCGCTGATAGCGGCCGAGCGCATCGAGCATACGGTGACGGTGACGGCGCAGATCCCGACCGAGAACTTTTACGTGCAACCCGTGGGGGACTGGATGAATACCCCGCAAAAACTGGCCTTTAACTCTTTTAACAACAAGCTGGAGCCATTAGCCAAACAGCTGGATATGAAGAGCACCATTGGTCCCATCAAGGGCTATCTGCTCTATCCCTCCACCATTATCAGCGGTAAGGAGAGTATCGGCGTGACGGTCAAGGTGGCGGGGGTTGAGCTGACCACCTCATCGAAAGACCTGCTGAATCAGGCGGATGCCAATACCGGTAAAAAGGTCGGGTTTGAGATCATTCCGGCAGCGGCGCCAGCCGGTGGCTATAAGCCCGGCAACTATCAGGGAATTGTCAGCATGATGTTTGAATCGGAGGCGCCGTCGGCACCGCCTGCTCAAGGCAGCTGACATGAGTATGTGGGGGTCATCAGGCCCCCTTTAATTGATATTCCAAGCATTCAGGTTGTTCTTCATGGTTCGTTCTCTTCTTCTCTTGCTCGGGTCGTTGCTCTCTGCCTCACTGGCGGCGGCAGACCCGGCACTGTTGCTGCAACAGGCGCGGCAGTTGCCAGAAGGGTTTGAAGCGCACTTTTTTGGCGTTCCCCTGATGGTGCGGGTGACCGTCGACGATCGCCTGCTGGGTGATGGGGAAGTGCTGCTCGGGCGGGATAACTCGGTGCAACTGCTCTCACTTGTGGACGTGCAGGATAGCGAGTTTGACGAGGGGGCGCGTGAACGCTGGTTGAGCAAGCTGGGAAGCCATCTGCCGCTTGGCGAGTGTGGTCGTGCCTGCCCTGAAGGCATCGTGGGGTTGCAATACAGCCTGGAGGAGTCCCAGCTCTCGGTGCTGACCGGTCAGGTGGAGCAGGAGGCGCGGGATCAGCGCTTTATGACATTGCCTCAAGAGAGCAAGGGGTTGCTGGTCCAGAACCAGCTGAACCTGGTACAGGGCAGCCAGCGCAATGGACACTACAACCTGCAACTGGAGGGCAACTGGGGGCAGTGGACCCCCTTTATGGAGGGGGATGCCACCTGGCAGGAGGGGCAATCGAGTGAAGTGGGCCTGGCTCAGCTTTATGGCGAGCGGCTCCATGAGGCCAATTTTTATCGCCTTGGTTTCTTCTTTCCCTCGGCGCAGGGGTTGGTACGTCAGCCGAACTATTACAGTGGCGCGACCCCCACCGTGCTCGGGATGATGTGGGGCAGTTCGGATCTGCTGCGCCGGGAGCGCGGGGTACCCAGTCTGGCGCCGATCCAGGTGGCTCCGGCCCGGCCGGGCATGGTGGAGATCTATCGTGACGGCAACCTGATCCAGTCCCAGCCGGTCGTATCGGGTCTGCAGGCACTTGATACCCGCTCGCTGCCCGGCGGCATTTACGAGGTGGAACTGCGGTTGCTGGAGGATGGTCAGGAGACCCGCCGTTGGCGCGAGATGATCTACAAACCCTCCAACTGGCAGACGCCGGAGGAGCCGTGGCGCTTCAACCTGTTTGTCGGACGCCAGACCCGCTGGCTGGTGCGGCAAGGAGATAGTGATCTGGAAGGGGCCAGTGGTGGTATTGCGGTTAACCATCTGCTGCTCCCCTCGCTGGTAGCGGGGGCGGGTAGCCAGTATGTGGACAAACGAGCCCAGCACTCTCTCTCGCTTGATTGGGAGGCGACCAGTCAGCTTCACGGCTTTGCCTCCCTCAACCAGAGTGTTGGCATGGGGTGGGGCTACGATCTGCAGGGGATCTACTGGCATGGCAACAGCAGTCTGGTGGCCAGCCATTCGCGCAATCTGCGCAAGCAAGGGGACGCAAGCTCGGTATCCAGCCTGTCACTGCAGCAGTCGCTGGAAAAGTGGGGCTCCCTCGGTCTCTATGTTTCTCACCAGTCTGGTCGTGGTAACGGCGCTGATGTGGGGTGGCACTATAGCGATCGGCTGTGGGGGCGTTGGGTGACCTGGAGCGTGACCCTGTTCGATCGTCCCGGCAGCGAGAGTACGGCGCAGCAGCGGGATCGCGGTAGCACGCTGAGTCTCACTATCAACTTGGGGGGAGATGATCGCCAGTTGTCGTTGGGGCTGGGCAGCAATACCTCGCGTTCGGGCGGAGCCCAGCGCAGCGCCTATCTCAACTACCAGCAGGAGGTGGATTGGGGCCCGTTGCGTCAGGTCAGCGTGGGCAGCACCCACGACAGCTATGGTACCGGTCTATCCGGCTATGGCCGTTTCGCGTCGCCCTGGTTGGGTGGCGACCTGTTTGCCCAGCACTCCTCCTATAACGCAGAGGTGACCGGCGGCGTCAACCTGGAGAGTGTGCTGGCGTTGGGGCAGGAAGGGGATCTGGCGCTCGGTTCCCGCGAGATGGGCGGCATGGGCAATGAGGCGGCGATGATCCTCGATATTGCGGCCGATGATGAGGCTGCGCGGATCCGGGTCAGCGACGATCTGGGCAGCGTACAGACCTTTGGGCCCGGTCGTCATCTGGTTTCGGTGCCAGCCTTGCAAAGTGGCGCCTTGCAACTGGAGATGGCTGATCACGAGGGGATGCCGCTCACCATCAAGCCCACCGTGCTCCCCTACCACCTTAATCGCGGCGGGGTGGGTTATGGTCAGGTGAATGCTGTGAGCACCGTTACTGTGATTGGTCGCCTGCTGGACGAGCAAAGCCAGCCGCTGCGTGGTGCTATGGTCAGTAACCCTATAGGGCGGGCATTTACCGAAAATGATGGCTTCTTTGCGCTGGAGGCGAGCCGACGGCAGCCGGAATTTAGCGTGGAACATAATGGCACTCTTAATTGCAACAGTGTGCCAAGGAGACAGGAACAAATTGTTAACTCTGATGTGATTCAGTTGGGGGAGTTAATATGCTCACCCAGAGTTATCGTACAAAAATAAGAGTAACTAAATCGTTATAACGCTTGGTTAATTTTATGATGAACTATAAATAAACTCATGGTGAACTCAATGACATGCTGTTAATCAATGCAATGTTGTACATTGTTTTATTAGTGCTGGCGAACAGGTTTTATCCATATTGTTATAGGGTGTCAAAGTGCTAAGAGTTTTGTTTTTTTTGTGTATATCGACCTATGGTTCTTTTTCCTATGGAATAACAGTGTATGTTAATGCCGAGTATGCGCAATTGAACTCTGGCGTGGGTGGAGATTTTAGGATAACAGATCCATGCGTAACACTGCCTATCTCATTTGTATGTGAAAATAGATTGTCAAGGATCGTTGCAATCGATGCGAATATTGATAGGGCTCTATCATCTAATGTGTATGTCTGGCATAGACTTTTTCATCACCACTTCACTGGGGAGAAAAATGTTGTTATGTCTGATGGAAAGGGGAATAGCCGTGACATGAAGTTTTCTTTTACTCATACGGGATTTATTATGACTAAGAGAGCATTGTCAGCGGATAATAATATTGCTCAGGCCGACCCGGTTGCTAATTGCAAGCTAGTTGATGCTCATCTTTCATCTACAGACACGCTTCTTTATGAGATCAACCCAGCTGAGCAAAAAACAGGTGGTCGCTGCTATAGTCGTGCTTTTACATCAGGTGGAGGTCAAAGTGTTGCGAATGTAAATAAAATTCTCTTTGGTTATAAGTTGATACCGATTGGAATTGAAACCTTACCGAATGGAATTTATCAAGGAAGATTACGGTTACTTGTTGGTTCCAATAAGGATTTTGACTATGGTGATCTTCCCAATCCGTCACCACAGTCCATAGACTTAGAATTCAGGTTGGTTGTTAGGAATCAGATTAAGGTAATTTTTCCTGTCGGTGGTAACAGATTAGTTTTGCAGCCTGATGGAATAGGATGGCACTCCGGTAGAGTGCCGACACTCAGCGGATTGCTACCAATGCAAGTTATTAGCTCGGTACCTGTAGCGATGACGTTGAAGTGTGAATTTATAGGTTTGAAGAATTGCCTTTTAAAAAACAATAGTAATAAAAAATCAATGGCGCTTGATGTTTATAGAATAAATAAAGGTCAAGATACGTTACTTAGCCCAATAACAAGCACAAGATTTAATATGAGTGGGTCTACCATACGTGACTATCTACTATTCAAGATAAATAGTAAAAATGTTGAGGGTGTCCTTGATTCCCCTGGCACTTACAAGGGGAATGTGACGATAGTTATTGATGCAGTTATAGACCCTGTCACGCAATAAATCGTTAATATAGACCATTCTCCCGTGCATACAGAAATAGAGCGCTATCACTTTGCAAGCCGAGTCGAACCATGGCGCTTTTTTTCTGGGTGCTGATGGTTTTGACGCTGCGATGAAGGTAGTCGGCAACCTGAGTAACCGACATGCCGCTGGCCAGCAAGCGCACTACTTCACTCTCCTTGGGCGTCAGCGGGTTGTTGTTGTTGTTGTTGTTGTTGCCTTGCCCGGAGATACCGGCACTGGCCAGCAGCATTTGTACTGTTGGGCCAATATAGCGATGACCGAGCAATATCTGGCGAATGGCATCGGCCAGTTCATTGATAACCGATTTTTTCAGTATCAGACCGTTGACCCCAACCTGAATAAGGGATTGCAAGATGGCGCTGTTCTGGATCTGGGTCAGCACGATAATGGGCAGGTTTGGATAATCCCGACGCAACTGCTGGATCATCACCAGGCCATCACAGCGGATATCTCCCGGCATGCTGAAATCAGTGATCAACAGATCACCATGATGCTGTTGCAATAATTTCAGCAAGTCAGATACCTGATATGCCTCGCCGATCACTTCACAATGGGGTGTTATCTGGTCAATCAGGCTACGGATCCCGGTCAGAATCAAGGGGTGGTCATCGGCAAGAATAATCTTGAAGGACATGGATGAGCCTCTTATAAAACGGTGAATAATATTCAGGCTACCAAAGCTAACATTTCTATACTACCGTGCGCACCCCATTTTTTCAGGTGCATATATCTTTTTATAAATATATGTGAATCGTTATGTCTATATATTGTTCGCTTATGTCATTAATCAAACGATTCATAATTATTGTCGCTGTTTTTTCCTTGACGCCTTCCGTATTTTCGGCGGAGGTACATTCTGTACCAACGATTGAAGTGGGCATATTGGCTGGCGGATGGGGACCATTCCAGCAGTGGGACGGCAAGGTCGCCGCTGGATTCAGTGTTGAATTGATGGAGGAAATAGCCAAAAAGCTTGACTACCGGATTGCCTGGCAGGTTTACCCTGACTGGAAAACCATGTATGCCGATGCCTGCCGTGGCAAGCTGGATATCCTGCTCGATGCATTTAATTCTGAGGTGCGTCAGTGTGTCACCTATAGCCTACCTTACTACACTTCGCCGACCGTGGTGGTGGTTCGCCAGGACAGCCCCCTGTTTCGGGATGTGAGCCGGTTGCAGTCCGCCAGCATTGCTATCGAAAAAGGCTTTCTGACCGAGAAGCTGGTCAAGCTGCACTATCCCAATGTCACACTGCGACTCTTTGTCGATACGCACCGTGCATTGCAGGCGGTTGAGCAAGGTCGGGCAGATGCCTACATCGGTAACCTTCATGTGGCCAATCTGTTTATCGAGCGTCACCCGGCGTTGGCGGTGGTTGCCCAGTCTCCCTTGTTGATGGAAACCCTGCATCTTGGCGTCGCCAGCCAGAAACACACTCTTGCCATCCGGCTTGATACTGCCATTCAGTCGCTAACGGTCGAGGCGCGCAGTGAACTGGAGAAACGCTGGCTGGGGGAGAGCCTGGAGCCCAACTTTATGGGGCACAGTCATTTTTTACTGCGTCCTGATGAGCGTGGCTGGCTCTCGATGCTGCCACCGCTCAAGCTGGGGCTGATCCCCGGCTGGGTGCCCTTCTCCTATCACGCAGAGGATGGCAATTCGGTCGGCTTGATAGCGGATTATCTGAAGGTGTTGCAAGAGAAGCTGGGGCTGGCATACAGCAGCGTCCCTGTACAGAGCTGGCCCGAACTGCAACAACTGCTGCTGCATCATGATGTGGATCTGGCGGTATTACCCGCTCGCATTATCGAGCGGCTGGTGGGTTGGCATGCCAGCGAACCCTTCGCATCATTCCCGATGGTGCTGGTGACGGCGCGCGGTAGTATTCCGATCGGGGATCTCTCCGATCTGGCCGGTAAAAAGCTGTTGCTGACCGACAGCATGCTGATCCCCCAGCTGAAGGCAATGGTGCCTGACCTTAATTTGATCACGACCAAGAGCGCTGGCGAGGGACTCACCCGTGTTGCCGCAGGTGAGGGAGATGCCTATATCGGTAATTTGGTGGTGGTCTCCCGCCTTATCACCGAGCAGTTTGATGACCGGCTTCATATTGCCGCGCCCACCCCCTTCAAGGATGAGTTGGCCGTTGCGGTACGTGAGCCTTACGTCCCCTTGCTGCCCTTGACCAACCGCGTGCTTGCCAGCATGAGCGACAAGGAGAAGCGCCAGATACGCAACAGCTGGCTGGCGCTCAATTACAGCGAAGGTATCCCCAGAGCGAAACTGGTGCGTACCCTGCTGCCCGCCGGGGTGGCGATCACGCTCTTTATTCTGGTGTTGTCGGTGGCTTACTGGCGGCTGCGTCAGGAGATAGTTCGTCGTCATCAGGTTGAGGCTGCACTTGCCAGAGCCAAGGCCAAGGCGGAGTCTGCCGCCACCCAGAAAGGGGAGTTTCTGGCCACCATGAGCCACGAAATTCGCACGCCCATGAATGGCATTATCGGTATGGCGGAACAGCTCACCTTTACCGAATTGACTCAGGATCAGCGCCAGATGGTGGAGGTTATCAACCGCGGTGCCCAGGGGTTGCATGCGCTGATCGACAACGTGCTCGACTTCGCCAAGCTGGAAGCGGGCAAGATGCAACTCGAAGAAGCGCCGTTTCTTGTCCGGGAGCTGCTCGATAGCGTGCTGATCATGACGGTGAGCGAGGTGCATCGCAAGGGGTTGCGCGTCTATCTCTGGGCGGATGCCGGTGTGGCGGCCCGGGTAAGTGGTGATGCGCTGCGTCTGCGCCAGGTCCTCTTCAACTTTGTCAGCAATGCCATCAAGTTCACCGAGCGGGGCTTTATCGAGATCTCGGTGCAATTGCTGTCGCAGGGGGAGGGGCAACAGCAGCTGCGCTTCGGCGTGCGCGACAGCGGCATCGGCATGAACGCCGAAGCGCTTGGCCGGATCTTCAATGCCTTTGAACAGGCAGAGAGCTCCACTACCCGCAGTTATGGTGGTACCGGCTTGGGCCTGAGTATCTGCCAGACCCTGGCCACCTTGATGGGTGGCGAGATCCGGCTGGAGAGTGCCCCTGGGCTGGGCACTTTCATCAGCCTGACGGTCACGTTGCCAGTGCTGGCACAGCGAGAGCCGGATCTCCGTCTCAATGGCGTGCAAGCCCATATCGATCTCCATGACGAGAAGTTGTACCACACCCTGCTGTTGCATCTTGATGCCTTGGGAGTAATACGAACGTCGGAGTCTGGTGATGCTCAGTTGCGTTTCACAGACCATGAGCTGGCGGGCAACGAGCTCATCCGGGTGCTGCCGCTGGCAACCCCCCTCGGTTATTGTTGTGATGAGGAGGGTTACACCCTCAACAGCAATCCCATGACCTGGCATGCGGTGCGGGAAGTTTGCTATCACCAGCTTGGCTTGAGCGATGGGACGGCAACGAAAGCGATGCGAAAGAGCGCACCCATACAGCCCTGTCGGGTATTGCTGGTGGAGGATAATCCCCTCAACCAGTCGCTGGTAATACGCCAGCTCAGGCAACTTGGGATGAACTGCGATGTGGCAGAGCATGGCCAGCAGGCTCTCGAGATGGTCGCGCAGCATCCCTATGAGCTGGTGCTCTGTGACTGTCAGATGCCGGTGATGGATGGTTATGAGTTCACCCGCAGGATACGGGCTGCAGAGAAAGGCGAGCGGCAGCTGATCATCGCCATGACGGCCAATGTGTTACCAGAGCAGTCTGAGCGCTGTTTTGCCGCGGGCATGGACGATCTGCTGGGCAAACCGGTGCTGCTGGATGTTCTGCGCCAGATGTTGCAGAAGTGGCAAATCTTACCCGCGCCAACCTTGATTGATATTGCGGCCATGGAGGCATTTTTTGGTCATGGTGACAAGTTGCAGCAGATGTTTCCGCTTTTTCGCCAGGAGCTTGAACAGTCGATGGTGCAGGAGTCACTTGATGACAATGCATTGGCCAATTGGGTGCATCGTCAGGCGGGGACAATCAGCATGATGATGGCACCGGAATTGGCGGAACAGGCATGGCGATTGGAAGAAAAAATCCGTCAGTTTGGATCGCCAGCTTGTACCGATGAGCTGACACGCTTTCGTGCCCAATTACAGCAAATCATCGATGAATTGACGTTATTGAGCGAGAAAGGGCACTCAGTTATCGAGGGAGAGCTGGAGTAAGGGGAACTGTTCACTCATAAAATTGCGGGGGCTGTGGCCATTGCCTGCGGTGGCCAGCCATTCCCAATCCAGTTTTGGCGAGCCCGCTTTGAAGCGTTGATAGGCAACGCCCTGATGAATGGTCAGAAAGAGGGTCGTGGGGAGTCCCAGCTTGTTGCTATAGCGCACCATCAGATCACCCTGATAGTCGTTGCTGATTCTGACTTTGAGCGCCTGCAATGTCAGACCGATGGCGTGACCATGCTCGTCCCAGACTTCAAACATGATGTGAACACTCTGATGTCGATGATGCCACGATGAGCAAGATGGGATGCAATTGCAACTGTCAGATCTGACAATGCCGAAAAAGTGTGAGGGGGATAGCAGAAAGCGAAAACCCGGCGCGAGGCCGGGTTTTCTTGAATGATGGTGGAGGGAGAAGGATTCGAACCTTCGAAGGCAGAGCCGTCAGATTTACAGTCTGATCCCTTTGGCCGCTCGGGAACCCCTCCACAGGGGCAAAGCAAATTGTATTCAGCCATTGCAATCGGGGAAATGGTGGAGGGAGAAGGATTCGAACCTTCGAAGGCAGAGCCGTCAGATTTACAGTCTGATCCCTTTGGCCGCTCGGGAACCCCTCCACGGGGTAT
>NZ_JBFOCL010000002.1:0-33105 GCF_040907785.1 Aeromonas sp. s8
GGGTGACAATTCGGACGCGGGGTGGAGCAGCTCGGTAGCTCGTCGGGCTCATAACCCGAAGGTCGTCGGTTCAAATCCGGCCCCCGCAACCAACTTTCTGTACGTTCCCTTCCTGCATTGCCAATCATTGAACAATCCTTCTTGATGCTCGTCACCATCTGGTGACTGCTGCTATTTCTGACGCTTTTTCAAGACCAAAACTGGTCGTATCAACCATTTGTTGGGTATCATCAGGTATCTCTTCATGGATGAGGCACGCGCCTGTGATCACTCCCTTCACCTATCTTCCTCCTGCTATTGAAAGCCGGGATGCTACGCTGGCCGAAGCCCTTGCCCAAGGGCTGCCGTTGCAACTGCTGCTGATCGCCGAAGAGCAGAAGGAGTCCTTGCTTTCGCTGCCCGCCCTTGCGGGTCTCCAGACCCAGCTTGCGCTGGGGAAAAAAGCGCCCTTTACCCTGATGCATGGCAATACCCTGTTGCAGGTGATGTTTGTGGCCAGCAGTGTGACGCGGGATCACCGCCTCTATAAACAGATCAGAGGCTGGATTGCTCCTCTTTCTGGGCTTAATGTGGAGCGCCTCGGGCTGCATCTGGAAGGTTTTTCTCCCTCCGAGCGAGTGATTCTGGCCGAAGTGATGTTGTCGGCCCTGCTTGCCGCCAATATTTCGTTGCCCACCAGCAAGCGCCGCAGCGAAATCAGCTGGAGCTACCAGCAGATCAAGGTTTCACCCGCGGTGGTGCTGGACTTGGCGCGCCTTTACAGCGAAGCGGGGGGTAACGGGTTGGCTCGCCATCTGGCGGTGTTGCCTGCCTCCGAGCTGACGGCCGCCAGCTATCGCGAGTTTGTCAGCAAGCTGGCGCAAGATGAGGGGTGGCAGTGCCATCACTATGATCAGGCGCAGCTGGCCGAGTTGGGGGCGGGGGCGTTTCTGGCCGTTGCTCGTGGCTCGGAAGACAATCAGGGGGCCATGGTCAAGCTCAGCTACTATCCACCCAAGCCGGTGCGCCGCATTGCGTTGGTGGGCAAGGGGATCTGCCACGACTCTGGCGGTTACAACCTCAAGGTCTCCGGCAGCATGTATGGCATGCATCTGGACATGGGGGGGAGTGCAGTGGCGCTGGGGGCCCTCTACGCTATCAGCCGAGCTCAGCTACCCTACGAGGTACACTGCTGGCTGGCCATTGCCGAGAACCATATCGGCCCTCATGCCTATCGCCCCGGCGAGGTGGTGACTGCCATCAATGGCACCTCCATCGAGGTGGTCGATACCGATGCCGAAGGGCGAATGGTATTGGCCGATACACTGGCGATGGCGGTGCAGGATACCCCGGATCTGCTGCTCGATTACGCGACCCTGACCGGGGCCTGCAAACGGGCGCTGGGTAGTCGCTACAGCGGCGTCTTTACCAATCGCAGCGAATGGATGACATCGCTGGTCAATCTGGGTCAGCGCAGCGGCGAGCGGATCTGGCCCTTCCCGCTTGATGACGATTATGACGACAACATCGAGAGCGAGTGGGCCGATCTGTTGCAGTGTGCGCCGGGCAGTTCGCCGGATCACATCGATGCGGCCCGTTTCCTCGCCCACTTCGTGCCCGAGCAGACCCCCTGGCTGCACTTCGACCTGAGCGGTTTTCGCAACAAGGGGGGCAATGGGGTGGTCTCCAGCGAAGTGACCGGCTTTGGCGTGCGCCTCACGCTGGATCTGCTGGCCAGCCCGCTTGGCAGAGTTGGTCGCCAAGCCTCTGAACAATCTGAATGATAACAAGGAGTTCTGTGAAACAACCAAGCTATGACTGGGTGCTGTTCGATTTGGATGAAACCCTGCTCGATTTTCCGGTCGCCTCTGCGCTGACGCACACCCTGCAGATCTATGGCGTACAGGCTGATGACGCCAGCATGGCGCAGTACCACGCCCTCAACCACGGGCTCTGGCAGCAGTACAACGACGGCGAGATCGATGCAACGGCGTTGCAGCAGACCCGCTTCTCCCTCTTTGCCCAGCAGGTTGCCGCCGATCCCATGGCGATGAACAACACCTTTCTGGAGCAAATCATTGCCCTTAGCATGCCTCTCGAAGGGGTGGTCGAGACCCTGCAGCAGCTACGCAGCAAGGTGCGGATGGGGATCATCACCAATGGTTTCAGCGTGCCTCAGCGGGGGCGGCTCGGCAAACTGGGCTGGAGTGAGTGGTTCGAGCCGCTGGTGATCTCCGACGAGATCCGGGTGACCAAGCCGGCGCCAGCCATATTCCAGCACACCCTCTCCCTGATGGGGCAGCCGGATCCGGCCCGGGTGCTGATGGTGGGGGATAATCCGAAAACCGATATTGCCGGGGCGGCGGCGCAGGGGCTGGCAACCTGCTGGTACAACCCGGCGCGGCAAGCGGGCGAATGCGATGCCACCCACGAAATCCACCACTTCGCCCACCTTGCCGACATTGTGCTGGGACGCTGACAGGCAGAAGTAATCCATCACGTTATCGGTGACCAAAACGTCCTGGCAAGTTGCAACCAGGGCTGTTTGAGACAGGATTGGGTTTGCTTGAGACTGCAAGGGGAGCAGATGCTCCCCTTACTTATGAGTGTTTTCCTGTGAATGCAGGGATCTGAACTGGTAGCGATCGAGGATCTGTTGATAGTCGGGGCTCTGTTTCAATTTATCGATAGCCTGATTGATCCGCTGCAGTTGCGCCTCAGTGGTGCTCTCTTTGCTCAGCATCAGGTGAACCGGTGTCTGTTCGATATGCAGCAGAATATACAGCTTGTCCTGCACGCCATCCTTACCCTGCCACTCCTGCAGTCCGTGGGGATCCAGAATAAACCCCTGGATCCGTCCCCCTTGCAACATCTTCAGCAGCTGATCCAGCCGCAGGCGCATCTGCAAACGGGGCTGCAGCTCGGGCCTTGCCATCAACTGGCGGAAGGTATTGCCGTAATCAAAGCCCTTGAGCACCCCGATATGAAAGTCAGGGGTGTTGATCAACTGCTCCAGGGTGGTGATCCCGCGCCAGCGCTCGGCATCTTGCCGACGGATGACGATGGCCGTTTCCTCTTCCCGATAGGGGTGGCTGAAGCGGGCATATTGCTGGCGCTCGGCGGTGATATTGGCTGACATGGCCAGTTGAACCGTGCCGAATTTCAGCTCGTGCAACACGCGAGCCCAGGGCATTTCACTGAATCTGGCCTGATAACCGGCACGCAGGAAGATGGCGTTGAGCAGCTCCACATCCAGTCCGCGGAGCTGTTGTTGTTCATTGCGATAACTGAAGGGCTGCCAGTCGACCCAGCCCACGACCAATGACTCTTGTGCCGTAGCCTGGCAACACAAACACCATAACAACAAGAGTCTGTACACAACGCATACCCTCGAACAGGCTGATACGGTTGAGTATTGGACAGGAACGACGGAGTAACCAGTGCTGAGGGTTGAGCGGATGCACAGATGTGCATCCCTCACAGTTCGTGGGCGTGGAATCCCTTGCGATAACGGGTTTCACAGCGCGGGCAGCGTTGCAGGGTCGGATCCTGTTCCAGCTGTTCGATGGAAAGCGGCTCTTCACAATCGGAGCAGAGGCCATAGAGGCCGAGATCCATCTGGCAGAGTGCCGCGTCGATCCGCTTGAGGCGGGCCACGCTCTGCTCTACCTTCGGCAGATCTAGCCGGCTGGTCAGTTCCACCAGTTGATCCTGCTCGCAGTGACCGACCTGCTCGGCCCATTCATCACGGCGGCAGGCTTTGAGCTGACCGATCAACGTTTCTCGTACTTGGGCCCAGTCTGACAGCAGGCGATTACGCCAGACAGTCAACTGTGCTTGCGTCATTTCACACACATTATCCCCCACAGGACAGACGACAGATTCGGGGCAGTATAGGGATCCGATAACTCTATCAAGATGATATGCGTCAAGTTAAACGTGGTTAGCCGTGGCTTTTGGCTGCTTGCAGCAGGGCATCGCGGATGGGAGCCGTCTCTTTGAGCACCCGGATCTCCTGAAACAGCAGGTCCGCTTCGGGATATTCCCGTTTGAGATAGCTGAACCACTGTTTGATGCGGCTGGGGTAGTAGTCGGCTTTTTCGCTGGCCAGATCCTGCTCGGTATAGCTCACCATCAACTGCAGCACCTCGGCCCAGCTCATGTGCGGGCAGCCGGTTTTCATCACGTTGGCCAGATTGGGCAGGGAGATGGCGCCGCGCCCGACCATCAGGGCATCGCAACCCGAGACCCTGGCGCAGGCGAGGGCATCTTTATGATCCCAAATCTCGCCGTTGGCGGTGACGGGGATCGGCAGGGCGCGGCGAATGGCATCCACATACTCCCAGTGTGCGGGTGCCTTGTAGCCTTCGCGCTTGGTGCGGGCATGAACGGCCAGCTCGTTGGCGCCCCCCTGGAAGACCGCCTGGGCGTTCTCCAGATAGAGATCCTTGTCATCGTAACCGAGGCGAATTTTGGCGCTCACCGGCAGATGGGCGGGCACCGCCTCGCGCACCGCCTTGACGATGCGGTAGATGGTCTCGGGCTCTTTGAGCAGCACCGCACCGCCCTTGCTCTTGTTGACCGTAGGGGCGGGACAGCCGAAGTTGAGATCGACGCCGGGGGAGCCCAGCTCGATGGCGCGCACGGCGTTCTCGGCCAGCCACTCGGGGTGTTGCCCCAGCAGTTGTACCCGCACCGGGGTGCCTGCGCGGGTTTTGCCATCTTGCAGCAGTTCAGGGCAGAGGCGGTAGAACACCTTGGCGGGCAGCAGCTGATCGACGACCCGGATAAACTCGCTCACGCAGAGATCGTAATCATTGACGGAGGTGAGTACCTCCCGCATCAGGTGATCCAGTACCCCCTGCATGGGGGCCAAAATAACGCGCATAACGGCTTTCCGACGAGAGTGGGGAGAAAAAAGAGCGCAGATTGTAGTGGGGTTGCGGCCCGCTGTCAGCACCCGCTCAAACTCTGTTAGGCTAGAGGGAGATAAATCACGCAAGGAGAAGGAATGAAGCGTTGGTGTCTGATGGCGCTCGGGTGGCTGGCATTTGCCACCGGTATCGTGGGCATTGTGCTGCCGCTATTGCCGACTACCCCCTTCATGTTGCTGGCTGCCGCCCTGTTTGCCCGCTCGTCGCCCCGTTTTCATCGCTGGCTGTTGACCCATCCCTGGTTTGGCCCGCCCATCGTGGATTGGCAACAGTATCGCGGCATTCGTCGTCAGGCCAGACGGCGCGCCATTATCTTCATTTTGCTCACCTTTTCGGTGTCGCTGGCGGTGGTGCCACTGCTGTGGGTCAAGGGGTTGCTGGTTATCATAATGGTGATCCTGCTCACCTGGTTAATGCGTCTGCCGGTGCTGGAGCCAGTTGCAATGGTGAAGTGAAGTCCCTAAGCTATTGCAGCAATAATGCTATGGAGTCGGCCTGTCATTTTTGCGTGACAGGCTTTTTTATTTCCCGCAGAAGGGAATTGAGAAAAAATGGCCACCCTTGGGTCAAAAAAATAAGCGGTCAACACATGAATCCGGAAACCCTGAAATTTATCGAAGCAAGCATCAAGACCATTCCCGACTATCCGAAGCCGGGCATTCTGTTTCGTGACATCACCAGCCTGATCGAGAACGCCGAGGCCTTCAAGGCCACCATCGATCTGCTGGCCAATCATTATCGTGATCAAGGGATCACCAAGATTGTTGGCACCGAAGCTCGCGGCTTCATCTTTGGCGCGCCGGTTGCCTATGCCATGGGGCTGGGCTTCGTGCCGGTCCGCAAGCCGGGCAAGCTGCCGCGCGAAGTGATCGAGGAGTCCTATGCCCTCGAGTACGGCACCGACACCCTGCAACTGCACACCGATGCCATCGTACCCGGTGACAAGGTGCTGGTCGTGGACGATCTGCTGGCGACCGGTGGTACCGTCGATGCGACCGTCAAGCTGATCCGCCGTGCTGGTGGTGAAGTTGCCGATGCGGCCTTCATCATCTCCCTGCCGTCTCTGGGTGGCGATGCCCGCCTGACTGCCGCTGGCATCAAGGTGGTCTCACTGGTCGAGCTGGCCGGCGAGTAATGCCTCTTCGGCCCGATCCTCTGCATCGGGCCTGCGTTGAACCGGTGCCCTTGCGGGCATCGGTTTGAAAATCAAGCGATCCCTCCCGCTCTCACCGATAGCCGATACAGCCAGCCCGCCATTTGTGTTAGCATCCGGCCTCAATGCCCTGTCTTCCCTGCATGATGGATTTATGAGCTATCAGGTTCTGGCGCGTAAATGGCGCCCCCATACGTTTGAACAAGTGGTAGGCCAGCAACATGTGCTGACCGCCTTGACCAACGCCCTGGATCAGGGACGGCTGCATCACGCCTATCTGCTGAGCGGTACCCGCGGGGTCGGCAAGACCACCATCGCCCGTATTCTGGCCAAGAGCCTCAACTGCGAACAGGGGATCAGCAGCCACCCGTGTGGTGTCTGTGATACCTGCCGCGAGATCGATCAGGGCAACTTTGTCGACCTGCTGGAGATTGACGCGGCGTCCCGCACCAAGGTGGAAGATACCCGCGAGCTGCTCGACAACGTGCAGTACCGTCCGGCCCGCGGCCGCTTCAAGGTCTACCTCATCGATGAAGTGCACATGTTGTCGCGCCACAGCTTCAACGCGCTGCTGAAAACCCTGGAAGAGCCGCCCCCCTATGTGAAGTTTCTGCTGGCCACCACGGATCCGCAGAAGTTGCCCATTACCATTCTCTCGCGCTGCCTGCAGTTTCATCTGAAGAGTCTGGATCAGACCCAGATCGCCAAGCAGCTCGAATGGGTGCTGGATCAGGAGGGGCAGCCCTTTGAACCGCGTGCGCTGCTGGCCCTGGCCAAAGCCGCGGACGGCAGTATGCGCGATGCCCTGAGCCTGACCGATCAGGCGCTGGCCCACGGCAATGGTAGCGTGCGCCTCGAGAGCGTGTTGGCGATGCTGGGCACGCTCGATCACCGCCATCTGCACCAGCTGCTGGAAGCCATTTTGCGGCAAGATGCCCCCGCGACCATGGCCAAGATCACCGAGATCGCCACCCTGGGCCCCGATTTTGATCAGCTCCACGCCGAGCTGGAAGGCTTGCTCCATCGCATCGCCATGGCGCAGCTGCTGCCTGCCAGCGTGCAGGAGCAGGGGGCGGATGCCGATTCCCTGCTGCAACTGGCCAAGGCGATGAGCCCGGAAGAGGTGCAGCTCTGCTACCAGATCGTGCTGGGTGGTCGTAAAGATCTGCCCTGGGCTCCCGATGGCCGCACCGCGCTGGAGATGACCTGCCTGCGGATGCTCGCCTTCTCCCCAAGGCGTGATGCCCTGCATCCGGCCAGCCTCACTGCGTTGCCCCCGTCAATGACGAGCAGTGCGGCGAGCAGTGCCACTTCGGTAGCCTCCTTGCCGGGAAAGCCCCCGGCCGCTGAATCGGCCGCAGTGGCTCCGATCAGCGGCGCCGTGCCTGCACCGCTAGCCAGCCCTGTTGCCAGCACGCCTGTTGCTACCAGTACAGTGCCCGCGGTTGATGTCTCCCTGCCTGCGATGGTGAATGACATCGGCAACCCCGCCGACAGCGAGGAGGAGGCGCAAGCCGCCGAGCTGTTCAGCCAGCAGGATGAGCTGCTGCGCGAAGCCGCAGGCATGGGGTATCAACCCGAGCCCGCGTTACCCCATGTGCAGCCCGATGTGTCTGCGCACTCGGTTGCACAGCCCGCAGATGCTGATGAACAAGCTTCTGCCGCAGCCTACGCGGACCATTCCCGTGGCGAGTCGCTGACTGCCAGCATCGAGCCCGCGCTCGAACCGACAACCACGCCGGTTAGCGCACCTGAAGCTGTTTCAGCGGTGTCGAGCATGCAGAGCCTGCTTGGCAAGCGAAACATGCTGCGCAGCCGCCAGCGTGGTCAGGATGCCCCGGCGGCGCCCGCGCCGCGCGCGGTGCCGGTTGCGCCAGCTCGTCCTGTCGCGCCCGCTGCTGCTCCGGCCGTAACCCAACAGCCAGCTCCGGTCGGCCAACCGGCCGGGCAGGGGGGGGCGGCGATTGGGCACTTTGATGATCTGCCGCCGGTGGATCTCTATGGCGACGGTTACGAGCCGCAGGGTGACAACGGGGAATACGAGGAGTACCTCAATCAGGGCTTTGCCGAGCAGACTCAGGTGATGAGCCATGCCCCCGTCACGGCACCGGCCCAGCCATCCGATCTGCCCCCCTGGGATCTTGACGGGCAGCCGAGCTATCGACCCGGTGAGCGCAGTGCTATGGCGCCTGCGGTGACGCCTGCCCCTGCGACCCAGCCACCCGTTGCCACCACGGCGGTGGCTACTACCCCTGTGGCGCAGAGCGAGCCTGTCCAGCCAGTGATGGAGACGATCGACTGGGACGAGCTCGAGAGCGATGAGGCGCCGCAAGAGGGGGAGGCGACCCGCCTTATCCCTTCCTCACTGCTCAATAGTTGTGGTGACTCCTGGGCCGAGCTGATTGCTCACACCCAAGTAGGCGGTCGGCTGCGCCAGCTCGCCATCAACTCGGTGATGACGCGGGAGGGGGACAAGGTGTTGCTGACCCTCAAGCCCGAGCAGCGCCATCTGGTGAGCGACAAGGCGCGCGCCGATCTGGCCGAGATCATCGGGCCTGCGCTGGGGCAACCGGTACAGGTCGAGGTGACTCTTGGCGTGGTGCCTGACAAGGAGACCCCCCTCGAGATCGAGCATCGCCTTTATCTGGGGGTGCGTGAGCAGGTGACCCGAGATCTGGAGCAGGATCCCAACGTACAGTTTTTAGTTCAGCGGTTTGGTGCCGTGCTCCATCACGAGAGCATCGAGCCCCTCAACCGCTAAATTCCGTGGCCGGGAGCTGGCTCCCGGTTGAAAAGCAGTTTGGCTGTCCCCATCTAGGACAGACAAGCCCACAGCCCGGCGCTGGATGCCGGATTTCAAGACGAGAGACGACATATGTTTGGTAAAGGTGGAATGGGTAACCTGATGAAACAGGCCCAGCAGATGCAAGAGCGTATGCAGAAGATGCAAGAGCAGCTTGCCCAGATGGAAGTGACCGGTGAAGCCGGTGCCGGCATGGTCAAGGTCACCATGACGGGCAGCCACAGCGTACGTCGCATCGAGATCGATCCCTCCCTGATGGAAGATGACAAGGAGCTGCTGGAAGATCTGGTTGCCGCCGCTTGCAACGATGCCGTGCGTCGTGTGGAAGAGCAGAACAAGGCCAAGATGGGCGAGCTGACCGGTGGCATGCAACTGCCGCCAGGCTTCAAGATGCCCTTCTAAGGCGACTCTCCCCGCGCATTCTTGCTCCCTTGTCGCTGGCCATTCGGGTCACGGCAAGGGGGACGGCCGAGAGATCCAAAGACGCAGCGTTATTGCTCAGGCGATACGCTGCGTTTTTTTATGGGCGCCATGCTGGCGTGGACGGGCTCCAACTATCCCTTCTGGGGAGAGGTTGCCACAGCGCAGGCCGATTGCGCCATGAAACGCAGCCGCTTTGCCAAGGCGGCGCTATTTGTCGATACCCGCTATCGGATATCCCGGTTTGGCGTGGCCGGGCGGGATCGGCATAATGGCGGCTTGCCGTATCGAGGAGATTGTATGAAATATATCGGAGCCCACGTCAGTGCGGCCGGCGGGGTGGAGAATACCATCGCCCGCGCCCAGGCCATCGGGGCCAACGCGTTTGCCCTCTTTACCAAGAATCAACGTCAGTGGCAGGCTGCCCCCTTGTCGGATGCCACCATCCGTGCCTTCAAGGCGGCTTGTGACAAGGCCGGTTTTCTGCCGGAGCAGATCCTGCCCCACGACAGCTACCTCATCAATCTGGGCCACCCGGATCCCGATGGTCTGGCCAAATCCCGCGATGCGTTTCTCGACGAGATGAAGCGCTGCGAGCAGCTGGGGCTTTGCTATCTGAACTTCCACCCTGGTAGCCATCTCAAGCAAATTCCCGAATTGGCCAGCCTCAAGTTGGTGAGCGAGTCCATCAACTGGGCGCTGGAGCGCAGTGAAGGGGTGACGGCGGTGATCGAGAATACCGCCGGGCAGGGGACCAACCTTGGCTGGTCGTTCGAGCACCTTGCCACCATCATCGAAGGGGTGGAGGACAAGAGCCGTGTCGGGATCTGTTTCGATACCTGCCACGCCTTTGCCGCCGGCTACGATCTGCGCACCGCAGAGAGTTGCGCTGCCGTCTTTGCCGAGTTCGACCGTACGGTGGGTTTTCACTATCTCAAGGGGATGCATATCAACGGCGCCAAGTGTACCTTCGGCAGCCGGGTCGATCGCCATCACAGCTTGCGGGAGGGCAATCTGGGGGAGGCAGTATTCCACCACATCATGAATGATGATCGCTTCGATCGCATTCCGCTGATCCTCGAGACCATAGACGAGTCCATCTGGGGCGAGGAGATCAGCTGGTTGCGCAGTCTGGCGAAGTGATACTCAGAAGCGAATCACAGAGAGGGAGCCGTGGCTCCCTCTCTGCTTTTTCCATCATTGGCGGGCGGGCCTGTCAGCGGCGCTCCGAGCGCGCGTTACTCTGCGCGGCTCACCTCGGCATCCTTCACCTGAGCCCGGCAGAAGTGGATAAAGTGGCGCAGGGAGGTGGAGTGGTACTTCTGCTTGTGCCAGATAAGGGAGAGCTGGCGCGGGAAGCGGCGGGAGAGGGGCAGGGCGATCAGCCGCCCATCTGCCAGGCGATCCGAGGCTGCCAGCCGGGAAATAAAGGAGATACCAAGCCCCTTCTCCACCGCCAGCATCACCGCCTCCAGGGTGTTGAGTTCAAGCCCTGGTTGCCAGCGGGGCAGCTCGGGCTGGATCTGCTGGATAAATTGCTCGCGGCTGCCCGATTGTGCTTCACGCAATACCCAGGTCTCGCCCCCCAGACGGGAGAGGGAGAGCTCCTTCTTGTTGGCAAGCGGGTGACCGGGTGGGGCCACCACCAGCATCTCGTCCTGCAGCCAGGGTTCGGCGAGCAGGTCGGGGTGGTGGTTCTCCCCCTCGATCAGTGCCATATCCAGCTCGAAGTTGGCCAGCGCATGGCAGAGCAGGTGAGTGTTGTTGATGGTCACCTTGGGGGGGAGCCCCAGCTCCTGTTTGCTGCTGGCGAGCAGGGTAGGGAGCAGGTAGTTGCCGATGGTCTGGCTGGCACCAAGGCGCAGCTGGCCGCTCGGCTCGGCATCGGGGCTGAACAGGTTCTCGATATCCTGCATCCGGGTCAGCAGCTCTTCGGCGGCCGGTTGCAGCAGGCGCCCCTCGTTGTTGAGCTGCAATCTGGGGTGAATGCGGTCAAACAGCGGGGTAGAGAGCTGGCGCTCCAGCTCCTGCAGCGACTGGGAGACAGCCCCCTTGCTCAGGCAGAGCTCGTTGGCGGCAAGGCCAAGGTTTCCATAGCGGGCAATGGTGGCGAACACTTTCAGCTGCTGCAGGGTCAGTTTCATCGTGTTTGGTTTTCCTGAATGATTGATTTAATTCATTTAGATATCGTAAACGATAAGGGACCATTATCCTATCGCCATAGTCATCAATAGAAAGGTGTCATCATGATCGCAAGAACCCGTAAATCACTGGCTGCCGCCCCAACCCCCATGGCGGGTCTGGCGCTGGGCATCGCCAGCCTTGGTTGGTGTTGGGAAAATGCCGGTCACTTCGATGGCCGGATGCAACTGCTGGGTGCTGCCATTGCGGCCGTGCTGCTGGTGATCCTGACCTTCAAGTTTCTGCTTCACCCCCGCCTGCTGCTGCAGGATCTCGCTCACCCCGTAGTCGGCAGTGTGGTACCGACCTATGCCATGGGTACCATGGTGGTCTCCAAAGCGCTGGGTATGATTGCGCCGCAAGCGGGCGAGGCCCTCTGGCTGTTTGCTGTGGCGGTTCACCTGCTGTTCCTGGCCACCTTTATCTGGCATCGCGCCAAAGAGTTTGAAATCCACCACATGGTGCCGAGCTGGTTCGTGCCGCCGGTGGGGATCATCGTGGCTGACGTCGCCTTCCCGGGGGGGCAGTTTGCCCCGCTGGCCAACGGTCTGCTCTGGTTCGGGATCATCTGCTATGGCCTGATGCTGCCGCTGATGCTCTATCGCCTGATCTTCAGCCATGAAGTGCCGGATGCCGCCAAACCGACCATCGCCATTCTGGCGGCTCCTGCCAGCCTCTCTCTGGCCGGTTACCTGACCGTCAGTCAGGATCCGTCACTGCTGCTGGTGGCCGTGCTGTTGGGGATTGCCATCCTGATGACCGGTATCATCTATCTGGCCTTCATCAAACTGCTGCGTCTGCCCTTCTCGCCGGGTTATGCCGCCTTCACATTCCCGCTGGTGATCGGTGCCACCGCCCTGTTCAAAGTGGCCCATCTGGTTGAAGGGTTTGCGCAAGCGGCCCACTATGTGGAGCAGATTAGACTGCTGGCCCACTTCGAGCTGGGGGTGGCTACCGTCATTGTCGGGTATGTGGCACTGCGTTACCTGATGTTTTTTCTGCCGCAGCGTAATACCGAAATGAATAACGGCATGGCCCGCCAGGGTGCTCACCGTTAAATCTTGAAGAAGATGTGACATCGGGAAATGGATAAGCAGTGCGCTCCGAGAGCGACGGGATAAACGACCAGTCATACGATGGATGGACAAAGAGCCTCCACCCTGGTTGTGTAACGAGCAAAATGCCCCGCGGTGCGGGGCATTTTTTTATGGTTTTTTGATGTGGCGCTCGTGGCGGGCTATTTGCCATGGATTTAACTGGTATTACCTGTCAGGACGACTACAATGCAGCACCACTTTTTCGCTCGACCCCGATACATGTCGTCCCAAGATCCCGTATTTGACTCCTCCTTTGAAGCCCGTTTTCTGCATCCCCGCTACTGGTTCAGCTGGCTGGCGCTCGGCGTGCTGATGTTGCTCGCCTTTGTGCCGGTGCGATTGCGCGACCGTTTGGCCGAAGCCTTGGCACCGCTGGTGTTTCGTATCTCGAAAAAACAGATCTATATCGCCAGAACCAATCTGGAGATCTGCTTCCCGGATAAGAGCCCGGAAGAGCGGGATGCCATTGCACTGACCTCGATCCGGGTCGGCCTCAAGAGTCTGTTGGGATTTGGCGAGTTCACCATGCGCAGTCAACGTTATCTGATGAGCCGGATGCAGGTGATCGGTTGGGAGCATATCGAGGCGGAGCGGGCGGCCGGCCGTCCGGTGATCCTGGTGGTGCCCCATACCTGGCCGGTGGATGCCGCCGGTTACTGCTTTACCCAGCGCGGGGTGCCGATGTGCACCATGATGAAACGGGCGCGCAATCCGGTGTTTGATTGGCACCTCAACCGTGCACGAGCCAAGAACGGTTGCCGCGTCTATGAGCGCAGCGCCGGGATCAAGGCGGTGATCAGGACCATCAAGAGCGGTCGCAGCTTCTTCTATCTGCCGGATCAGGATCATGGCCGCGAGAAGAGCATCTTCGCCCCCTTCTTTGACTATCCCAAAGCGACCCTGCCTGCCTTGCCCCGTCTGGTGCAGGTCAGCGGCGCCAAGGCGGTGCCTCTGCTCGCCTGCTATGACGAAGCGAACCACTGCTACCGGCTGGAGATTGAGGCACCGTTCGACAACTATCCCACCGAGGATGTGATGGCCGATACCTGTCGTATGAATGACATGGTGCAACAGCAGCTGATGCGCCATCCGGGCCAGTACATGTGGTTCCTCAAGATCTTCGATACCCGTCAGGATCAGGAGGGGCTGGATGGCCTATACGAGGCGGGGATCCAGCGGATCCGCAAGGGATTGTCGCCCCATGGCTGACCCCGAATTTAGATTGATTGAAATGGCCCCAGGTGGGCCATTTTTTATGATAACTAGTCTGATCAGTGCCTTGCAGGTCGATGGCCAGCCTCCCTAGGGTAGAAAAAAATGTCAGGATAACTACAATAACCGTTTGTTTTTGATGACTTGATGGCCGCCATGTCTGCGTTAGATCCGGTATTTGATACCTCATTTCATAGCCGCCTGCTGCATCCCAAATGGTGGGGCAGCTGGTTTGCGCTGGGCCTGCTCTCCCTGCTGGCATTTACCCCCGCGAGACTGAGGGATCGCTTTGCCGATCTGATCTCTCCAACCCTGCTGCGTTTTTCGAAAAAGCAGGCCTATATCGCAGATACCAACCTCAAGATCTGCTTTCCCGAGCTGGATGCCGCCGCACGGCAGGCGCTGCTGCTCAAATCGATCCGGGTCGGGCTCAAGACCTTTATGGGCTTTGGCGAGCTCAGCTGGCGCAGCAAGGCGCGGCTGACCCGCCGCATCAAGGTCACCGGCTGGGAGCATGTGCAAGCGGAGCAGGCTGCGGGCCGCCCGGTGATCCTGGTGGTGCCTCATACCTGGGCGGTCGACATGATTGGCCGCTACTTCTCCATGATGGGCTTTGAGATGTGCACCATGATGAAGAGCCCGAAAGATCAGGTGTTCGACTGGTACATCAACCGCGAGCGGGCCAAAGGGGGCAAGGTCTATGAGCGCAGCGCCGGGATCAAACCGGCGATCAAGTCGATCCGCGCCGGTGCCAGTTTTTTTTACCTGCCAGATCAGGACCACGGCCGCGAGGCGAGCGTGTTTGTTCCCTTTTTTGGTCGCCCCAAGGCAACCCTGCCCGCGCTGCCCAAGCTGGTGAAGCTGACTGGTGCCAGAGCCGTGCCCATCTTCGCCAGCTATGACGAGGATGAGGGACGCTATCTGCTGGAGATTGAGCCGCCGTTTGACCCTTATCCCACCGCCGATCTGCTGGCAGACGTCAATGCCATGAACCGGGTGGTGGAGATGCAGGTGGCGCGCCATCCCGAGCAGTACATGTGGTTTCTCAAGATCTTCGAAACCCTGGAGCATCAGGAGGGGGATGACGGCCTCTATGAAGCGGGGATCCAGCGTATTCGTCAGGGCTTGCCGCCCGAACCTTGAAAATTGGCCCGCTTGCGGGCCATTTTTGTTGACACAGGCGCCTTTCGTGTTTGGTCTGCTGCTGGTGGTTTTTAAGGCGAACGGGTGGACAAAAACAGCGCAAACAGGGGATAACAGGGTGTCTTATGAAAGGGAGAGGCAGGTGAGCGTGCGCGGAGCTATCTTCGAGAGCGGAAATAGGGTAAAAGGGCGGCCATGAAAATTCCAAATCGAATCCAACCTCTGGTTGATGACGGCCTGGTCGATGAGGTCGTCAGCCGGTTGATGAGCGGCAAAGAGGCCGACGTCTATGTGGTGCGCTGCGGCGACGAGATCCGCTGCGCCAAAGTCTATAAAGAGGCGTCCAAGCGCAGCTTCAAGCAGGCCGTGGTCTATCAGGAAGGGCGCAAGGTGCGTAACAGCCGCAGCGCTCGCGCCATGGAGAAGGGCTCCAAGTACGGCCGCAAACAGCATGAAGAGGTGTGGCAGAACACCGAGGTCGATGCCCTGTTCAAGCTGGCGGCGGCCGGTGTGCGGGTGCCACAGCCTTATGTCTGCCTCGATGGCGTCCTCTTGATGGAACTTATCACCGATGAGGATGGCAATGTCGCGCCGCGCCTCAACGATGTGGCGCTTACCCCCGAGCAGGCGATCATCGACCATGCCAAGGTGATCCGTTACGTAGTGCGCATGCTTTGCGCCGGTCTTATCCACGGTGATCTCTCGGAGTTCAACGTGCTGGTAGATGAACAGGGCCCCGTCATCATCGACCTGCCCCAGGTGGTGGATGCCGCCGCCAACAACCAGGCCAAGGCGATGCTGGAGCGGGACGTCAACAACATGCGCAACTACTACGGCATGTATGCCCCCGAGCTGCTCAAGACCCGTTATGCCCAGGAGATGTGGGCGCTGTTTGAAGATGGCAAACTCACCCCCGATAGCGAGCTGACCGGTCACTTTGAAGAGAGCCGCGCCGCCATCGATCTCGATTCGGTGCTGCAGGAGATAGAGAGCGCCGAGGAGGAGGCCTATGCCCGTCAGGCCCGGATGAAGGCGGAGCAGGAAGACAGCTACTAACGGTCTTGCCACGTTCGCAAAAAGAGCGCCCTTCGGGGCGCTCTTTTTATTACTGCTGCGGCTATGGTCGGCTGGGGCAGGGGGCTAGCTGATACATCTCCAGCCAGTTGCGATTCCCCGGATGGAAGCGCCTCCCCAGCAACACGCCCCCGGCGGCCGTAATGACCTTGCGGGAGGCCAGATTATCTTCGCCGCAGCTGATCAGCACCGGCGCTGCCAGCACCTGTTGTTGCACCCAGCGCAGCAGCACGGTCGCGGCCCCTTCGCCACGGCGAGAGGGGCGGGTTTCGTAACCGATATGACCCAGCCACTGGCGGGTTGCCTCATTGTCACCGTGACGAAGACGCAGGGTGGCGATGATCTCCTCGCCATCGAGGGCAAAATAGGTGGTGGTCGGCAGGTATCCACTGGGCAAGTTGCGCCCTTTGGCGTGATCCAGCAGGCTCTGTAGCCAGCCGTCCGGGTCAAATTGCGCCACCTGATAGAGCGGCTGTCCGTCTTTGGCGCATTCAGTGACATAGCGCCGGTAAGCCGGAGCATCTGCCAGCCTGGCCGGTCGGCATTGCAGAGCGAGCACTGCGCTCATGACAGGAGCGCGCAGGGCGGCAGCGGCTGGGGCTCGTTGTGGTGGAGCTCCTGTACGCAGGCCCGTTGCCTTCCAGCCTGTTTGGCGGCGTAAAGAGCCTGATCCGCTCGCAGGTAGGCCGCTTCAAATCCTTCGTCAGGGTGTAGCGAGGTGAGGCCGATGCTGAGGCTGATGGGGCCACCGGCCAGCGCCCGGGTCGCCTCGGCGATCTGCTGTTGCAGGCTGTAACAGTAGTCGGGCAGGGTCTGCGGGTCCGCCATCAGCAGCAGGGCCAGCTCATCGCCGCCAAGCCGACCGGCCATGCCCTCAGAAGGCAGGGTATTGGTGATCACCCGACCCACGGCCCGCAGCATGGCATCACCGGCGGGGTGGCCGTGGCGGTCGTTGATCTGCTTGAAGTTGTCCAGATCGATCAGCAGCAGCTGGCTAGGGCTAGCCATCTCGCGGGCACGCAGGGCAACCTGGCGTTCGAAATAGTGGCGGCTGAACAGGCCGGTCAGCTCATCCTGATTGGCGCGCCGCTCCAGCTTGCGCTGGGTGGCCAGCAAGGCTTGCTGCTGGCGGGTGTGGACCAGGCTCAGCAGCAGATAACTGCGGGCGATGGTAAAGAGCAGGCTGAGCAGGATCACAGGCCCGAGCAGCGGGTCGGTGAAGGAGTTGGCCGCCAGCTCCGGCTGCCAGAGGTGTTTGGCGATCCGCAGCAGTTGCAACAGCAGTTGCAGGCCGAGCAGCAGAATGGCAAAGCGCAGCACCCGATAGACGGGGGCCAGCCGCTGGTAGCGCCAGAGCTGCCAGATAAGCAGCGCAATCTGCAGCGAGAGCACGCCGGAGAGCACGATGATCCGGCTATGCACATCAAAGAGGGGTTGCTGCAGGGCGGTCAGGGCAAACAGAACGAAACCGCCGAGGGTAACGGCGGGCAGCAGCCAGCCCAGTTGATCGGCTTCACGGCGAAAGAAGTGGCGCATCCCCCGTTCATAGAGCAGGGGGGTCGACATCAACAGCAGGTTGGTGCAGAGAATATTGGCAAGGGATGCATTTCCCTCAAGGGGGCGCAGCAGCAGGCAGCAAAAAGCCCCCGCGATAACCAGTTCCCCCGCTGACCAGTAGATCAATGCCCTGATCTGGCGATGGGTGTGCCACATGGCGGCGAAAATGGTGGCGACCCCCACATGTGACAGCGTGACGAACAGCACCAGACTCAACAACTGGGCCGAGGAAAACAGACTTGGCATCAAGGGGCTCTCTGGGAAGTCACCTGTGAACGAACAGGCGATGGGGTATCGCCCGCTGGCAGTGGCCGATCACAACATGAATCCAACCTATTATCAATGGGTTAAATGGCCGAATGTGCTCACCTCCGACTTCTTGCACGATGGCAATTGCTGACTCGATTTATCAGCGCACAAGGAGCCATTTTATTGCCTTGTCAGTCAATTTCGCTGCGTAAAAGGTGGTTGTGTTGGAGGCAGGGTGAACCCAACCGCCAGACGTTGTGCTAATTGCAGGTTGCAGCAGGCAAGCGCATGACGGTGGCCTCACGACCGAGGTTGGCCAGCAGACGGCGCACGTCGTCGAGGCGGATGATCAGAGTCGCGGTGTTGACCAGCGGATGGCACTGCACCTGTTCGGCCTGCCAGATGGCCTCGTCTACCACCAGCTCTACCGCTTTTTCCCTGTCGCGCACCATGGCGAGCAGGGTTACCGAGCCCGGGGTAAGGCCGAGCACCGCATTGAGTCGCTCAGGGGAGCCAAAGCTCAGCCGCTTGACGCCGAGCATGGCAGCCAGCGCCTTGAGGTCGACCCGGTGCTCCTCCGGACTCACCACCAGAAACAGCCGCTCGCTTTTCGGATCGCGCAAAAAGAGGTTCTTGGTCTTGGCGGCGGGCAGGTCGGGCAGCAACTTGCTCGCCTCCTCACAGGTAAACACGGGGGGATGGTCAAAGCGCTGGTAGGGGATAGCCAGCTGATCCAGCAGGGAATAGATTGCCACAAAGACTCCTTTTGTCGGCGAAGAGTGGTCAGAACGGGATGGGCGGGAATAACGACCGGATCGAGCTTACCAGTTTGACTCCCGCTTCGCAGCCAGCGTGATGATTGCGAGCAGGCACTGTATGAACGTACAATAGTCCCATTCTCGGACAGCCCCTTTACGCTTCATGACTGCAACCCAGCCCACCGTACCCGCCACTCCGCCCCTCGACGGTTTTATCCTGACCCGCCACGGTCGGGACGTGCGCGGCCGCAACGGGCAGCCTGCAACTACCGAAATCGTGATGTGGCTCTGGAGCGCGCAGGGGCCGGTACGGGTGGTGGTGCCGGGGCAGGAGCCGGTGTTCTTTTTGCCGCAGAGCCATATGGCAGAAGCGGCCGAGCTGTTCAAGGGGGCCGGGGTGAGCGGGCGGTTTCGCCGCCTGCCAATGCACACCTTCGACGGTCGCCCCGTGGTGGGCTGCTATTTCGCTACCCTGAGTGCCTTTCACCGTGCCATCGAGCTGCTGCTTATTCGCGGGCTGGAGCACTTCGAGGCGGATATCCGGCTGCCGGAGCGCTTCCTGATGGAGCGTTTCATCACCGCTGGTGTGCGCTTCGATGGCCGGGCGGTAAAAAAGGGCGGCAAGCAGGGCTACTGGGAGGTGAACGAGGCGCGCTGCGCGCCGCAGGCGGTGACGCCAACCCTCTCCTGGGTGTCGCTCGACGTGGAGTGCGCCATGGACGGGGCCCTCTTCTCGGTCGGTCTTTACAGCGAACAGGATGCGCGGGTCATCATGATCGGCACCCCGGAAGCGGATGCCGAGAGCTGGGGCACTCAGGTCCAGTGGGTGGCGGACGAGAGCTCCCTGCTGAGTGCGCTGGAGAGCTGGTTCAGCCTGCATGACCCCGATCTGGTCATCGGCTGGAACGTGGTCAACTTTGACTTTCGCCTGCTGCTGCGCCGCGCCGAGCTTAACAAGCGGCGACTGCGGCTCGGGCGGGGGCGCGAGCTCTGCTTCTGGCGCTCGTCACGGGGCGATCCCCAAACCGGCAACGTCATTATCCCCGGGCGCATGGTGCTCGACGGCATCGATACCCTCAAAAGCGCCACCTGGCAGTTTGCCAGCTACAGCCTGGATGCGGTGGCGAGCGAACTGCTCGGCCGTGGCAAGGATATCGAGGACGTGGCCAATCGGGGGGAGAAGATCACCGAGCTGTTCCACTCCGACAAGGAGGCGCTGGCCCGCTACAACCTGGAAGATTGCAAGCTGGTGTGGGAGATCTTCGATTACTGCCACCTTATCCCGTTTGCCATCGAACGCGCCTCCCTCACCGGTCTTGAGCTGGACAGGGTAGGGGGCTCGGTGGCGGCCTTTACCAACCTCTATCTGCCGCGGCTCCATCGTGGCGGCTACGTGGCCCCCAATTTGCCGGCCGACGGGGGGCTGGCGAGCCCCGGCGGCTATGTGATGGACTCCAAACCCGGTCTCTATCGCCATGTGCTGGTGCTCGATTTCAAGAGCCTCTATCCCAGCATCATCCGCACCTTCTGCATCGATCCCATGGGACTTATCGAGGGGTTGCAACACCCCGACCACGCTATTCCGGGCTTTCGCGGCGCCATGTTCTCCCGCGAGCGGCACTTCTTGCCGGAGCTCATCGCTACCTTGTGGGCGGCGCGGGATCGGGCCAAGGCCGCCAGCAACAAGGCGCTCTCCCAGGCCATCAAGATCATCATGAACTCCTTCTACGGCGTGCTGGGGTCGGGGGGCTGCCGTTTCTATGATCCGCGACTTGCCTCGTCCATTACCTTGCGTGGTCACAGCATCATGCAGCAGACCCGCGAGTGGATTGAGGCGAAGGGGTTCGAGGTGATCTATGGTGACACCGACTCCACCTTTGTCCATCTGGGGCGCGAGACCAGCCCGGATGAGGCGGACGAGATTGGCCAGCGACTGGCTCAAATGATCAACGATAACTGGGCTGCACTGATCAGGCGCGAGTTCGACCTGCCGAGTTATCTCGAGATCCAGTACGAGACCCACTATCGCCGTTTTCTGATGCCCACCATCCGCGGGCTGGAGAAGGGCAGCAAGAAGCGCTATGCCGGGCTGGTTGGCAAGGCCAGCGAGGGGAGCGAACAGCTGGTGTTCAAGGGGCTCGAATCGGTGCGTACCGACTGGACCATGCTGGCCAAGCAGTTTCAGACCCGCCTCTATGAGCTGGTGTTTCACGACCAAGATCCCAGCGGCTATGTGCGCACCATGGTGGATGAGACCCGCGCCGGTCGACACGATGATCTGCTGATTTACCGCAAACGGCTGCGCCAGAAGCTCGAGGAGTATCAGAAGAATGTGCCACCCCATGTGCGGGCGGCGCGGCTGGCCGATGAGGAGAACCTGCGCCGTGGTCTGCCCCAGCGCTATCAGCATCGGGGCGCCATCGCCTATCTGATGACCCTCAATGGCCCAGAGCCGCTGGAGTACCGGCGCAGCGCCATCGATTACGAACACTATATCGACAAGCAGTTGCGGCCGATTGCCGATGCCATCCTGCCGTTTATTGGCGAGTCGTTCGACCGGATCTGTGGTCAGCAGCTGGATCTTTTCTGATTGGTGCAAGTTGGCACTTTACTTCCCATGGATACTGGATAAAAATACAGTTATAAATCATGGAGAAGTTTCCTATGCGTCTTGAAATCATCATCGACAGAAAACATCAGATCCCGACCTCGACCATGGAGGCGCTGCGTCAGGAGCTGCTCAAGCAGCTTGGCGAAAAATTCCCCGACATCCATGTGCGGGTCGCGCCGGGTAGTGCCATGGCTCTGACCGTCAGCCGTGCCAGCAAGGAAGACAAAGAGCTGGCCGAAGCCATGGTGCAGGAGGTGTGGGAGAACGCCGAGAGCTGGATGCCGGAAGAGAACGTCGCCTCCTGATCCCGCACGGTCTGTGGATAATTCTGGCGTTGGATAAATGGGCTGCGGATAAACGGGCATGCCTGCTAACGCACAGCTGATCCCCGGATAACAAAAAACGCAGCCAAGTGGCTGCGTTTTTTGTTGGTGGTGAGTCGCAGTGGCTTGTCTGGCTCTGGGTTGAGCCAGGCCGTTACAGCCCCGCCCAGCTTTTCAGGCTCTGCTGCTGCACCCGGCGATTGGCTTCGCGGATCTCCCCTTTGGCGCGCAGGTCGGCCAGCGCAATGGGCAGTGCGGCGCGGATCTCGTCACTGCTCATTCCGGCTTTGAGGGCCGGGTGATAGGCCATCTTGAGCAGCACATAGTCCAGCCCGGTCAAAAAGCTGTCGATGCTGTTGTCATTGAAGATGGAGGGAAACACCTTGTCCGAGTCGTTGGGCAGCCCCATCACCTGGGTGAACTCCTCCACCACGCAGTCGAGAAAACGCCCCTTGGCTCTGCTGTAGTCTACCGGAATGATGATGGTGGCACGGCTGATCTCGTGTTTCGCATTGGTTGCGAAGTTGGCAAGGCAGAGCCCTTCCTTGAGTGCCATCTTGACTGATGGATCGCCCCCCATGGTGCGGTTGGCCCAGCTCTTCATCTTGCTGTAGTCGGTCATGATCAGGGTGAGGTTGGGCTTTGCGGCCACCATGCTGATGGGGTGGCCGGTGATGCGGGCCAGATGGGCTGCCTGTACCTTCACCACGTCGGCCTGCAGCGGCTTGTCACCCGACTCGTTGATAAGTTGCAGCCGGATCGGCTGCTGCCAGCGGGCAAAACGGGTCTGCCTGGCTTCGCCATACTCCCGCTCCATGGCGATGGCCATAAAGCTTTCGACCAGATAGCTGTCGCTCTGCCAGCGTTCATCGGCCCGGGCGCTGTGGCCCGCGAGCAGAAGCAGTAGCGCCAGCAGCCCGCGTGACGCGCGGCGGGGATGGGCAGCGCAGCCCAAGCTGGCCATTACCAAAGTGGCAATAAAGCGGGTGGCACCAAAGGGGATGGCGGCAAATGACATGTTTCCTCCCTGAAACGGTTGTCAGCCTAGCGGTTGGCCTTGTCGATATCACGCCAGGTGAGCCAGAGCCTGAGATCAAACTCCAGTTGATGATAGTCGGGCTCCATGTGCTGGCAGAGCTGGTAGAAGCTCTTGTTGTGATCCTTCTCTCTGATATGGGCCAGCTCGTGCACCACGATCATTTTCAGGAACGGGGGCGGCGCCTCCTTGAACAGGGCGGCGATGCGGATCTCGTTCTTGGCCTTGAGCTTGCTGCCCTGCACCCGGCTGACGTAGGTGTGCAGGCCGAGGGCATCCTTGATCACGTTGATCTTGCCGTCGAATACCACCTTTGACAGGGGCGCCGAGCTCTTGAGGTAGCGGTTCTTCAGCTCCATGGTGTAGGCGAGCAGCGCCTTGTCACTCTGGATCTGGTGGCTCTCCGGATAGCGTTTGGCCAGCATCTCCCCCAGCTTGCCTGCCGCAATCAGCTGCTGTACCTGTGCCTTGAGAGGGTCGGGATAGCCGCCCAGATAAGTCAGTTCCGCCATGGTGTCACTCGTTACATCAAAAAGAGCGCCATTGTAGTTATCTCGGGTGGGCTTGCCTACTGTGGGCCGCTTCTGCAAGGGGCTCTGGCACAAGAAAAAGGGCGGCCATTGCAACAATGGCCGCCCTGCGGGCGTATTGACGATCAGCGTTGGCGATAGAGACCCGGATCCACCTCTTCGTAGTGGCTGGTCAGGTATTGATAGAAGGCGAGATGGGAAGGGGAGCTCGGTTTTTTCAGCTCCTCGCTCACCCGATCCGGCTTGGCGATGATGAACTTCGGATTCTGGCGCTGGATATCGGCCAGCACCCGCTCGCGCACGTCATAGGGCGGATTGACGTTGGCAAAGAAGAGGTAGGCGGAAGCCGGCTGGCGATCGGTCCAGAGATAATATTGCGGCTGGATGCCATCGACCCAGATCTTGTCGCTCGGACTGGTTTCGGCCTTGATGCGATCAACCCGTACCTGCGCCGCCGGATTGAAGGGGCGACCCTTGAGGGTGCCTTCCCAGGCGTTGTTGATCATCAGCAGCAGCATGGCCAGCGTTGCGAGCCAGGGGGTGGCACTGCGCACATCCCAGGCGCGCCAGAGGGGGATGAGGATCAGCACCGGCAGCGCCCACAGCAGGCTGGTGCCGAGCACCTCGTTGACCCGTTCGAGGGACCACTCCTTGGTGCTCCAGCCAAAGGCGAGCTGCTGGGCCAGCAGCCAGCTGGCGGTGAGTACCACCAGCGAGATGCAGAGCAGGCCGATGGCATCAGCCTGCTGTTCGCTGCGATCCAGCAATACCGCCAGCGGTAGCACCGCCAGTTGCAGATAGAGCACGTCATAGTGATCGAACACATGGCCGGAAACCGAGTTGGCGATCAGGGTGAACAGCACCCCAAACAGGGTCGCCAGCAAGGCGGGCAGATACCACTCCTGACGGCGGCTCAGCATCAGAATGATGAAGGCGGGTAGCAGCATCACAAGGCCGGTACGCAGCAGGCCGACGGCGCCCACCATGGGTGAGAAGCCATTGCCGTAGCTCCCCTCGAAGAAGATGTCGAAGGCGTAGTATTTGAAGGCCGCCAGCAGATCATGTTGCTGGAAGTAGGCGTAAAGCGGGCCGCCAATCAGCGCCAACCCCAGCAGGCTGGAGATGAGCAGCAAGATGGCATCACGCCACTTCTCGTGCAGACACCAGTGGCAGAACAGCACCAGATACCAGGCCCCCCAGAAGGCGCCGTTGTTGGTGCGCATCCAGGCGACGATGGCGAAGGTGAGGGCCGCCACCAGCGCGGGCCACCAGCGAAATCCCTTGTCCAGCAGCAGGGTGATGAAGGCCCACTGGGCGATGAGGGCGAGGTGGAAGGTCCAGTCCTCAGTCATGTTGCCGTAGTAGTAACGGGTGCCGTAGAGAGCCAGCACTGCCAGCATGGCGCCAAGACGTGCCTTGAACGAGAGTCCGAGCTGGGCAAAGGCCTGCCAGCTGGCCAGCAATCCGAGCCAGCAGAGCACCCACTCCAGCGCCCAGATCCCGACAAATCCCCCCATTCGATAACCCAGCGCGTCGAGGGCGAAAATCATCGGCCCCTTGATGTCAATCATGTCGCGATAGAGCACGCCCCCTTCGCTCCACATCTTGCCCATCACCGCGAACAGCGAGGCATCAAAGCCCGGCGCCATGGCGTGGAAGAGCGGATTGCGCAGACAGAAGAGCAGCGCCAGCAGGGCGGTCAGCAGCACAATGGCTGGCTTGATACCCGGGTTGACGCGAGGGGGAGTGAAACGGATGGAGTGATTCATGAAGTCGCCTGTTCCTGCTGCTGGTCTTGAAAGCGGGCCTATCTTGCCGAGCTAGTGAGTGCGATGCAATGGGGCGGGCCCGTGTGGGGCAAATATTCTCGAAAAAGCCCGGTTCTTGCAGGGAACCGGGCGCTGGCTGCGGCAATATTGGCCGTCAGGGGATGTGGCAAAGCATCCCCCCGATATCAACTGAAGTACTCAACCAGGGGCGGCTGCGCTTCCAGTGTCGGTAGGTGACGGGCCCAGCGGATAAAGGCGTCGGCCAGGGTGATACCGAGCTCCTGATTGTGCTGGGTCAGGGTGCGCGCCAGAGCGGTGTAACCCTCCTTGCCGGAGGCGGTATAGGCGCTCGACACTCCGCGATAGACCTGTTCGGCATTGACCGCTTGCCACAGGCCGGGGGCGGCTTCCCACTCCAGTCGGGTGATGCGCTGACCCTTGGGCCGATCGGCCTGATAGGTGAATCGCACCCCAGCGGTGTAGGGGAAGCTGCCATTGCCATTGCCGACCACGCCGTTGTTGGTGGCGTTGTCGATGGCATTTTCCAGCGCTTCCGCCAACTCGTGACCGTGCACCCGATAGAGGGTGAGGGGAATGGCAAACGGCAGCAGGCGACCGGCGATATCCGCTTCGCTCAGGGGGCCCGGCTCCAGCGAGCAGCGCACGCCGCCAGCATTGTGCAGGGCAAAGTCCACCTCGCCTACCTGTTCACGGGCAGCGGTCAGCATGGCGCGGGCCACCAGCGGGGCGAGCTGGCTGCCGTGGGGCAGGGTGGCATCCGGCAGCCGCTGATGGGGAAGTGGCGCCGCCAGTCGGGTGACGATGCGCTGGCTCATGGTTTCAATCTCCGGCCGGTAGCGTTTGGCCAGATGTTGTTCAAGCTGTTGATCCGGCTCGCAGAAGGTGAGCCCGGCGGGTGGGGTGGAGGCAAATGGCCAGGGCTGCCAAGGGAGCCACTCCAGCTGTCCCTGACTCTGCACGACGCGGCCCGCCTTATCGAAGGTGAGCTCGCAGACACCGAGGCAGAGGGCGCTGTGGCCAGCATGCAAAATAGCCACCCCGTTGTTCATCAGGGGGTAGGTACCTTCGCTTGGCAGACCCAGCGGCGCGAGATCGCCGAGCAGGCTGTGGGTGTGGCCACCGATGATGAGGCTGAGCTCGGGGAAGCGCTCGGCCAGCAGCTTGTCCTGATCCAGCCCGAGGTGGCTCAGCAGCACGATATGCTGGATCCCTTCGCGCTTGATCTCCCGCAGCACCCGGGTGAGGGTGTCGGCGACCGCGTGGAAACGGGTGTGGGGATCCGGGTTGGCGATGGCAGCCATCTGGGCGAGGGTGATGCCGAGCAGCGCAAAGGGAACCCCGTCGATCACCTGACGATGCCAGGGCTGATGGGCGTCGTAGAGATGGGGAATATCCCACAGCCCAAGCGGCGTGTCGGCAGGCTCCTGACTGTTGTCCAGATTGGCGGCCAGCACCGGAAAATCGAGCTGGCGCAAGAACTCCACCAGCGGGCCGTTGCCCAGATCGAATTCGTGGTTGCCAAGTACCATGGCATCGGGGGCCAGCATGGCGAGCAGGTCGGCGTTGGCACGCCCTTTGAAGCGGTTGAAATAGAGAGAGCCCTGAAAGGAGTCGCCACCGTGCAGAAACAGAAAACGCTGACCGGCTGCTGCGGCTTTGGCACGCAGTTGGGTCAGTCGGGTCAGGATCCGGGCATAACCGCCGCACTGGGTGCGCCACTGGCCTTCACCGACAGGGGAGAAGCTCATGGGCGCGCCATCGAAGTGGGAGTGGCAATCACTGAAATGGGCAAGTTGAACCGTAATACTCATCTCGGTCCTCCTTAGGGGGAAAATGAGCACCGAGTCTACTGCAAAGGGGGGGGAGGATACCAGCCCGGCAGGGAGCCGGGCTGGTCAATGATCAGGCGGGTACCATGATCTGGGTGGCGACAATCACCACCAGCAGGCCGACGGCGACCGGCATACTGGTGCGTTTGACCACCTCGAACGGCGAGAGCTTGCCCATCCCGGCACAGGCGACCACCACCCCGGAGACCGGAGAAATGGTGCGACCCAGGTTGGAGGCTTGCAGCATTGGGATCACCAGATAGGCCGGGTTGATGCCAAGGCTGCTGGCCAGGTTGGGGATCAGCTCCACGAAGGCGTAGAAGGGGGCATTGCCCGAGCCGGTGGTGAAGGCGGCCAGGGTGGTGATCACCACCAGTGACAGCATCATGATCAGGCCGCCGGAACCGAGATCCTGCGCGTGAGCCAGCAGGGTGTCGATAAAGCCGATGGTCATCAGACCCTGGGCGAAGACACCGGCACCGACCAGCAGCATGACCACACCGGCAAAGGCGTCAGCCATGTTGCGCCAGCAGACCTGCAGACCATCCAGCAGCTCCTTGCCATTGCGGATCCGCACCAGCTCCAGCAGGCTGGCCAACACCATGCACATGACGATGATGGTGACGATATCCAGTTGTGGGCCCCATTTACCGTCAAACACTAGCACCCCGATGATGGGGGTAAAGGGCAGGATGGCGTAGAAGGCCGGCGCAGTCGTCACCAGATCACCCGGGGCGACCGGCTCATTGTGTTCACCGGATGTTTGGTCAAGGTAGCGCTGCCAGAAGAAGTGGGTCACCGCCATGCAGGCGATCGCCACCAGCGAGATGGGCAGGGTCAGCTTGAAGGCAAAATCCAGCAGTGGCATGTTGGCGGCCTGAGCGGCCATCACCACGTCCCCTGAGGTCGGTGCCAGAATGATGGCGGCTGGCGAGGCGCACACGGCCGCAGCCGCGCCACGGGAGATCCCCATGTTGACCATCAGTGGAAACAGGGTGGCCATCAACAACACGCCGAGGCCGGTAGCGGAGCTGACCGCCAGCGACATGGCGCAGGCCACCAGATAGGCAGCCACCAGCAAGATATAAGGGGACTTGATGATGCCGAGCGGTTTGCTGGCCAGTTTGACCAGAATGGTGTTGGCACCGATATGGCTCATGTAGCCGGCAAAGCCGCACAGCACCATGATCAGCATCCCCAGTCCACCGCCACGGTCATTGAGCAGGAAGCGGACGTATTCGAAGATATCGGTTGCAATGTAACCGGTGCTGACCACCTTGCTCGGCAGTACCGGTTTGCCCATCATGGCGGTGATGACCAGCAGCAGCAAGCCGCCGCTCAGCAGCACCCCGGTCGCGGAGTATCCTTTGAAAATGGCACGGCCCACCACCAGGGTGACCAGGGTGCCAACGATGAGTTCCAGCATATGTTGCCTTCTGATTGGATGAGAGTGGAGGGAGTCTATTCCGATAGGGGTAGAGTGGCGACTGGAAACAGGATGTTGTGTGAGCTAAATCAACGTTTAACCCCGTGAACAGAATTAAAGAAAGGTAAAGGTACTTTACCCAGCGGGTTTGGCTACCTACCCTTGCCAGCCTTGGTTGTCTTTTGAGGCTTTTATATGGTGGTTGGTGATTTTTCAGGCATTAAACGCTCTATTTTCCTGCTTGCGATGCTATTTTCACCTAATTGCGTGTTTGCGGTAACCAATGACGGTTTTCATCAAACCGGTCCTCATCAGGCGGTCGCCATGCGGCGTCTCATGGCTCCTCACTCTTACGGCGTACTGGTGGTTGCCGAGGGGAACAGACCCCGTTTTGCCGCGCTGGCATCCAAAACCACCGAAGCAAACTGCCTGGCCCGTCATGCCATCCGGGTAGATGGGGTTGCGTTGCTGGTCACCCCGAGATTCTATGCCAAAGAGGAAAAACGGGGACTTTGCGAGCTGTGGCTCAATGAGGGGGCAGATCAGGACTTTTTTGCCAACCGCCTTAAAAATGATCATTTTATTCAGATAGATGGTCATGACATCAATGTGAAAAACTATCACCTCGACTGGCAGCGCATCAGCCGTCATGCTCAATAAAAATACAGTTTTGGCCTTGTGCCATACTCTGCTCACGCAACCTGTGAGCGTGCTCTGATTTCTGGGCGCATCATTGTATTGCGCCGCCTCGTCGTCACACATAGGCTATACCCGTCATCTGTGTGGCGGTGGGGTTCACTAAGGTTGGTACTCCGCCCGTGCAATCAAGGAAGGTAGTCTGGCATGGTCAGCAAGGTTTATGGAGTAGTGGGGGTCGGGTTGTTGCTGCTGCCCCTGATGAGTCAGGCTCACCCGAGCCGGCCGCAAGTGGTGCCAGAGTCCCGCATCAATGTCCGTTTTTATGAGGTCAATGCAACCGGTCCGGAGCAGCTTGCCCGGGCGATTGCCCAGAGTGCTCCCAAGGTGAATGGCAAGCCCGTGCTCGGCAAGGCGAGTTATCAGGTGGACTGGCAGCTGGATACCGAGCAGTTGCCGGGTCGCTGCCAGCTCAACCGGGTGACGGTGACCACCAACGCCACCGTGTTGCTGCCCCGCTGGCGTCAGAGCGCGAACAGTAACGATCCTGCCCGCAAGCGCTGGGGGCGGCTGCTCTCCAGCATGTTTGACTACGAATCCCGCTTCAAGGAGATGGTGCTGCAAGGGGCCAATCAGGTGGGTGGCGCGATTGCGGGATTACCCGGTCATGCAGATTGTCAGGTGCTGCGCTATGCCGCGTGGGCAGCAGGCAGTGGCGAGCTGAACAAGATCAAGGGACGGCTCGACGGATTCCAGCGTCAGACAGGTTACGGCGAACAGCTCGGGGTGCACTGGCCTAAGTAAGCGCTATCTCAAGACGCAATATCCAGCATCGCACGATTTGATAAATAGAATGGCCGCCCGATGGGCGGCCATTCTATTTGTTTGCAGAGTCCGGTTTAGACCAGCGCTTTGCCCTTGAGCAGCTTGCGCACCCAGTAACGGGCAGGGTGGAGCACTTCCAGCAGATCGGCGGCCAGCGGCAGGGGCTCGCCGCAGATCTCGCTGGCGAGCAGCTCACCACAGAGCGGCGCCGAGCAGAGGCCCCGCGAGCCGAGCGCCCCCAGCACATAGAGGCCGGGGTGAAGGGGGAGCGGCTGGGCGTTGTGCTGATCATGCTGCAGCTGCGCATAGTGATCCGCCAGACCTTGCAATCTGGCCACTGGCCCCACTACCGGCAGGTGATCCCGGCTGGCACAACGCACCCCTACGCGCGCCTCGTTGCCGCTCACATCCACTTCGGTGGGCCAGGTTTGCTCCGGCAGGCAGGCTTGCAACCGCACCTGATTCTGGATTTGCTCCTCGGCACGAAACTCAAGGCTGCTCTGGTTGCGGCCATAACTGGCGCCGATGCAGTGTTGATCGTTGTGCATCGGCGTGAGGTAGCCATCGTAGCAGAGCACTGTGCTGAGCTGACGCAAGCTGGCCGTGGTCGGCACATGGCTCACCTGACCGCGCACCGGATAGAGCGGCAGTTCGGCAAAGGGGAGCAATGCTGGCAACTGGTGACCGGCAGCGACCACCAGATTGGGGGCCTGCCAGTGGCGGCCGTCCTGGCTCTCTATGTGCCAAGCATCTGTCTGCTTGGCAATGGCAACCACCTCGGTGTTGAACACCACCTCAAGCAGGCCGCTGGCTTGCGCCTCTTTCAGGGCTGCTCGGGTGAGATCGGCCGGGCAGAGCCAGCCACCCAGCGGGTAACTGACGCCGCTGTGGCCGCAGGGCAGGCCAACCACCTGCTCTACCTCTGCTGTAGAGAGGGGATGCATCAGCTCGGGTGGGAAGGGGCCCTGACTCATCTTGGCCAGCTTGGCTGCCGATTTGTCGTCATAACCGAGCTGGGTTACCCCGCACAATGAAAAAGCGATAGGATGGCGTTCGGCCAGTGCCAGCAGCCGTTGGCGGGCATAGCCAAAGGCGAGCGAATAGAAGCGTGACAGGGCATCGTGCTCGCCGTTGAGCAGGGGATAGAGCGCCCCCTGGCGGTTGCCGGAGGCGCCGGTGGCCGGTGCGCCATCTGCACACAGCAACGTCACCTTGCGACCCCGCTCCACCAGAGAGAGCGCCGTCATGGCCGAGGCGATGCCGCCGCCGATGATCACTACCTCGCCAGCGCGTCCGGCAGGACGGGCATACCAGGGGGCGATGGTCTGCTGCGGCTGCTTGTCGGTGCGATCCCCCACCAGCATCTCCCGCTTGCTACCGTGGCCCTTCACCTTCTTCATGGCAAAACCGGCGGCAATCAGGCCGCGACGGACAAAACCGGCACAGGTAAAGGTGGCGATGGAGCAATCGGGACGGGCGAGGCGAGCGAGACCATCAAACAGATCCTGTGTCCACATCTCCGGGTTCTTGGCCGGGGAGAAACCATCCAGATACCAGGCGTCCACCAGACCTTCTGCCCAGTGAGGCACCTGCGGCAGCATATCCTTGATGTCGCCAAACCAGAGATCGAGGCGAATGCGGCCACCCGCAAAATGCAGGCGGTGGCAACCGGAGACCGGCAGCGGCCATTGGGCGACAAGATCCTGACTCAAGTGGCCAAGTTCAGGCCAAGCGGCCAGCGCCTTGCGCAGATCGTCTTGGGTCAGGGGGTATTTCTCGAAACTGATGAAGTGCAGACGGGAGCCGTTGCCGGATTGAGGCGCCTGTTCCAGGAAGGCTTGCATTGTCGCCAGAAAGTTAAGGCCTGTGCCGAAACCTGTTTCACCTATCACGAAACTGTCACTATCGTGGTGCGAAAATCGCGCAGGTAGCCGGTTTTGCTGCAAAAAGACGTAGCGGGTTTCACTTAGACCGTTATCATTGGAAAAGTACACATCCCCGAAGTCACTGGAGACAGGAGTTCCCGCTTCATTCCAGTCCAATCGGGCATGATGTAAGGATGTTTGACTCACGTTTTCCTCGGCTCGCGTCACAAAATCGCGGGCATTCTACGTGAAAGCAGACCAGTTTGGCAGCCGAAAGCGGGTAGACTTGGCGCCAGTTTTTCCAGACGAGATGAATTAATGAGAAGAGCAGTGATCACCGGTATCGGCGTCATCTCCAGTATCGGCAACAACAAGGAAGAAGTGCTGGCCTCCCTGAAAGCAGGTAAATCCGGCATCACCTATTCCGAGCAGTTCGAGCAGCACAACCTGCGCAGCCGTGTCTGGGGTAACATCAAACTCGATCCGTCTGAACTGATCGACCGTAAAGTCATGCGTTTCATGGGCGATGCTGCGGCCTACGCCTACCTCTCCATGCAGCAGGCCATTGAAGATGCCGGTCTGGCGGAAGATCAGGTCTCCAACGAGCGTACCGGCCTGGTGGTCGGTTCAGGTGGTGCCTCCGGGAAGAACACCTCGGAATCTGTGGACATCGCCCGTGAGAAAGGGGTCAAGCGTGTGGGCCCTTACATGGTGCCGCGCACCATGTCCTCCACCACCTCTGCTTGCCTCGCGACCCCGTTCCAGATCAAGGGTGTCAACTACTCCATCAGCTCAGCTTGCGCCACCTCTGCCCACTGCATCGGTCACGCGCTTGAACTGATCCAGCTTGGCAAACAGGATGTGGTCTTCGCCGGTGGCGGTGAAGAGCTGGACTGGTCCTCTACCATCCAGTTTGATGCCATGGGCGCCCTCTCCACCAAGTACAACGACACGCCGGAAAAAGCGTCCCGTACCTATGATGCGAACCGCGATGGTTTCGTTATCTCCGGTGGCGGCGGCATTCTGGTGATCGAAGAGCTGGAACATGCGCTGGCCCGTGGCGCTCACATCTATGCCGAGCTGACCGGTTACGGTGCTACTTCCGATGGCTATGACATGGTCGCGCCGAGCGGTGAAGGCGCGGTGCGTTGCATGAAGATGGCGATGCAGGGTGTGGGCAAGGTCGATTACATCAACACCCACGGCACCTCCACTCCGGTGGGTGATACCAAAGAGCTGGAAGCTATCCAGACGCTGTTTGGTGCCAACGGTCCCAAGATCTCTGCCACCAAGGCGATGACCGGCCATGCGCTGGGCGCCGCCGGCGTGCACGAGGCTGTCTACTCCCTGCTGATGATGGAACACGGCTTTATCGCTCCCAGCATCAACATCGAGACCCTGGACGAAAAGGCTGAAGGTCTGCCCATCGTGCGTGAGTACGAAGCGGCCGAGCTTAATACCGTCATGTCCAACAGCTTCGGCTTTGGCGGTACCAACGCCTCCCTGGTGTTCAGCAAGTTCAAAGGCTGATATCCGGTTGATATGAAAAAAGCGCCTCAGGGCGCTTTTTTTGTCTTCGGTGTCCCGTCCTGAATATGGTTTACACCTTTCCCCCCAATAAATGGAGAACCCGATGGGACAAGGTGTGAAACGGACACAGCGCGATTACTCGCT
>NZ_JBFOCL010000003.1:0-2846 GCF_040907785.1 Aeromonas sp. s8
CCTATCAACGTTGTGGTCTCCAACGGCCCTTTAGGACCCTCAAGGGGTCAGGGATGACTCATCTCAGGGCTCGCTTCCCGCTTAGATGCTTTCAGCGGTTATCGATTCCGAACTTAGCTACCGGGCAGTGCCACTGGCGTGACAACCCGAACACCAGAGGTTCGTTCACTCCGGTCCTCTCGTACTAGGAGCAACTCCCTTCAATCATCCAACGCCCACGGCAGATAGGGACCGAACTGTCTCACGACGTTCTGAACCCAGCTCGCGTACCACTTTAAATGGCGAACAGCCATACCCTTGGGACCGACTTCAGCCCCAGGATGTGATGAGCCGACATCGAGGTGCCAAACACCGCCGTCGATATGAACTCTTGGGCGGTATCAGCCTGTTATCCCCGGAGTACCTTTTATCCGTTGAGCGATGGCCCTTCCATTCAGAACCACCGGATCACTATGACCTACTTTCGTACCTGCTCGACCTGTCCGTCTCGCAGTTAAGCTGGCTTATGCCATTGCACTAACCTCCTGATGTCCGACCAGGATTAGCCAACCTTCGTGCTCCTCCGTTACTCTTTGGGAGGAGACCGCCCCAGTCAAACTACCCACCAGGCACTGTCCGCGAGCCCGATTCAGGGCCCTGCGTTAGAACATCAAACATACAAGGGTGGTATTTCAAGGACGGCTCCAGCGCAACTGGCGTCACGCCTTCAAAGCCTCCCACCTATCCTACACATGTAGGTTCAATGTTCAGTGCCAAGCTGTAGTAAAGGTTCACGGGGTCTTTCCGTCTAGCCGCGGGTACACCGCATCTTCACGGCGAATTCGATTTCACTGAGTCTCGGGTGGAGACAGCATGGCCATGGTTACACCATTCGTGCAGGTCGGAACTTACCCGACAAGGAATTTCGCTACCTTAGGACCGTTATAGTTACGGCCGCCGTTTACCGGGGCTTCGATCAAGAGCTTCGCTTGCGCTAACCCCATCAATTAACCTTCCGGCACCGGGCAGGTGTCACACCCTATACGTCCACTTTCGTGTTTGCAGAGTGCTGTGTTTTTGATAAACAGTCCCAGCCATCTGGTCACTGCGACTCCCAACTGCTCCATCCGCAAGGGACTTCACTGTCAGGAGCGAACCTTCTCCCGAAGTTACGGTTCTATTTTGCCTAGTTCCTTCACCCGAGTTCTCTCAAGCGCCTTGGTATTCTCTACCCGACCACCTGTGTCGGTTTGGGGTACGATGACTTGTAATCTGAAGCTTAGAGGCTTTTCCTGGAAGCAGGGCATCAATGGCTTCCACACCGTAGTGTGTTCGTCTCGTGTCTCAGTGTTGTGTCTCCGGATTTGCCTAGAAACACCACCTACGCACTTTCACCAGGACAACCGTCGCCTGGCCCACCTAGCCTTCTCCGTCCCCCCATCGCAATTACAAGTCGTGCAGGAATATTAACCTGCTTCCCATCGACTACGCCTTTCGGCCTCGCCTTAGGGGTCGACTCACCCTGCCCCGATTAACGTTGGACAGGAACCCTTGGTCTTCCGGCGAGGAGGCTTTTCACCCCCTTTATCGTTACTTACGTCAGCATTCGCACTTCTGATATCTCCAGCATACCTCTCGATACACCTTCGCAGACTTACAGAACGCTCCCCTACCACTCACACATAAGTGTGAATCCGCGGCTTCGGTGCCTGGTTTGAGCCCCGTTACATCTTCCGCGCAGGCCGACTCGACTAGTGAGCTATTACGCTTTCTTTAAATGATGGCTGCTTCTAAGCCAACATCCTAGCTGTCTGAGCCTTCCCACATCGTTTCCCACTTAACCAGAACTTTGGGACCTTAGCCGGCGGTCTGGGTTGTTTCCCTCTTCACGACGGACGTTAGCACCCGCCGTGTGTCTCCCGGATATTACTTACTGGTATTCGGAGTTTGCATGGGGTTGGTAAGTCGGGATGACCCCCTAGCCCAAACAGTGCTCTACCCCCAGTAGTATTCGTCCGAGGCGCTACCTAAATAGCTTTCGGGGAGAACCAGCTATCTCCGAGTTTGATTGGCCTTTCACCCCCAGCCACAGGTCATCCCCTAACTTTGCAACGTTAGTGGGTTCGGTCCTCCAGTTGATGTTACTCAACCTTCAACCTGCCCATGGCTAGATCACCCGGTTTCGGGTCTACACCTTGCAACTAGACGCCCAGTTAAGACTCGGTTTCCCTACGGCTCCCCTATACGGTTAACCTCGCTACAAAATGTAAGTCGCTGACCCATTATACAAAAGGTACGCAGTCACCCCGAAGGGCTCCCACTGCTTGTACGTACACGGTTTCAGGTTCTATTTCACTCCCCTCACAGGGGTTCTTTTCGCCTTTCCCTCACGGTACTGGTTCACTATCGGTCAGTCAGGAGTATTTAGCCTTGGAGGATGGTCCCCCCATATTCAGACAGGATGTCACGTGTCCCGCCCTACTCGATTTCACATCAAGGTCGTTTTCGTGTACGGGGCTATCACCCTGTATCGCCGGCCTTTCCAGGACCGTTCCACTAACTTCCAAGATGCTTAAGGGCTAATCCCCGTTCGCTCGCCGCTACTGAGGGAATCTCGGTTGATTTCTTTTCCTCGGGGTACTTAGATGTTTCAGTTCTCCCGGTTCGCCTCTGTTACCTATGTATTCAGTAACAGATACCCGAGTTATCTCGGGTGGGTTTCCCCATTCGGAAATCTGTGAGTAATAGCGTCTCTTACCGACTTCTCACAGCTTATCGCAGGTTAGTACGTCCTTCATCGCCTCTGACTGCCAAGGCATCCACCATGTACGCTTAGTCACTTAACCATACAACCCCAAGAAGTGTCG
>NZ_JBFOCL010000004.1:0-44305 GCF_040907785.1 Aeromonas sp. s8
CCAACCAACCAACCAACCAACCAACCAACCAACCAACCAACCAACCAACCAACCAACCAACCAACCAACCAACCAACCAACCAACCAACCAACCATTCATTGACTGAAATTATATATAGTAAGTTATTGTGTAACCTGTTTTTAGGTTGTTGGAATTTGTAAAGTAATCACCAATGTTTCAATGGAGTAACATTATCTAAATGTAATAATCAGTTCAACCAGAGGTCGACCCAATAATAATCATTGCAAAAATATATAATGCTGTATGATATATGGTTATAGCTTTAGCGAATTTATTTGATACATGCGGATTTTTGTTCAAGTCTGTAGTTCTCACTGAGCTAACTATGTGGTACATCTAGTATAAAGTGGTCGGACATTTTATATCAAAATGCTGAACACGGACTGTATGAATGTATCTTACCCTACAATTGGGTAGATAATAATAGTTTATAGTGGTCATAGGCCATGTTATGCCCCAAGTGCTATCGTGGCCGCTGCGAGTTGTTCATCAAGGATGATGAGATGCTTTGGCGGTTTATGATCGATGACGATATTCCGCTGCTCAACAATGAGGCCGGGCGCTCGCTAGGCGTGGCTATGTGCTGAAGCACAAAGGGGGCTGCGGGGTATACTCACATCGTGGGGAGTTGTTTCGCCAGCGAATACTGTCATTGGTGGAGCTGGCCAAGCGAGTGGGGCGTTGTCCTCAGGAGATGCTGCGCGTTGTCGTCCGTGTCTGCATCGAGAAATGGATTACCCCATATCTGTCGAGTGTGTGCGTCAAGCCCCGGTCGGTGAACGATTAACATGAAGGTGGGTGTGGATTATACGAATGTTCAGCAAGACAAATAGTAGGAAGAGTAGTTCGGCATAAATAGGTAGTATGGACATCAGTGTTGTGTCCAAATAGCAGATTAATAATGAGTATTACACTTATGCATTGTGTTTGATGGCCACAGTTAATAAAAAAACCGCTCACCATAAGGGGGAGCGGTTCGGCTGGTACGATAGGCCTAATTATTTTAGGTTTTCAAATTGGCCGTTTGTCATGTCAATCTGGATATTCAGGTCTGGTACCGGATCATAGATAATCCCTTCACCGACGGTACCTAGTAGGCCATAAATTGGCGCCAGCATTTTATCGCCAAGGAGGTTGCTGAGATCCTTGCTAGGGTCCCACTCTTGGGAAAGCGTCAAAGTCTTGAGTTTGGTGACTTCGTCTGCCAATTCCTGTTTGCTAACATTATGTTTTTGGCCATATTCACGAGCCCAGTTTAAAACAAAGCGCATTTTATCATCGATTTGTTCTGAGTTCTCTTCATCACCATGGTAATGGGCTTTGAGCACCGCACCGATCAACTGGCTGAGGGTTGTCTTATACAGCTCATTCCAGGTAAGCCCTGAATCAGCTAACACATCTGCTTCAAACAGGGGTTGCCATTCCGAATCTTGACAGATAAATTTTTGGCAATTCTCACGCTTATAGACATCCAGCATGGTTTTGGCCACAGGTTTTTTTGTTAGTGAATTGTCAAGGATCTCCAGCAATGGTCCATCAATATCAACACCGAGTGCCGCGAAAATATTTTGGCTCAAACCATCGACCAAACCAACTAAATTTGCATCAGGAACTGATTCCATAACCGTTGTGTTGTCAACATCTGTGGTTATCAATTTGTTTTTAATATCGACCAATACCGAGCGATAAGGTGCGGGATAGCTCACTGAGGCACCTGTTTGAATATCATAGATCCAACTACCATCCTCATATTGACGTTTGGTAATATCATTAGCGTGGAAGTGACCAGTAAACACAATGTTCACACCTGCTTGCGCCAAGATTTTTGATATATACTCACTGGTGCTGGTATAGAGGGTTTTGCTCTTCTTACCAGTGTATGTGTTGGTAAATTCTTCTATATAGGTGGGTACATCGATACTATCATGAAATGAGGTTTTTTCACCATCGATGACATAACCAGGGATTAAAGCACTCTTGCTAGGGAAATGTTCAATAACACCAGCATGGTTCATTGCCAGCAATATCTTTCCTTGATCTTTGGCTTCCTGTGCCTGCTGTTTAATCCACTCCAGAGTGCTCAAACGCTCAGGCGTCAGCAGAGATCCGCCAGTTTTACTATAATCCGGACTATTAGCTTGCCAGTGCTGTTGCACATCTTTGATGGAGGAGGTAATGGAGTCTATTGCGAGGATTCGCACGCCCTCTGTTGGTTCGGCAACAAAGGAGAAAGAGTTAGGGTCTCGGGCAATGGCTTCATTAAAACCAAAATCTTGGTAGAAATTATCCCAGTTCTCCATAAACATAGGTTCGCCAGTGGTGTTAGTCATATGCGGCGCCATGCTGCCAGGGACAACATTCTGCTCATTTCCTTCCAGATAGACAGCTCCTTTGGCGGTCAGGGTTTGGGTCAGGGATTCTTTATAACCATAGGGGTTATTCATATCGTGGTTACCCGGCACCACATAGACTTTGATTCCTTGTTCTCTAGCACGCTGCAAGCTTGTACGTACTTTTTTATGGTTAATTCGTTCCCCATCCTTGGTCAAATCACCTGGTACTAAAATAACGTTGGTACCGTTTTTAATCATTTCTTGAATTGCATGATCAAGTAATTCTTGACTTTGCAAAAACGCCTTGCGGTCGCTACTAATAGCGGCTTGAAACATCTCGCCATTAATATCATCCCCCATACTACCATCATATAGATGTGTATCGGTAACAATCGAAATCTTTAATGTTTGAACATTTTCGCTGTCAATATATTGGTCAGTTTGACTGTGATTGTCATTACAGCCTGCTAATAAAATGGAGCTAACTACAACACTCAATGCTAGTTTTTTAAAATGCAACATAATTACTCATTGATGATTAATTTTGGTTTGGTGAGTGCGAGAATAAGACTGCAATCTTAAGTTTTTATTACACAGTGGAGTAGCGTGTTTATAACTGCCGATAAATATGAGTTACATTCAGCTCACAGTCAGCTTTGTAATTAGCGACGATGGAAAAAGTAACAATATTGGGAAGGCGGCGTATTCTGCTTGCAGATGGTCCCTCCCGTATTGCTTTCTGGCATGACCATAAAGCATCCGACACAGGCAGTTAACTCTCTGGCCCTCGAGCAGACCGACGAGTTCATAAATAAGCTGCCAGGCCGTATTACTGAGTTGGAGGATCGCTTCAACCAGCACAGCGGCAATTCTCCCGAGCCCCCTCCAGTGTCAGGACTGAAACTGCTCCGCCTGTTCGTGGTTTCTTACTATCCGCCTGTTGATTGCCCCTGCTGGGGTTGCAAGGAGTTGTCTCATGGTAAGCTTTAGCGGAGTGCATTAGGTGTTTGATACGCCCCAGCTTGCGCCGCCGCAGAGGGTTGAGCAAGGTGGGCAACACCTCGGCATCATGGACATTTTCCAACGAGACTTCCGCCGTCACGATATCGTGGGTCACCGGGTCTACTGCCAGATGCAACTTGCGCCAGACTCTCCACCATGTTTTCTGATCTTCTACTCGCCTTCACCAAACACCTTCAACCCGGTTGAGTCGATAACCAAGACGGTAATGCGGCTTGTCGATAAGCCACCGTCACCGTGCGTGCTAGCCTGCTGACATAGCTATACCCGTTGTGAACAGTGGCACATTCATCAGCTCTAACAGGGAGTCGTATAGTCCCTGAGTAGCCCGCATAGTGAGGTTGAAAATCCCCTTAACCATCAGGAAAGTGACGATGATCTGATCGGTGTAGAACTGGCTACGCCCGTAGTCCATGATTATCTTGGACTGTTCTGTCAATTCGGATATGATTTGTCGCGGCTGACCAGCCAGACTTTCGCACGAGTCAAAATGGTTACTACTCTCAAGCCACATGATCTCAACCTCAAATCCTCACCTTGGATGGATTAAACGTGCGATGTATACCCCAGGGTAGGACTAGGAGATTGGATCATGACCATCAAAGCGTTCGTCCACACAACCCAACTTGAGCTCAAAGATGTACTAGGCATCTCCCTCAAACGTAGTCATATCTACGAGATGATTGCTGCGGCCTATGGCTACAGTACTTACGCGTCATTGCAAGCTGATGCGATTCTGCTCAGTAATACGAAATGGCAGGTTGCGTTGGATGTAAGTGCAATTGAGGCTAGAGCTAATATTCTGGGTATTAGTATTCCTGAGCTTATCGCTCAGAAGTTGGCCACATCGTTAGTGCAGGCGGGTATTATAAGCCTACGCGTAAAAGAGATTTTGAGGAATCGCCTAAACGACGATTACATTACTCAGCTTTATATTAAGAGTAATCAAATTCCTCCTAATTCGACTACTGCTAGCCGCTTTAGCTCCTCAGACCATTATGCTGGGGAATTAATGAGTATGTTTAAACAGAATGAATTTAACTCGCCATTAGTACACCAGGGGTTGGTCCAGTTAAGTGCATTTGCAGACCGAAATGCTTCATCGTTCCCACAATACGAGCTTCATCAAGAGTTTTATAAACTGGCTGGTGAGTTTAATGATACAGATGTAGGCGGATTAGTTGATAATGATAGAGAACGATACTCGCTTTGGCTCCAGCACTTGAAAAAATCAGCTATGAGATTTGACATAGAGGCTATAGAGTTATTGTCAACCTATCGGCTTGATGTTTCTTTATATGCAAATGAATTAAAAGACTACACGTATCATGAAAATGTAGCAGTCAAATGCGAAGATGCTGGGTATATGCAACATGCATATTACTGGTGGATTAGAGCTGCATTACAAGGGTCTATTAACGCAATGCACAAGTTGATTAGCAACTATGAAAAGGAAGACTTATATCGTTGTTGGATATGGGTACTTCTTGCAGAGAGTATTGGGTATGATCTCCTAAATGAGGTCGATACATCCACAACTTATGATATGCATGCGGGTAGTGACAAGCATACATTCACTATCCAAGGGCAGACTTTTCCTGCACTGACATTACCAGCTCTAGAGATGGTCTTGCATCACAAGGCTCAGCGAGTCGTAGATAAGCTATGTCAAGAACATTTTGATGATGGAATCGTATTTGAAGATCACGGCTCATATGACTAAGGCGGAATTAACTAGAAAAGATATTTTTTATCTTTTGTGTTGAGTTTTTATTTGTAATCGACAGCTGTCGACAGTGTGAGAGGCGTGTTAAAACGTGAAAATAATCATTGCCTCTCACGCACTACATTTAGATCTTGCTGAGTTAGGTGTGCTAATTACTTTAATAAAAGATAATTCACTCAAAAGATGAGTGTTGACACACTATATTCTAGTAATTTCTTATTGTAAGTGCAATTTTCTTCCTTTAAGGAAAGCTAGCTCGAAGGAATTAAAAATCTGGATTATCTTCGCTGCGAAGCAGCGGAATGTTGAAATTCTTAAATTTTTTAATTGTTCTCAATAATAGTAAATGGACAGTTTTTCGATTTTTTCAAGTGGGGTAAATGAAAAAAGTTCGAAAAAAGATGAGGTTGGTTATTTTTGAAGCGTTCTTAAGGGGGGGTTAGCCTATCAGCTACCTCGCTCTAGGTGCACACCCCATGTTGGATTCGTCCTACAAGTACTATTACTGCCTGAGCCCCTAAAGCTGTCGACAGCACCTCTGCTGGCCGTTTACCACCTAAGCCCCAAGCTGGGCGATGTAACCATGACAATGCTCTGGCGGTATTGTTTCTGTGGAGGAAGAGAACAGCTTCGAGTGCCTGTACAACGCCGTATACCCTGGCACCCTGCGAGATTGATAGGGGAGCCTCAATCCTCAGCTTGCGAGCAACAGTGCTCCGGCTAATGCCTGCTAAGCGGCATATCAAACCTGAGTCTGTGTTCATCAATTCAGCTAGTCGATGAATGATGCCAGGAGCTACGCCAGCTACGATCCAGAGATGTGCACTCAGTGGATCTTGAGGGATGTTGAGAGTCGTCATAAGGGTGTGGGCTGAACTAGCCTGCGTACTGGGTTGATAAACTGAAAGTGACATATTTTACTGTTCCAGTATTGACAATGATTTGTTCTCATCATCGTACTCCATGTTCAGATTTTCTGACAGTTACCTCACTGGTTATAATTGTTGATGTTGCTGATATGGAGGGCACCCGCCCCCTCCATTAGCAAATGAACGAACTGAATCATGTTCATGGCCTATACCTAGAAATATGGCCTCATTCAGCAAATCCATTTCAAGAAAGTAAAGGCTTTATATTCAAGCTACAGCATTTCTTTAAGCCAAAAAATTTGCTCTGCATTTAGTTGGTTTTGGTCACCCAAATCTTTCATTTCTTGTACGAAAGTAGAGAGTTCATCTTTTATATTCTTCTTTATACATCTCCTAACATAGCTTTCATATAAGCTATTAACAGATGGAGGGAAATTCGTTTCCTGTTGCACCTTTATAGCTGCATTAGAATTGGTTGCACTCCTTAACTTTTCTCTTGTAGCTTGGCTGATATTGTTGTCAATATAGTAATTCATCAACGTTTCGAGGCTGTGTCCAGTGATCTTAGATAAATCTTGAATAGGCACTCCGCTTTCTAGTGCTTTTTTGGCAAAAGTATGTCTGGCATCATATAGTCGGCCTATCTTAGGAAAATTAAACTCTTTTTTAACTGCCTGCCAAGTTTTCTGATAAAGGCTCGAAGTTACATGGGGGGCCTTTGCGTCGCGACAACAAGGAAACATTAACTCACCCTCTCGATCACTCAAGCTTTTTAGAATTTTGTATTTCGCTACATAATTCCAGTATGAGTCTGACTCAATAGCAACAATGCGTGCAGCCTTGTTTTTACTAATGTGCTCAGGAATACGTATGGTTCTATCATTAATATTAAAATTGTTGCTTGTGTTTCTATATATTTCAGAGTTTCTTGCCCCGCATAGGAACATGGTTGCAACTATGATCTTGGAATCCCCACCACCTGGAGTGTCTTCATTAAAAATAAATTCCACTACTTCATTTGTGGGGTCAGTATATGTTGTGACAGGCCTCTTAGGGTTTCTTGGGAACAGAAAAATATGCCTATCAATTTTATTCTTTGGTAAATAGGTGCACGTAACACACATATTAAACAAGCTGTTTAATAAGGAATAGTATTTCCTCATTGTTTCTGATGTTATTGGCGTTTCTTTGTTCTGCCAATACTTTTTGAATATTACTGGATGATCTTCATTAAATTCAGATAGCTTTAGGTCTAACCATGGTTCAAAGGCAGATGAGATTTCCCTTATTGTTTTGTCGGTAACAGGGCTTAATGAATTTCTCTTGTTTGATTTATTTTCACGGTCGTTTTTATAATGCTCTAAAAGATATGTTCTCAATGTAAAAGACTGATATTTCCACTTTTCTGGATTAATCTTTTCAGCATCACTAACTAATCTCTTAAACTCTTCCTTAGCCTGTGTAACGCTAAAAAAACCTTTTTGGTAATGTCCACTTTTAGTGCGAGGCGTCCAATTGCCAATTTTCTGCCTCCGATTTTTATCGTAAACAATATAGAATGTCTTAACACTGTTTCCGATTCTTAGTTTTAATCTTGGTTTGTTCTTTTCATTATATTTTTCATCGTCAGAACTATAGTGCGTTAATTCAACACATTTATTTTTATCATTAATAAATGGAAGACTATCTATGTACTGGTCTTTAAAGGTAAATGAGAATTTCCCTTTAATTATGGCCGCAGGGTGACCCTGGAGCAGCGTCTTAAGATCGAACTCTTCTTTGCGTATGGATGTAGCCGGATTTTTGGGAGCCATTGGGTACCACCGAAAAATGTTCTATTGAGACATTATAGCGGCAAAATAGCGCAAAAGTAGAGTTGAGTGGCGTGAATAGCTCTTAAATAGCGCAAAACAGGCATCGATTGCGCCGCTCACAAAACAAGCAGCTCGGTTGTTTATGAATGCTTTTTGAGCTATAAAGCTATGTTTTTAAAGGAAATATTTATAATTCCTAATATTTAAAAAATCTTATAACGGCCTGTTTAGATAGATTTTTAAGCAATAAAGATCCCTTAGGAGGGGACCGCTCTATCCTGCTGAGCTACGGGAGCTGTGTGGCGGGCATTATACAAGAAGCAACTCCCTTTTAAACCCTTGATTCTTATTCCAATACAGCCAAATCCCCATTCTGGATGTTAAACGGCGAATATTTGTTCTGGCTGCTGATGATGGCGCCATCATCGAATACCTGTACCACCTCGAACAGGCCGTCGGCCGGGTTGCGCATCATGCGCGACTTGCCGTAGGGGTCGATGAAGTCGGCGTTGTGCTGGATGCGGAACTGGTCGCCGAGCTTGACACCGTTGCGCCGTCCCAGATTGATGTAGGGGCCGCGTTCGTTCTGGCCGACCACTCTTGCGGTGACCGGGGCACAGGTGAGCTGGGCTACCAGATCCTGAGCCGCCTGTTGCAACTGGTAGTTGACCTCCTGGCCATAACTTGACTGCCAGAACTGGCCGCTGCTGCTGCCCACTTGCTCCCGCTTGCCAAAGGTCCAGGTGGCGCGCCCTTCGTAGACCTTGCGGTTGACCAGACTGCCGTTGATGCCATCGAACAGGTAGAGCTGCATGCGAAAGTTGCGTACGGGATCCTCATACCAGCTGGTCAGCTGGTTGCCCTGCGGCTCGATGGAGAGATCATCGATGCTGCCGAGTACCAGATACTGACTGTCGGTGCGCAGGCTGAGGGCCTTGATCTCCTCGAGGGCGCTGCGATCTCCCTGTTGCAGATGGAGCGGATCGATGCGCAGGTTTTCATCCAGCCACTGGCGCACCGCGACCCCTTGCGACGCATTGGCGAGAGTTTCGAATAGCCGCCGCGAGAGGTTTTCCGGCATGTCGTCCATGGCGCCGTAGCTGGCTTGATCCGGATAACGCATCCGCAGCCTGACCAGTGTCAAATCCTTGGCGAAGTGCTGGGTCTGGCAGATCTGGCGCTCGGCCTGAATGTCGGCCACCAGGGTGATATACATGCGGCCGTTGCGCACCTCTTCCCGCTTGAGCCGGTACTGGCGAATGTCGCCGCCGGAGCGGATCTGGATCTGCTCGGATCGCAGGCTGCCATTTTCCAGACGCTGGACGCTGGAAACGGCCGCGCCGCTGGCCAGCAGCGCCTGACGCAGGGCGTCGCGGGTCGCCTGCTCGCGGGCATAGACCTCATCGCCCCCCAGAATGGCGGCGCTGCCCTGCGCTTCGATAAGCTCGGCGCGGGCGCTCAGGCTGGCCAGCAGCAGGGTCAACAGCAGCGGTAATTTCATAGCAGATACCTTGAGTTGGCGGGCAGCCGAGCCATTTTGAGGAAATGACGCCTGCTGGCCGACATGGATCACAACACGTTCCAATTGGCAGCGCACGTTGGCGCTGACGATGACCATTAAAAAGCAAGAATCATGCCTCATTCCCGGCTCAAGCTTTGTCCGGCGCGTCCGATAATAAGTCAGGTGCAGATACAGGAAAGGTATCCATGAACAAACTCATCACGGCGTTGGCGCTTGCCCTGGCATTGACCGGGTGCGGCTCCGACCCTATCAATCGGGATCAGGGTGACCCCCGCCAGGCGGCGCAGGGGATGGAGCTCAACTGGCTAGTGGCGCGCATGACCGATCAGCTGATGGAGCGCAAATCGCTGACCACCCTGACCGAGCCCATCGCGGTGGCCTCTTTCGTTGATCTCGACACCCTGCAGGATACTAACTGGATGGGGCAGCAGATTGAGGAGAGCTTTATCTACGAGCTCAACCGCCGCGGCGAGGTGGTGGTGGACTTCAAGCTGACCGGCAGCATCAAGGTGACGCCGCAGGGGGACTTCGTGCTGAGCCGCAACTATAAGGAGCTCTCTTCCCGTTTGCCGATCTCCCGCATTCTGGTCGGCACCTTCAGCCGCAACAGCAAGGGAATTCTGGTCAATGCCCGCGTTATCGACATGCGCACCAAGATGGTGGAGACCACGGCCCAGAGCCTGATCCCGCAAAAATATCTGTTCGGTGCCAACAATTCGTTTGGTCGGGCATCGATCAATCGCGGTTATCTGATGCGTGAGAGTCAGGCCCGGCCGGGCGGTCATCTGGTCAACCTGACCCCGTGAGGAGCGAGTCATGAAGATCCTGTTTGGTTGCCTGTTGGCACTCTTGCTCACCGGTTGCAGTTACAACCGGGTGGTGGATTACACCCAGGGTGGCAAGCCCGATGATTTTCCGGTGCTCAAGGCGGTGGGCTATGCGGTGATCGACATCCAGCCCGGCCCCTCCCAGTCGGAGAAGATGCTGCAGGCGATCAGAGCTTCCAAGATGGATGCCTATCGCGAGCTGGCCGAGCAGCTCAATGGCCAGCAGGTGCGCGGCCAGAGCAGCTACCGCGACCTGACCCAGACCTCCAACTCGCTGGATGTTTCTGTGGCGGGGGTGGTGCGCGGTGCCCGGGTGGTTGCCTCCTATCCGCGCGGCAACACCTATGCCACCGAGATGGAGCTCGATACCCGTGCCCTCTACAACATCAACCAGCTGATGGCCGGTCAGTTCTGAGTTGATGGGCTTGCCGTGAAAACCGGCATCAAAACAAAAGGCGAGCAGGGTGCTCGCCTTTTGTCGTTGTGGGCTGGTTAGCTCCCCATCAGCACCGGCGGCACTGCGGTGGGTTTCACATCCTCGCTCGGGTAGCAGCCAAGCACCTTGATATAGCGGGTGATCTTGGTCAGCTCCACCAGTGCGGCCTGCATCGCCGGGGTCTGCAGGTTGGCGGAGACATCCAGATAGAACATCTCTTCCCACGGGTTGCCCTGCACCGGACGGGATTCGAGCTTGGTCATGTTGATCTCGTGGCTGCGCAGCACCAGCAGCGCCTCGACCAGCGAACCCGGCTTCTGGGAGGTTGACATGATGAGAGTGGTCTTGGCCGGGATCTGCGGTGCCACGTCGATGGGCTTGCGCGCCACCACGATAAAGCGGCTGTAGTTCTCTTTCTGGTTGGCGAGCTGCTCGGCCAGCACATCCAGACCATACAGTTCGCCACCGGCGGCGCTGCCGATGGCGGCGGCCTCCGGGCTGGCCAGTTCTTTCACCTTCATCATGGCACTGGAGGAGGAGTCGCAGATCTCGTGACGCGCCCCTTCCAGCTTGCTCAGATAGTGGGAGCACTGCTGGAACACCTGCGGGTGGGCATAGAAGGTTTTGATGCGACTCAGCTCGGTCGGTACGGCGGTGAGGATACAGTGCTCGATGGGGTAGGTGAGCTCGCCGACGATGGAGAGGCTGGTATGCTGCATCACGTCATAGACTTCGTTGATGGAGCCCGAGCTGGTGTTCTCGATGGGCAGCACGCCGAAGGCGGCGCGGCCTGACTCCACCGCATCCAGCACTTCGCGGAAGTTCTGGCAGTTCACCTCGATCACCTGATCCTTGTAGCGCGCCAGATATTTGCGGGCGGCCAGGCTGGAGTAGGAACCGCGCGGTCCCAGATAGGCGACGCTGGTCATCGGCTCCTGCTGCTCCGGGTTGAGCAGGCTCTGCAGATAGGCCTGCTGGGAGAGCACAGAGTCTTCGATGATGGTGTGATAGATGCGAGTGATGTACTGGGCATCCAACCCCAGCACACGCCCTTTCTGGATCAGGGCGACCAGCAGCTCCTGCTCCCGCTGGTGGTCACGAATGGGGCGCGGGTTGGCTTGCTTGGCACGGGCGACCTCGATGCTGAGGGTCTTGCGTTTCGCCAGCAGGGCAAGCAGCTCCTGATCCAACCGGGTGATGTCTTGTCTGATCTCGTCGAGCGTTGCCATGATTGTTCCCTATCCAAGTAATCGATTGATATTAATGCAAAAAAAAGCCTCCGCTAGGGGAGGCTCGATTCGTCTTTGCTTTCTGTTCACACGACGACAGGCCTTCCCTCAAGCGGGCCGGATAAACGAGAAAGCAAAGAAGAATGGTGCGTGCATAGGTGTGTCCTTGAAGTAACGTCATAACCATTAAGGGATTTGCCGGTCTGATGCAAGTAAAACTTGCCCGCGGGCAGGGATGGGGGCAGGGTATCCGGTTAAGAAAATGGCGTATAAGCGATGTTCTATTGACTCTGTTTTGATGACTGACACCCAGTGGGGGAGGTAAAGACGATGGCGATTATTTTCGATCTGGGACGGGTGGTGGTGAGCTGGGATCCGGTAGGCATAGTGCGTTCTGTGCGTGGTCCGCAAGGGGCCGAACAGTTGGCCGAGCAGCTCTTTAACCACCCGGATTGGCTGGAGGTAGACAGAGGCACCATGTCGCTCCACACCATGGCCCGGGAAGCGCAAGCGCGCACAGGCCTCTCGGCGGCACAGAATCTGGCCATTTTACAGGCAGTTCCCGCCTCCCTGCTGCCAGATCCCGCTATGCTAACCCTGATAGCCGAGCTGCACGGGGCGGGGCATACCTTGTATGCCCTCTCCAACATGGGTCATGCCAGCATCGACTGGCTGGAGCAGCATCAGGATTTCTGGCGCTTCTTCAGCGGCAAGGTGGTGTCGGCGCGGGTACGGATGATGAAGCCGGAGCCGGATATCTACCGCTATCTGCTGGTGTCGTTCGATCTGAAACCGGCAGAGTGTCTCTTCATCGATGACAGTCCCGCCAACATCGCGGCCGCCAAGGCCCTCGGTATCAGGGGGATCGTCTTTACCGACGCGGCGAGTTGCCGCCAGCAACTGGGTGAGCTGGGCTGTTTGCCCGCCACCGGCAGGGGGTGATGCCCCTGTAGGAGCACTATGGAGCATGGCCGGTTTCGCAATTGGCTCAGTCACTATCCCGAGGCGACCCTGATCATCGCCTGCAAGGATGGCAGCGGTTATCAGCTCTGTGTTGAGGCAGAAGGGGAGTGCCTCTGCCTGACCGACAGCGAGGGAGGGCGCTTGACCTTCACCTCGTTGGATCAGGCGCAGGGTTTCTTGCGAGCCCATCGGGTTCACCAAGCAAGATTACGAATTTATGACGCCCAAAATGAAGATTTAGCAGCAGAATCACAGGAAATAATCATCAAGTTTTAATTTTAACCAGACTCTTTAAGGGTCTATTCAGTTTGTTTGCCGCACAATACTGCACCTGTTCATCATCCGGAGCTGTTTAATGGGTGCCAATGTAGTTGTACTGAATCAGGGATATGATCACTCTTTTCAAGCCAGGGAACAGCTGCTGATTGAGCGACTGGCAAGTTTTGACGAGCTGGTTGTCTCTTTTTCGGGACGGTTGGAATCCTGCTACAGCATCGAGCTGTGCCGCGCTGCCGGTGTGAAAATCCACGCAATTACCCTCGATAATCCGACCCGCAGTCGCAGCGAAGTGGCCCGTGCCCGTCGTTATTGCCAGCGTTATGGCATCGATCACTGGGTCATCAAGAGTGACGAGATCGTCTTTTGCGATCGCCTGCCAAATATTGAAGGGCTGATCGACCCGGTTCGCCGCATTGGTGAGTATGTGCAGACTCGTCCGGAATGGACTCATCTGCCGTTGCTGGTTCCGGCAGCGGTGGAGGAGCGTGATGATTATCTTGCCCAGTTCGGGTCTCTGCCTGCCAACACCATCTGGTTTTTTGCCGACAACGGATTGATGCGCCGCGATTATCGTTACGGTTTCAACAAGCGTCAGCTCGGTCGTTGGGGCAAGGGGAGCAACGGTTGCCTCAGCAATCGCTTCACCAATCCACGGCAGCTTGAGCAGCGTTATCTGCGAATGGTGGATCAGGCCGAGCAGATGCTGGCCGACATGGGGCTGGACGAGGCACAGGTCTTTTTCCATACCCTGTGTGACTGCTCCACCACCCTGGCCCGGGTGCGTCTACCCGAGCATCAGCGTGCGCAGGCCTTTGATATGCAATCGGATATTTTGTCCGCCCTCAAGGGGAGCAAGTTCGATCTGGTGACCCTGGATATGGCACAGAAAGAGCGGCACGATCTCGCCATCTAGCCTGCGGGCAAGCGATGCGGGTGCCAGAACGTGAGTGCTGTCATAGGCAAGGGGCGACGGGACTGTTTATACTGTCGCCCTTTCACCCGTTACCGAGCTTCGCCCTATGAAACCCTACTCCCGTCTGCTGATTGCCCTGTGCCTCTCCCCCGTACTGGCGCAGGCTGCCCCTCTTTCTCAGGTGACGCTGCCCGATGGTCGGCAGGTTCAGCTCAACGACGACTTCACCTGGGAGTATCTGGTGGTCAAACCGGCCGAGCCCGTGCAGGGCGTGGCTGCTGATGGGAAGGCTGGAGCCGTGGTGGCCGTCGCTGCTCCGGTGCTGACCGATCAGGCCAAGGCCAATCCGGACCTGCTTGCCCAGATGGCGCGTGACGGTGTGGTGGTCAAGCTGGACAAGATCGAGGGATCTGACCCGCTGGTGCTGACCTTTATGGTGAGCAATATCGGCACCCGCAATGTAGTCGGGGTGCGTGGCATGGTGACCCTGTTCAGTGCTGACGGGGTGCAGCTGAGCCGTCAGGAGGCCCGCTTCTGGGTTGCCGAGAACCGCCTGCCGGAGACCTATCTGCGCAAGGGGCAAGCCCGTCCGTCGCTGGCCCTCGAGATCCCCCGTCCTGCCGGATTGACCGGTCAGCCGCTGGTGCGGGTTGAAATTGACGAGGTGGTCTTCCGCTGATTTGGCGTTGTTCCGGCCCATGCAAACCGCTTGGGCCGGCAACTTGTTGCCGCTGACACCCCCTGCAATATCTGCTTACATCTGACATGGTTCTGCAACAGCTTGCAGCTCGGCAAGCCGGGAACCTGACCGCACAATGACTCCATACCAGCTCGCTAGCAACGGGCCCAATCACATGGAGTTATCATCATGAAAAAAGCAACAGTCTCTCTTCTGGTTCTGGCCGGGTTTGCCTCTACTTCCGTCATGGCGCAGGATGCCTTTAGCTACGCCAAGGGCGCGGCTACCTGGGCGCACACCAAATCCGACTATCTGAACAACAACCCGCTGTTCCCCCGTGATGCCAGCAATCAGGGCACTCGCGATTTTGGCGGTGTGACGCTGGATCTCTCCAAATCGTTCTCCAACAACTTCTATGGTCGTCTGCTCTCCGAGGGCACCTCTGCCCAGCACGGCAATGACAGCATGGGGATCGGCAGCCTGGGTATCGGTGTTTTCACCCCGCTTAGCACTGGCCTGAACCTCTACGGTGAAACCGGTCTGATGGGTTACACCATGGAGCGCGAGCAGGCGTATGACGTTAAGGGCTGGGATCTGGTGAGCCGCAAGAGCAGCGGCAGCATGTACGGTGAAGTGGGTCTGCGCTACGACATCGGCAATGTCGAGCTCTCCACCGCTTATCGCTACGCCAACATGACCGACGATATGCACGACTTCAAGGTGGGCGGCGCCTACAAGCTCAACCAGAACTGGGCGCTGACTGCCGATTACACCTATCGCAACTGGGATCTGCAAAAAGGTTCCATCTCCAGCCTGGGTGTGAAGTACAGCTTCTAATCCCCCTTCCCGTAGTCCGTAGTGTCTTGTTTTTTACCCATGGCGTTCGCCATGGGTTTTTTCTTTTTCCGGTGATCCCTTTTTTCTCCTTGTGTCGTATCAGTCGCAAATAGTTATACAACTTTCATTTTTTTGTATAACTGCTATAACTGAATCAATGCTTATACAAGGAGCGTTATCATGTACAAGATTAAAGTCGGTATCAGTGCCTGCTTGCTGGGACAAGAGGTACGTTTCGATGGGGGCCACAAGCGCTCCAGCTTCTGCGAACGGGATCTTGGCGCTCACTTTGACTACCACCCCGTCTGTCCCGAGATGGCCATCGGTCTGGGGGCGCCTCGCGCCGCCATCCGGTTGGTCAAGCGTCACGGCGAGATCCGCGCCGAGGCGAGCAACGGCAGCTTCGATGTCACCGAAAAGCTGATTGCCTTCAGCGAGCAGAAAGCCCGTCAGCTCGACTTTATCTCCGGCTATATCCTCTGCGCCAAATCCCCCAGCTGTGGCATGGAGAGGGTCAAGGTCTATGGCGCCAACAACGAGGGGAGCGCCAAGGAGGGGATTGGCCTCTTTGCCAAGGCGTTGATGGAGGCCAACCCCCTGCTGCCGGTAGAGGAAGATGGCCGCCTGTGCGACCCCATCCTGCGGGAGAACTTCGTGCTGCGGGTCTTTGCCTACCACGACTGGCAGCAGCTCTGCGCCCGCGGCATTACCGCCTCTGCGCTGATCCGCTTCCACTCCCGCTACAAGTATCTGGTGCTCTCCCATGCCACCACCCACTACCGCATCCTCGGCAAGCTGCTCGGCAATCTGGGCAAGTCCACCAATTTGCAGGAGGTGGCCGACAACTACATCAAGGGATTGATGACGGCGCTGACCCTGCGAGCCAACCGCCGCAGTCACACCAATGTGCTGATGCACCTGCAGGGCTACTTCAAGCGGGTGCTGACCCCGGCCCAGAAGCAGGAGCTGGCCGATACCATCGACAAGTACCGCACCGGCATATTCCCCTTGCTGGTGCCGCTCACCCTGATCCGCCACTACCTGCGCGAATACCCCAATCCCTATCTTGCCGAGCAGGTTTATCTCAATCCGCACCCCGATACACTCAAATTGCGTTACGGGCTCTGAATCCGTTCTGTTGCCCCGGCGCATGGTTTGCGCCGGGGAGCCTTACCCCTCTGTTTGATGGACGTTGTCATGTCTGATTTATCGCAAGAAGTTGCTCCTCTGGCTGATGAGGGGATCTACCCCATTCGCGAGGTCTCCCGCCTCACCGGCGTCAACGCCGTGACCCTGCGCGCCTGGCAGCGCCGCTACGGTCTGGTGCAACCGGCTCGCACCGAAAAGGGCCACCGCCTCTACAGCGAGCAGGATATCCTCCAAATCGGCGAGATCCTGAGCTGGCTGGAGCGGGGAGTGAGTATCGGGCAGGTGAAGGGGCTCTTGAGTGAACCCCATTCCGAGCCGGTGAGCGATCACTGGCAGCAGACCCTGGAGCAGTTCAGTCAGGCGCTGCTCGCCTTCAACCAGCGCAAGGCGGAGGCTGAGCTCAACGATTTGCTGGCTAGCTACCCGTTCGAGCTGGTGCGCAGCCGGATACTGCAACCGCTGGTGGAGCGGCTGCTGGGGCTGTGGCGCGAGCGGCCGGATGGCGAGCTGCTGCAACAGGTGTGGCTGGGCTGGCTCCATACCCGCTTCGCCCGCCACCTGATCGAGCAGGAGAAGGGCGTGCCGATCACGCTGGCGAGTTGGGGGCAAGTCGGCCCCCTCGATTTGGTCTGGGCCGCCTACGAGTTGATCGGTCAGGGTTATGAGGTGCAACTGCTGGGGGCGGTCGAGCCGCGCCATGCCAGCCTGCTGGAGGGGCGTGCCGTTACCCCTTGGCTGGTACTGCTGGGGACCGGGCTTGGCAAGCAGGATCTGGCCGCCGGGTGGCCCGCAGGTACGCGCCTGTTTGGCGAGCTGGGGCGCCTCTACGATAGTGAGTGGCTGCAAGCCCACGGCTGGCAGGCGAGCCTTGCCGAGCTGATGGCAGACGCACCTGCTGCGGCTGGTGCCAGCGGACGTGGGAGGAAAAAGTCATGAAACTGGTCTGGTTGCGCAATGATCTGCGCCTTGCCGACAACCCGGCTTTGCGGCATGCCTGCGCCGGTGATGAGCCGGTCGCCGCGCTCTTTATCATCTCTCCCACTCAGTGGCGGCAGCACAAGATGGCCCCCATCCGCCAGCGCTTTATGTTGGCGCAGGTGGATGAATTGGGCCGTGAGCTGGCGGCGCTCGGCATTCCGCTCCATCTGCTGCGAGTGGAGACCTTTGCCGAAGTGCCCGCTGCGTTGGCTGATTTAAGCCGCGAGCTGGGGGTGACCCAGCTCTATGCCAATCAGGCTATCGAGCTCGACGAGCAGCGCCGCGACCATGCCGTCAGCGCTGCGCTGGCAGAGCAGGGGGGGAGTTGTCACTGGCTCAACGGCTGTTGCGTATTGCCACCGGGGCGGGTGCTGACCGGCTCGGGGGAGATGTTCAAGGTTTTCACCCCTTTCAGCCGTGCCTGGCTCAAGGCACTCGACGAGGAGGGGTTTGTCATTCATCGGGCGCCAACACCGCGTGGCGAGTCGTTGCCGTGGCAGCCGCTGGCCGAGCGGGCGTGGGTTGATGAGGCGCTCGGCGAGCTGACGCCTGATCCACGCTGGCCAGTGGGGGAGGCAGAAGCTCTGCGTCGTTTGAACATTTTTCTGGAGCAGGCGGTGCTCGACTATGGGGAGACCCGTGATTTTCCTGCCATCGCGGGCACGTCCGTGCTCTCCCCCTATCTGGCGACCGGCATCATCAGTCCCCGTCAGTGTGTGGCGGCGCTCCAGCAGCGGCTTGGCTATCGGCCCCAGTCCAAGGCCCAGCCCGGCTTTGTCTGGCTCAATGAGCTGGTCTGGCGCGAGTTCTATCGCCATCTGCTGGTGCTGATCCCGACTCTTTCCATGAATCGCCCCTTCAAGCCCGAGACGGCGGCCTTGCCGTGGAGCTGGGATCCGGATGCCTTCGCCGCCTGGTGCGAGGGCCGTACCGGCTACCCCATCGTTGATGCAGCGATGCGCTGTCTCAACACCACCGGTTGGATGCACAACCGGCTGCGAATGATAGTGGCGAGCTTTCTCACCAAGGATCTCCATATCCACTGGCGGCTCGGGGAGGATTACTTCATGAGTCGGCTCATCGACGGCGATCTGGCAGCCAACAACGGCGGCTGGCAGTGGGCTGCGGGTACCGGCGCCGATGCGGCGCCCTATTTTCGGGTATTCAACCCCACCACTCAGGGGCAACGATTTGATCCACAAGGGGAGTTTATCCGTACTTGGGTAACTGAACTTGCCGATATTCCCCCCGCTTATGTGCATCAGCCCCACGACTGGCTGCGGCTCAAGGGGCGACAGGATTATCCGGCACCCATGGTGGATCACGCCGTTGCCCGGGTGAGAGCCATCGAGATGTTTCGCTCTCTGGAGAAATAGGATGAACGAGCCGCTGGCCCGCTTTATTGGCCTCTATCAGCAACTGGACAAACAGCAGTTGCACCGCTTGCCCGAGGTCTATGCCGAACAGGTGGTCTTTATCGATCCGGCCCACCGTATCGAGGGGCTGGCGGCCCTTGGCGACTATTTTGCCGCCCTCTATCAGCGCCTCGCCTACTGTCGCTTCGTCATCACCAGTCAGCAGCAGCAAGGGCCGCAGGCCTGGCTCGGCTGGACTATGACCTTCTCTCACCCCAGATTGCGTGGTGGTGAGCCGGTGACGGTGGAAGGGGCCACCCGCCTCGAATTCGACGAGGCGGGCAAGGTGTGCCAGCACCGGGACTATTTTGACCTGGGCGCCATGCTCTACGAGCAGTTGCCGCTGCTCGGGCCCGTGGTGCGCACCATCAAGATGAGGCTTGGCGCATGAGTGGCCGAGTGCTTATTACAGGCGCGACCTCCGGCATAGGTCGTCAACTGGCGCTGGATTACCGGCGCGCCGGCTGGCAGGTGTGGGGCTGTGGTCGAGATGGTGAACGGCTGAAGGCGCTGGGGCTGGATGGTGTCACGCCGCTGCAGTTCGATGCCCGGGATCTGGCCGCAATGAGCGGGGTGGCTGCTACGCTGCCATCCTTCGATCTGCTGATCCTCAACGCAGGCAACTGCGAGTACATGGATGTGGCGGAGGGGTTTGACAGCGAGCTATTTGCCCGTGTCATCGACACCAATCTGACCGCCACCGGCCATGCGCTGGCCGCCTTCTTGCCGTTGCTCGGGGCCGGGTCACGGCTGGCCATCGTCAGCTCGTCGGTGAGCTGGCTGCCGCTGCCGCGAGCCGAGGCGTATGGCGCCTCCAAGGCGGCCCTCGACTATCTGGCGGATACCTTGCGCCTCGATTTGGCCAGCAAAGGGATCGGAGTAACCCTGATCCGCCCCGGCTTTGTCCAGACGCCGCTCACCGCCAAAAATGATTTTCCCATGCCCTGTCTGGTGACGGTGGAAGAGGCCTCCCGCGCCATCATGGACGGGCTGACCACCGGTCGTCACCAGATCCACTTTCCCCGCCGTTTCATCTGGTTGCTGCGCCTGCTTGGTGCGCTGCCGGTGGGGCTCTGGCTGCGCCTTGGCCGCGCACTCGTATCGAAAGGAAGCCATTCATGAAGAAAAAGATCGCCATCGTCGGTTCAGGGATCTCGGGGCTCACCGCCGGTTTTCTGCTCCACAAACTCCATGACATAACCCTGTTCGAGGCGGCGTCGACACTGGGGGGGCACACCGCCACTGTTGATGTGAATCAGGCTGGCCGCAGCTATGCCATCGACACCGGCTTTATCGTCTTCAACGATCGCACCTACCCCAACTTCTTGAAGTTGCTGGCACGGATCGGCATGGCGCGGCAACCGGCCGAGATGAGCTTCTCGGTGAAGAGCCCGGAGGGGCTGGAGTATAACGGCCATAACCTCGATACCCTGTTTGCCCAGCGCAGCAATCTGTTGAGCCCCTGTTTCTACGGCTTTGTCGCCGAGATTTTGCGGTTCAACCGGGAGGCACGGGCCTGGCTGGCAGATGGTCAGCATCAGGGGACTGGCCCCGAGCTGACGCTGGGGGATTTTTTGCTGGCGGGGGAGTTTAGCGACTACTTCGCCCGCCACTACATCTTGCCGATGGGGGCGGCGATCTGGTCATCGACCCTGGCCGATATGCGCGCCTTCCCCCTTGGCTTCTTCCTGCGCTTTTTTGCCAACCACGGCCTGCTGGATGTAGCCAATCGCCCCCAGTGGTACGTGATCCCGGGTGGCTCGCGGGAATATATCGGCCCCCTTACCGCGGGTTGGCAGTCGCAGATCCGCCTCGCCTGTCCGGTGCAGAGCGTACGGCGGGACGCGGACGGCGTGGTGATCCAGAGCAGTTACGGCGAGGAGCGGTTTGACGAGGTGATCTTCGCCTGCCACAGCGATCAGGCGCTGGCGCTGCTGGCGGATCCCGGCGAGCGGGAGCAGGCCATCCTCGGCGACATGCCCTATCAGGCCAACGATGTCTGGCTCCATACCGATGCCCGCTGCCTGCCCACCCGCCGCAAGGCATGGGCAAGCTGGAACTATCAGCTCGATGGCAATGACGAGGCGCGGCCGCTGGTGAGCTACAACATGAATATCCTGCAGGGGGTGAGCTCGCCGGAGCCCTTCTGCGTCAGCCTCAACCCCAAGGGCAAGGTGGATGAGAGCAAGGTGTTGCGCCGCTTCGTCTACCACCATCCGGTGTTCAATCAGGCCTCCATCGCCGCCCAGCAGCGACGTGCGGAGATCTGCGGCCAACAGCACACCCACTTCTGCGGCGCCTACTGGTACAACGGCTTCCATGAGGATGGGGTACGCAGCGCGCTGGATGTCGCCAGGCGCTTCGGAGCCGAGCTATGAACGGCGCCACTGTGGCCACCGAACATGAGGGGGCCAACGAACTGGCCGGTGTCACCAGCGCCATCTGGCAGGGTTCGGTGCGCCACCGCCGTTTTGCACCGCGGCCCCACGTCTTCTCCTACAGCCTCTTTATGCTGGGACTGGATCTCGACGAGCTGCCGCAGCTCGATCAGGGACGCTGGTTCGGGGTGGAGCGCTCGGGACTGCTTTCGTTTCACCGCCATGACTATCTCAAGGGGAGTGAGGGGAGCCTCAAGCAGGCAGTGTGGCAAAAGGTGAGCGAGCTGGGTGGCGATGCCGAGCCCGAGGGGCGGGTACTGCTGCTCGGCAACGTGCGCTGTCTGGGGTTCTACTTCAGCCCGGTCAACTTCTACTTCTGCTACCGGCAGGGCGAGGCGCGCTATCTGCTGGCAGAGGTGTCGAACACCCCCTGGAACGAGCGTCACTACTACCTGCTCGATCTGGCGGCGCTGGCGCCCCATGACAAGGATTTTCACGTCTCCCCCTTTATGGGGCTGGCGATGCGTTATCACTGGCGGATCAGGCCGCCCGCGCAGGAGACACTGATCCACATCGAGAGTCATCCCGTATTCGGTGAAGCCAAGCTGTTTGACGCCACCCTGGCGCTCACGCGCCAGCCGCTGTCGCGCAAGGGGCTGGTGGCCCTGCTGGCCCGCTGGCCATGGATGACCATGAAGGTGCTGCTCGGGATCTACTGGCAGGCCCTGCGTCTATTTATCAAACGAACCCCGATTTTTACCCATCCGGAGAGCCGCTAATGGAACTTGCTCAATCAACCCTCTCTGCCTCTTTCATCGACAAGGGGGCAAGACAACTGCTGCTCAATCTGCTGGGTCACCTCGAACATGGCCAGCTGCTGCTGCGGGATGGCGGTGAGCGCCACAGCTTTGGCGTCGCGGGTACCGATCTGCATGCCGAACTGGTGGTGCAGGATCCTGCCTTCTATCGTCGCCTGTTGCTGGGGGGCAGTATTGCCGCCGGAGAAACCTGGGTGGAGGGGCTCTGGACCAGCCCGGATCCGGTGGCGCTGGTGCGGCTGCTGGCCCGCAACCTGACCCTGCTTGACTCCCTCGAGCGGCGCCTCGGCTGGCTCAGTTTCCCGTTCAACAAGGTGCGCCACTGGCTCAACCGCAATACCTTGACCGGTTCGCGCTCCAACATCGCTGCCCACTACGATCTCGGCAATACCCTCTATCAGGGGTTTCTCGACAGCCATATGCAGTACTCGAGCGCCATCTATCCGAGTGCCGAGGCCACCCTCGAAGAGGGTCAGCAGGCCAAACTACGCACCATCTGCGAGCGGTTGGCGCTGGGGCCTGATGATCATCTGCTGGAGATTGGCACCGGTTGGGGCGGCCTCGCCGTCTATGCCGCCCGCCACTATGGCTGCCGGGTGACCACCACGACTATCTCCCGGGCCCAGCATGACTATGCCAAGGAGTGGATTGCACGGGAGGGGCTGGGGGATCGCATCACCTTGCTGCTGGAGGATTACCGCAAGCTGGAGGGCACCTATGACAAGCTGGTCTCCATCGAGATGATCGAGGCGGTAGGCCACGCCTTCCTACCCGACTATTTCCGCCAGCTGTCGCGGCTGCTCAAACCCGGTGGTCGCCTGCTCATCCAGGCCATCACCATCGCCGATCAGCGCCACGCCCAGTATCTGCGCGGGGTCGATTTTATCCAGCGCTACATCTTCCCCGGTGGCTGTCTGCCGAGTGTCTCCCAGATGGCGGGGTTGCTGGCGCGGGAGACGGACATGCAACTGGTACGGTTGCACGATCACGGCCATCACTATGCCCGCACCCTGGCTCACTGGTGCGAGCGTTTTCTGGCGTTGGCGCCCGAGCTGCCCAAGCTCGGTTACAGCCAGGATTTCATCCGGCTGTGGCACTTCTATTTCGCCTATTGCGAGGGGGGATTCTGGGAGCGCACCATCAGTCTGGTACAGCTGGAGGCCGCCAAGCCGGGGCCCGCTGGCTGGTCGGGTGATGTGCCAGTAAGCGGTCACTGACCATGTGGCAGTGGGCTCACCTGCTGGGGTTCAACCTCTACTGGTTGCTGGCGGTGAAATGGCAGCAGCCGGGCCCGCTGCTGGCAATGTTGCTGCTGCACTTTCTCTTCTCACCCAGCCGCCAGCGTGACTGGCGGCTGCTTCCCATCGCGGTCGTCGGCTGTCTGCTGGATGCCCTGCTCTGGCAGCTCGGCCTGTTCCGGTTCCCGTCCGGTTTTCCCCTCTGGCTGGTGCTGCTCTGGTTCGGTTTTGCCCTGACGCTGGCCCACGGTATGCGCTGGTTGCTGCGCTTGCCTCGCTGGCAGCAGGCGCTGTTTGGCGTGTTTGGCGGTGCCTCCTCCTATGTGGCGGGGGCTGCCATGGGGGCAGTAAACTTACCCTGGGGCATCTGGAGCAGCACGGCGCTGCTGGCAGTGATCTGGATGTGGTGGTTACCCGTACTCCTGTGGGTAATGGTCAAGCTGGAGGGTGAGTCATGACAAACACCTTTTCGACCGACTCGTTGCTGTTTTCCAAATGGACCAAAGAGAGCCAGCATGAGCTGACTGATCGCTTCTATCTGGTGGTTGCCTGCCAGCGGGATGCGCAGGGGCAGCTGGTGCAGGTGGTGATGCAGGATATCAACACCCTGCAGGAACAGGAGATGGACTGGCATGAACTGGAAGACCCCAACCACTGGCATATGGGGTGGAATTAACCCGCTACTGCTGGCGTTTACGCTCTTTGCTGCAACCGCAGTGCAGGCTTCTGCCGCCCCCTGGCAGCAGTTGCGCCCGGTCGGGCAGGGGGAGATGAACTGGCTCTGGTTCAAGCTCTACGATGCCACCCTCTATAGTGAAAGCGGGCGCTATCAGCCCGGTCACTATCCGCAGGCCCTGACCCTCACCTATGCCAGATCCATCGAGCGGGAAGATCTGCTGAGCGCCACTGCCGCCGAGTGGCAGCGACTCGGTCTTGGCACTGAGGTTGAACGTCAGCGCTGGCTCGGCCAGCTCGCTGCACTCTGGCCCGATGTGCAGGCAGGCGACAAGCTCACCTTCTATGTCGACAAGGGCGGGGCAGGCCACTTCTGGTGGCAGGAGAAGTCCCTCGGGACTCTGGCCGATCCGCAATTCTCGGCCGCTTTTCTCGCCATCTGGCTGGCTGACAACAGCCGCGATCCTGCCCTGACCCGCCGCCTGCGTGGCCAACCCTGAACATGGAGTTTCCAATGTTTTTCTATCGTGCATACCGCTGGTTGCTGTTGCTCCCTTTTTTGCTGCTGAGCGGCTGTGGTGCCAGTCTCGATGACTATCGGGGGCAGGGGCCAAACTGGGATCTCGCCCGTTTCTTCAACGGTAAATTAGTGGCTCACGGCTTGGTAACCGACCGCAGCGGCGAAGTGACCAGTCGCTTTCGGGTCGAGATGGTGGGGCGCTGGCTGAACGGTAAGGGAGAGCTGTTCGAGCAGTTCTACTTTGATGATGGCCGCCAGCAGACCCGTATCTGGTATCTGAGCAAGGGCGATGATGGTCATTGGCGAGGTACTGCTTCCGATGTGGTGGGGGAGGCGGTGGGCAAAAGCCAAGGGTTTGCCCTCAACTGGCGTTATCAGCTCGATCTGGCGCTGCCGGATGGCGAGGTGGTACGGGTGAGCTTCGATGACTGGATGTACCTGCTGGACGAAGATCGTCTGATCAATCGTGCCGAGATCAGCAAGTTCGGTATCCATCTTGGCGAAGTGATCCTCTATATCGAACGTCAGCCCTGACCGTTAACGCAAGATAACGGCCAGTAAAAAGCGCGCCGATGGCGCGCTTTTGTTTACCGAAAAACCAGAGTCATCAGATGATGCGGTTCTCTTCTAGCATCTTGCGACGGGCCTCTTCCTTGGCCATCTTCTTCTTGCGGTTGTCGCAGGGTTCCGGGCAATCGCACTCTTTCTCGATGCCGACGCTACCCAGACCGCCACAGGAGCCGGAGATGGTCTTCTTCTGGAAGATGTAACCGATAGCCATGGCGGCTATCACCAGCATGAATACCCCGAAGGTGATCAGAAAAATCTGCATCTCTACCTCTTACTTCTTGACCAGATAGGGCTTGAAGGCATCGGAGTAAGCCTCTTCAAAGCCGTTGTCCGTCTTGGTGATCACGAAGATCGCCAGGCCGCGCTCGTTGGCATAGGCCAGGCTTTTCTCGGTCCCCATCACCATAAACACGGTGGCCAACCCGTCTGCAGTCATGCAGGAGGGATGGATCACGGTGACCGACACCAGACGGTGCTGGATCGGCTTGCCGCTGCGCGGATCTATGGTGTGGGAGAAGCGCTGACCATCCAGTTCATAGTAGTTGCGGTAATCGCCAGAGGTGGCCACCCCGTTGTCACCGGGCACGATCACCTCTTGCACCGTGCCGGTGCCTGCGGTGGGCTTCTCGATGGCCACGCGCCAGGGGTGACCCTTGCCGTTGACGCCATTGATCCGCAGCTCGCCGCCAATCTCCACCAGATAGTTACGCGCACCCAGTGACTCCAGATACTCGGCTACCTTGTCCACACCAAAGCCCTTGGCGATGGCAGAGAGATCGACGTAAAGATCCGGAATGTCTTTTTGCAGGGTGTCGGCATCCACCGAGGTGATGACGTGCAGGTTGCCCAGACCGGTCTTCTGGCGAGTCTGGGTGATCAGCTCGTCGGAAGGGACCTTGGTCGGCTTCTTGTCCGGGCCAAAGCCCCACAGATTGACCAAGGGGCCAACGGTGACGTCCAGCGCCCCCTGGCTCTCACGGCCAATGTGAATGGCCTCTGTGACGACCCGTGCGGTATCGCGGGAGACCACTACCGGTTTGTTGTCACGGCTCTGATTGAAGCGTGACAGTTCGGAATCGGGGCGATAGGTCGACATCTGGTCGTTGACCCGCTCCAGCAACACATCCACCTCAGCTTGAAGCTTGGCCGGATCGCTGATGGCGCTGTCCGCTACCTTGATGGAGTAGTAAGTGCCCATGGTGCTACCGGTGATGTGGATCTCCGGTTTGGATTGGACCGTCTCCTGACCGCACCCAGTCAAGAAAAAGGCTAGCCCGAAGGCTAGCCAGGTCTTTACAACACTGTGCATGGATTAACCACCAAAGTCATCCAACAGGATGTTTTCGTCTTCAACGCCCAAGTCTTTGAGCATGTTGATGACGGCAGCGTTCATCACCGGAGGTCCACACATGTAGAACTCGCAATCTTCCGGTGCTTCGTGGTTCTTGAGATAGTTCTCGTAGAGCACGTTGTGGATGAAGCCGGTGTAGCCGTCCCAGTTGTCTTCCGGTTGCGGATCAGACAGCGCGACGTTCCAGGTGAAGTTCTCGTTCTCGGCGGCGAGCATGTCAAAGTCTTCGACATAGAACATTTCGCGCTTGGAACGGGCACCGTACCAGAAGCTCATCTTGCGCTTGGACTTCAGGCGACGCAGCTGGTCGAAGATATGGGAACGCATCGGCGCCATACCTGCACCACCACCGATGAATACCATTTCGGCATCGGTGTCTTTGGCGAAGAACTCACCGAACGGACCGGAGATAGTCACCTTGTCGCCAGCCTTCAGGCTGAAGATGTAGGAGGACATCTGTCCCGGAGGGGCAGTCCAGTTGCTGGGCGGCGGGGTCGCAATACGCACGTTCAGCATGATGATGCCGAACTCTTCCGGATAGTTGGCCATGGAGTAGGCACGGATGATCGGCTCATCGACCTTGGACTCCAGCTCAAAAATCTTGAAGCGATCCCAGTCACCGCGATACTCCTCGGGAATATCGAAGTTCTTGTAGTGCACGTGGTGAGCCGGGGCTTCAATCTGGATATAACCACCGGCGCGGAACGGCACGCTCTCGCCATCGGGGATCTGCAGCTTGAGCTCCTTGATGAAGGTGGCCTTGTTATCGTTGGAGATAACAGTACATTCCCACTTCTTCACCCCGAAGATCTCTTCCGGCAGTTCGATATCCATGTCGGAGCGAACGGTAACCTGACAGGCCAGACGCTCGCCATGACGGGCTTCGCCCTTGCTGATGTGATCCAGTTCGGTCGGCAGAATGTCGCCACCACCGGATTTCACCCGTACCTTGCACTGGCCGCAGGAGCCACCGCCGCCACAGGCGGAGGAGACGAAGATACCGCTGCCAGCCAGCACGCCGAGCAGCTTGCCACCGGCCGGGCTGGTCACAGCCTTGGCCGGGTCACCATTGATGCTGATTGTCACGTCGCCCGCGGTCACCAGCTTGGACTTGGCGAACAGAATGACTGCCACCAGTGCCAGCAGGATCACGGTAAACATGACCACACCCAAAATAATTTCCATCTATCGTTCCTTTCTGATTGCAGGAAAGCCGATTACAGGGAGATACCAGAGAAGGACATGAAGCCCAGCGCCATCAGACCGGCGGTGATGAAGGTGATGCCCAGACCGCGCAGGCCTTCCGGAACATCGGAATACTTCATCTTCTCGCGGATACCTGCCAGCGCAACGATCGCCAGCATCCAGCCTGCCCCTGAACCCACACCGTAGACCACAGACTCCATGAAGTTGTAGTCACGCTGCACCATGAAGGAGACGCCACCGAAGATGGCGCAGTTCACGGTGATGAGCGGCAGGAAGATACCCAGCGCGTTGTAGAGTGCCGGGAAGTACTTGTCCAGCGCCATCTCCAGGATCTGTACCAGTGCTGCAATCACACCGATGAAGGTGATGAAGCTCAGGAAGCTCAGATCCAGACCGGATACCAGAGCGCCATCTTTAAGCACGTAGTTGTAGATCAGGTTGTTGGCAGGAACCGCGATGGTCTGCACCACAATAACGGCAATACCCAGACCCATGGAGGTCTTTACCTTCTTGGACACCGCCAGGAAGGTACACATCCCCAGGAAGAAGGAGAGTGCCAGGTTTTCGATGAAGATCGATTTAATCAACAGACTCAGATAGTGTTCCATACCTTAATCCTTCGCCTCCACCTGCTTGGGATCCTTGGTGCGTACGCCCCAAATGATCAGACCAATGATGAAGAATGCACTCGGCGGCAGCAGCAGCAGGCCGTTGGGCACATACCAGCCACCGTTGTTCACCAGCGGCAGCAGCTCGATGCCGAACCAGGTGCCGGAGCCCAGCAGTTCACGCACGGTCGCGACACTCAGCAGAATGGCGCCATAGCCCAGACCGTTGCCGATACCATCCAGGAAGGAGGGCAGCGGGGCACTCTTCATGGCGTATGCTTCAGCGCGGCCCATTACGATACAGTTGGTGATGATCAGACCCACGAAGACCGACAGTTGCTTGGAGATGTCATAGGCGTACGCCTTGAGCACCTGGTCAACTACGATAACCAGTGAGGCGATGATCGCCATCTGCACGATGATCCGGACGCTGTTCGGGATCTGGTTGCGGATCAGGGAGATGAACAGGTTTGAGAAGGCGGTGACCGCCATGACCGCGAGGGTCATTACAAACGCAGTTTTCATCTGGCTGGTAACCGCCAGTGCAGAACAGACGCCCAGCACCTGCAAGGCGATGGGGTTGTTACCCAGCACAGGCGTCAACAGCAACTTCTTCATTTCGCTCTTGTCAGCCATTGTTGATTTCTCCTGCACGAACCTTGGCCAGGAAAGGACCGAAGCCCTTGGGACCCATCCAGAAGTCGAAGGTATGCTGTACGCCGTTACCGGTCAGAGTGGCACCGGAGAGACCATCGATCTCGTGCTCGGAGCCCGCCGGAGCATGGCCCTTGATGACGCGCAGCGCCGGCATGCCATTCTGGTCGAACAGTTTCTTGTCCTTGAACAGCGCCTGCCAGGCCGGGTTTTCGATCTCGCCACCCAGACCCGGTGTTTCACCGTGGTCATAGTAGGTGATGCCCTTGATGGTCTGGCCATCAGCGGCAACGGCGACGAAGGCATACATGGTCGACCACAGACCCTGACCGTAGATGGGCAGGATGATGCTGTCGATCTTGCCTTCGGCATCCTTGGCGAAGAATACCGGGATCTGCTTGGAGATCTGACGCAGGCTGGCCTTGTCGTCAGCGGCGGCAAGACGGATGCTGCGGGCCGGATCTTTGGCTGCCTGCTTGGTGTCGAAGTTGTCGGCATCGCCGTCAACAAAGTCACCGGTCGCCAGATCCACCAGACGCGCTTCGATCTTCTCGCCATACAGTTTGGCCAGGTCGCGCTTGGCCACTTCGCTCACATCCACACCGGCTACGGAGAGAATGTTGCTCTGCTTGTCCAGCGCCTTGTTTTCCTGCTGGGTAGAACGCAGGCCCACGGCGGCAACAGATACCACGATGGAACAGGCCAGACACAGGCCGGTGACCACGCTGACGGTGCCGAGGGTTGAATCTTTATTAAACGCCACGAGCAATCCTCCGCTTGATGTTTGCCTGAGCGACGAAGTGGTCAAACAGGGGAGCAAACAGGTTCGCAAACAGAATGGCCAGCATCATGCCTTCCGGGAACGCAGGGTTGACCACGCGAACCAGCACGACCATTACGCCGATCAGGGCGCCATACCACCACTTGCCTTTGTTGGTAAAGGCTGCGGAGACAGGGTCGGTCGCCATGAAGGCCATACCGAAGGCGAAGCCACCCAGTACCAGATGCCAGTGCCACGGCATGTTGAACATGGGGTTGGTATCGGAACCGATTACGTTGAACAGCAGGGAGGTTGCGATCATACCGATCATCACGCCGGCGATGATACGCCAGGAGGCGATGCGCATGTAGACGATCATGGCGGCACCCAGCAGGATCATCAGGGTAGAGACTTCACCGATGGAACCCGGCAGGTTACCCAGGAAAGCGTCCATCCAGCTGATAGCCTGGCCGGTTGCACCGTTGATCAGCGCCATCTGGCCGCCTTGGGCCCACTGGCTCAGGGCAGTCGCGCCGGAGAAGCCGTCAACTGCAACCCACACGGCGTCACCGGAGATCTGGCCCGGGTAGGCGAAGAACAGAAACGCACGACCAGCCAGCGCCGGGTTCAGGAAGTTCTTGCCGGTACCACCGAACACCTCTTTGGCCATCACCACACCGAAGGTGATACCCAGCGCAGCTTGCCACAGGGGCAGCTCGGGCGGCACGATCAGGGCAAACAGGATGGAGGTTACGAAGAAGCCTTCGTTGATCTCGTGTTTGCGTACCATGGCGAACAGCACTTCCCAGAAACCACCGACAAAGAAGACGGTGATGTAGATCGGGAAGAAGTGGGTGGCGCCAATCAGCATTTTGCTGCCGATACCGGCAACAGCCGGATCGAGGGAGGCGCCCAGCATGGTAGCCAGGGCATATTGCCAGCTGCTGGCACCAGCAGCCGAGCCCATGTGGGCAATGGCGGCAATCGCCTGGTTACCAACGTTGTACATGCCCCAGAACATGGCCGGGAACACGGCCAGCCACACCATGATCATCATGCGCTTCAGATCGAGCGCATCACGAACGTGGGAGGCGTTGCGGGTAACGCTACCCGGGGTGTAGAACAGGGTGTACGCCGCTTCGAACAGGGCATAGTACTTGGCGTACTTTCCACCCGGTTCGAAGTGGTGTTCCATATTTTCAAGAAGTTGCTTGAAACTCATCGCTTAACCTTCCAGTTCAATCTTGGTCAGGCACTCACGCAAGATCGGGCCGTACTCTGTCTTGCCGGGGCAGACAAAGGTACAGAGCGCCAAATCTTCCTCATCCAGCTCCAGGCAGCCCAGTGCTTGCGCACCGTCGGTATCGCCGGAGACCATGTCCCGCAGCAGCAGGGTCGGCAGGATGTCGAGTGGCATCACCCGCTCATAGTTGCCGATAGGCACCATGGAACGGTCACTACCGTTGGTAGTGGTGGTGAAGTTGATCAGCTTGCCCTTCATCAGATGAGAGAGGGTGGTACGGGTGATAGAGAACTTGTTGGCGCTGGGGTTGATCCAGCCCAGGAACTCTTTCTCGCGACCTTCACCCAGCACGCAAACCTGATTGTGGTAGCGCCCCAGGTAGTCGTGAACACCTTCGGCTTTGGCACCACTCAGGATAGAACCGGAGATGATACGGTTTTCGTCGGCACGCAGCTCATTATTGGTGAGCTGACTGATGCAGGCGCCCAGACGGGTACGCAGCAGACGCGGCTTGAGCACGTTCGGGCCAGCCAGCGCGATCACCTTGTCAGTGAAGATCTGACCGGTGGTGAACAGCTTGCCGAATGCAATCACATCCTGATAGTTGATGTGCCACTGCACCTTGGTGCTGCTGACCGGATCCAGGAAGTGGATATGGGTACCCGGCAGACCGGCAGGGTGCGGACCAACGAAGATCTCTTCCTTGACCTGAGCCAGCGGAGAGTGGGGCAGACTGCCTTCGCCTTTACAGACGTAGACGGCGCCGTCGGTCAGGCGGGTCAATACGGCCAGACCATCGAGGAAGGCCTGCGGCTGTTCCTTGATAATCAGCTCGGCATCGGCTGCCAGCGGGTTGGTGTCCATTGCAGTCACAAAGATGGCGCGCGGGGCAGACGCTACCGCGGGGACTTTGCTGAACGGACGGGTACGCAACGCAGTCCACTGACCTGATGCGACCAGGATCTCTTGCACCTTGCTGCGCTCGAGCTTGGCCAGCTCGGCAGAGGCAAAATGCTCAAACGTCACCTGTTCATCGGAACCGTCGAGGTCGATGACCACAGACTGGAGAACACGTTTGGCACCACGGTTGATCTCTGAAACCACACCGGTGGCAGGAGCTGTGAATTTAACGCCCGGATTCTTCTTGTCTTCAAAAAGATCCTGACCTTTGATGACGCGATCACCTACTTTGACGAACATAGTAGGTCGCATCCCCACAAACTCCTCGCCCAGTGTCGCAACACGGGTGATGGCGGGGCCATCGTAGATTACTTGCTCTGGCGCACCCAGCACGGGGATGTCCAGTCCTCTTTTGATTGTAATCATACTTACTTGCACTACCGTTACGGGAGAGGTTGGTTAGCGCCGAGAAATACATCACGACGGGTGGTTGAATGAGTCGATGTTGTGGTTGCGCCAGGTGGGCAGGCTCAACAATTATTCAACATGCAGGCTCACTCAAAAGCGCTTGAGTTTACCACTTAAGGTGCATTTTCTGCCATGCCAAATGGGCAAAATCCCCGTGCCATCACAAAATTAACCTGCAATGAATAAGCCCCTGACACCTTGTAAGTAGTGGTTTTAAAGGTTTTTTTATTTCGATACCTCGATGGGGGTATTTGCCTTTGTCTCCACTATCAGCAAAAAGCCTTGATGTCGAAATATACCCCCTTGGATGTAGCCTTTTCGGGGCCAATGGGGGAAATATGTTTAATTTTTGTTGGCAGGTTCTCGAGGAAAATCCTGTGGTACAACCGGTTTCAGGAGAGTGACGGTTTGCCAACACAGCTCGGGGTGCGCGGGGCGTGGCCTTTTTCCTGCCACTCGGTCTCTGTGTAGGTATGCAGTGCCAGTGCATGAACGGCACCGGCCAGCTCGTCGGCCAACACCGAATTGACCTGACGATGGCGTGCCAGCAGCCGCTGCCCTGCAAATTGCTCGCTGACGATCACCACCTTGAAGTGGCTCTCAGATCCCGGTTCCACACGGTGCATGTGGCTCTCGTTGATCACCTCCAGCACGGTGGGGGAGAGGGCGGCGGTCAGCTTGGCTTCAATCAGTTGTTGGATGGTCATCGGATCGGCTTCCAGAGTGAATGTCGGGCCATTCTATCGGCAGTCGCGGGATGGAATAAGCCCCCGTAAGAGGGAAATCACCTGTCAGTTGCCCCCTTGATGCGCATCGAACTGGTGAAATTCCTGCTCCTCGCTAGAATAGCGCGCACTTTGCGTCGCCCCTGGCGCCTGTATACACGAATCAAGCCGAGGTTGGACTCTTCCTATGCAAACCCTTCTCGACACTCCCCATTGCCAGCTCACGCTCTACCGCTATCCGCGCCTGAGTCAGGAGACCCTGCAAGCCTGGGATGCGGCTGACGAATACCTGATCAACACCCTGGCGGAGTCTCCCCTCGAGCAGGCGGGCCCCGTCATCATCATGAATGATGGCTTTGGCGCGCTGGCGGCCTATCTGCATCCGTACTCCCCCTGCTGCGTCACCGACTCCTACATCAGTGAGCGGGCGACCCTGGCCAATTTGGCCGAAAACGGACTGGATGCGGGTGGCATCCGCTTGCAGGATGCGCTGGCGCCGCTGCCCGATGCCCCAGCACTTGTGGTGATCAAGGTCTCCAAATATCAGGCTCTATTGGAGCAGCAACTGCTGGCATTGCGTGCGGTAGTGACACCGGCAACCCGCGTTATTGCTGCCGGCAAGGCGAAGGATATTCATACTTCCACCCTCAAGTTGTTCGAGAAGTATTTGGGGCCTACCCGTACCTCGCTAGCCTGGAAGAAGGCGCGCCTCATTCACTGCGAGCCGCAGGCAGAACGTCCCGCGCTGGCCAACCCCTTCCCGACTGTCTGGCCGCTGGAGGGGAGTGGGATGCTCATCCACAACCATGCCAATGTCTTCTCGCGCACCAGTCTCGATATCGGTGCCCGTTTTATGCTGGACAATCTGCCCATCCACAGTGCCCGCAAGGTGATCGATCTGGGCTGTGGCAACGGGGTGTTGGGGTTGTCGCTGCTCGCCAAAGATAGCGAGGTGGAGGTGACCTTTATCGATGAATCCTATATGGCAGTCGCCTCGGCACAGCTCAACGTCGAGCACAATCTGCCCGATGCACTGCCGCGCGCCCACTTTATGATCAATAACTGTCTCGACGGGGTGGCGGTCGGCTCGGCGGATCGGATCCTCTGCAACCCTCCTTTCCATCAGCTACAGGCGATCACCGATCATATCGCCTGGCAGATGTTCAGTGATGCGCACCGGGTGTTGCCTCAAGGGGGTGAACTCTGGATAGTAGGCAACCGTCATCTGGACTATCACAACAAACTCAAGCGCTTGTTTGCCAACGCACAAGTCGTTGCGTCGAACAGCAAATTCGTTATTTTGAAAGCCATCAAACGCTAAAGCCAAAGGAAACCATGATGAAAAAGTCACTCTTGCTGCTGGCCGCCCTGATGCTGGGCGGTTGTGCCACCCATTGGCCGGAGACGGCGCTGCTCAATCCGCAGGTGATCCCCGCCAACCAGCAATACTATTCTGGCAATCGCATCACCATGGAAGGGGTAGACAAGCGTGAGGCTGCCTACGTCTTCTCCATTAAACATAAAGAGAAAGCCCCCGTGCTGGTCAACAGCGAGCGTCCGCTCAATCTGCTGATGGCAGAGCGGCTGGCCGAAGGGCTGCGCAGCCAGGGTCTCGAAGTGGGCAACAGTGGCACCACCAACCTGACGCTGGTGATCTCCAACGCCGCAGTCAATGTGGAAGAGAAGACCTTTACCTATGTCACCAAGTCCCGCGTCAGCCTGCAGGTGATCGCCGATTTCCAGGGCAACCGTCTGACCAAGCAGTTCAACATGTCCTCCAGCAAGGAGAGCCCGAGCGAGCCAAGCATGGCCGATCTGGAGTCTACACTGAACCTGCAACTGGGTAGCGTGCTGCAGCAGATCATGGCGGATGATGCGCTGCGCGGTTACCTGAAAGGTCAACCGAACGGTGCAGGGGTTTGATGATGAAAAAACTCTGGTTGCTGGCCATGCTTATCGCCCCGCTGGCGTTTGCAGGCCCGAAAGTCAGAATGGAGACCAACCACGGCAATATCGTGGTTGAGCTGGCGTCCAAGCAGGCGCCCCAGACGGTGAAGAACTTCCTGCGCTACGTGGCTGATGGCAGCTATGACGGCAGCATCTTCCACCGGGTGATCCAGGATTTCGTGGTGCAGGGTGGGGGCTACAACCAGCAGTTCCAGCAACTGCCGACTTATGAGCCTGTGGTCAACGAGTCGCGTGGCGGTCTGCCCAACAAGCGTGGCTCCATCGCCATGGCTCGCACCCAGGCGGTCGACAGCGCTACTCGCCAGTTCTACTTCAATCTGGTCGACAACAATAACCTCAACGCCGGTAGCTCTGCGGGTTATACCGTGTTCGGTCAGGTGGTTCAGGGGATGGAGGTGCTGGACAAACTGGCTCAGGTACAGACCGGTTACAGCCCCATTCTGCGCGCCAACGATGTGCCGACCAGTCCCATCATTCTGAAGAAGGTGGTCTTGCTGGCAGAAACTCCGGCAGACAAGAAAGTCGACAAGAAAGCGGGCAAGTAACTCTCGCCGGACGCGGTTCGTCACCTCGCCCTCGTCAGGTCACAATACAAGGCTCATCCCGTTCAGGATGGGCCTTTTCTCTATCCGGACTTCTTTTGCCTATCTCTTTGCTCGCCTTGGCTATCTGCCATCAACCTGCCAAAATGACGCACTTTTCCAAAGTCGTCAGGTAGTTGAACATGATCCGCAAACCAAGCTGGAGAGAGTCCCTCGCCGTCTATCTCGAATTTCGGGTGTTTATTCTCTTTGCCATGGGTTTTTCATCGGGTCTGCCGCTGCTACTGGTGTTCGGTACCCTCTCATTCTGGTTGCGCGAGGCCGATGTCAGCCTGACCGATATCGGCTATATGAGCTGGGTGGCGCTCGCCTATGGCTTTAAATGGCTGTGGTCGCCGCTGGTGGATCGCATGCCGCTGCCGTTGCTCTCCACGCTGCTGGGGCGTCGCCGTAGCTGGATGTTCTTCTCCCAGTTGCTGATTGCCGCTGCGCTGGTCGGCATGGCGTTCTGCGATCCCAAGACCGAGCTGGCCCAGCTAGCGATGTTTGCCCTGCTGGTGGCCTTTGCCTCGGCGACTCAGGATATCGTCATCGACGCCTATCGCATCGAATCTGCCCCCGAGCGGCTGCAGGCGGCGATGGCTGCTTCTTACATGACCGGCTACCGACTGGCGATGATCATGGCGGGCGCCGGTGCGCTGGCGCTGGCGGCGTGGTTTGGCAGCAACAGCGGCTATGACTATCGTGGCTGGCAGATTACCTATCTGGTGATGGCGGGTCTGATGTCACTCGGGGTTATCACCACGCTGTTTTGCCACGAGCCGGATATCGATCTGGCCGAGCAGGGCAAACAACAGGCCGAACGCAAGGCGCAGCTCCTGGAAAAAGGGTGGCCAGCGCTGCTGGCGAGTGCGGGGGCCTGGGGCTATGAGGCCGTCTGGTGTCCGTTTGCCGACTTCTTTCGTCGCTATGGAAGCTCGGCGCTGCTGATCCTGGCTCTGATCGCCTGCTATCGGGTTGCCGATGTGGTGATGGGGGTGATGTCCAACAGCTTCTATGTGGATATGCAGTTCAGCAAGACCGAGGTTGCCACCATTACCAAGGTGTTTGGCGTCATCATGACGCTGGTGGGCGCTGCGCTGGGGGGCGTGCTGGTGATGCGCTTCGGTACGCTGCGCATCCTGTTCTTGGGGGCGCTGCTCACTGCCAGCACCAACCTGCTGTTTGCCCTGCTCAATCAGGTTGGCCACAATCTGGAACTGCTGACGCTCATCATTTCCCTCGACAACCTCAGTGCCGGTATCGCTACCGCGGCTTTCGTGACCTATCTCTCCAGCCTCACCAATGTGGCATTTTCGGCCACTCAGTACGCCCTGTTCAGCTCGGTAATGTTGCTGCTACCCAAGTTGCTCGCCGGTTTTTCCGGGCAGGTTGTGGAGCTGATTGGATACAGTGCCTTCTTTGTCGGAACCAGTTTATTGGGCTTGCCCGTGTTGTTGTTGATTGTGCTTGTCGCTAGAAAAGGGAGTGAGTTGCTCTCAACGGCTGACAAATAGCAAGCGTTTGCGTAGAATCGGGGGTGATTAGATTCACACTTCCGGATAAAGTTCCCGAGAAGTTGTTTCACCCCCAATTTTATTTGATTAGAATCCCTCTCGCTCCTTGTGGGCAGGCTACGGAAAACCTCAACTAACGCACAAGAGACCAATAAAATGGCCAAATTTACCAAGACTCTGATCGCTGCCGGTCTGCTGGCTGCTGCCGCTACCCCGGCCTTCGCTGCTGACTACAGCGGTGATATCCACAAGAATGACTACAAGTGGATGCAGTTCAATATCATGCACACCATCGATCAGAAGCCCCATGGTCCGGATGGTTACAACGATACTTATTTCGAGATGGAGTTTGGTGGTCGTTCAGGCATTTTTGACCTGTATGGTTACGTCGATTACTTCGATATTTTTGACTCGAAGCACAGCGACAAGCACAAGCAAGAAAACCTCTTCATGAAGTTTGCTCCGCGTGTATCTCTGGATGCATTGACTGGCCAAGACCTCTCTTTTGGTCCGGTGCAAGAAGTTTACGTTGCCACCCTGTTCAACATCGGTGGTGTACAAGGCCTGAATGATGCATTTGTAGGTCTGGGTGCTGACGTTATGGTGCCGTGGTTCGGCAAAGTTGGTATGAACCTGTACAAGCGTCATGCTAACGAAACCTTCAGTGGTCAAGGCGAAGGCTGGAACGGCCAACAGTTCTCCATGAACTGGTTCAAACCTTTCTATACCTTCTCCAATGGCAGCTTCGTCTCTTACCAAGGTTATCTGGATTACACCTGGGGCATGAAAGAAACCAGTCATTCTGATGGTCTGGGAACCTTCCACGGTATCTACTGGCATTCCGACCGTTATGCCGTTGGCTACGGTCTGAAGTACTTCAACGAAATCTACGGTATCGACAACTCTGACGCGTTCAAGTCTACCGGTTTCGGCCACTACTTCTCTGTTACCTACAAGTTCTAATAAAACTTGGGGTACAAAAAACCGGAGCATCTGCTCCGGTTTTTTTATGGCCGCGATTTAGATAGCGTGGCGCGAGTCATCAAGTGCGCCACGGCTGAGTGGATAAATCAGTCGCGGAAGTTCTGGAACTGCATCGGTTGACCCAGTTCGGCGCCACGGACCAGTGCCATGGTCTCTTGCAGATCGTCACGCTTCTTGCCGGTGACACGTACTTCATCACCCTGGATGGCGACCTGTACCTTGATTTTGGAGTCTTTGATCAGCTTGACCAGCTTCTTGGCGATCTCTTTCTCGATCCCCTGCTTGAATTTGACGGTCAGGTGGAAACGCTTGCCGGAGTGAACCGAGTCACCCACTTCCATGGAGCTGTTTTCGATGTTGCGCTTGAGCAGGGCACCGCGCAGGATTTCGACCATCTGCTTGAGCTGGAAATCGGCATCGGCTTCCAGTTTTACTTCTTCCTTGTTCAACTCGAAGCTGGCTTCTACCCCACGAAAATCGAAACGGGTGGCCAGTTCACGATTGGCGTTGTCGACAGCGTTCAACACCTCGTTCATTTTGACTTCAGAGACAATATCGAATGACGGCATAGCCGGAGCTCCTCATGTTGCGTTATCGGGGGGCAAATCTACCAGAAAACGGGCAAATTTGCTGATTTTGATGGGGTTGCTCTGCTAGAATCCCCTGCGCACAGGACGGGTGGACCCGTTAGTGTCCACCAGCGACATCTTCACTTATCCCCGGTAACAGGTTGAGAGGATTGCAACCCTTACCCTGACAGAGTCACATCATGCCAAGCGGATTAAAAAATTCCCGACAGCCCGTTATTCCACCCGTTGCTCCGAAGTGGTCACTGTTGGGTTGTGGCGCCCTCGGCGGCGTTTTTGCCTCCCTGCTGACCCAGAGTGGTCAATCAACCCGTGTCTTGTTGCGCGAACATCATAAGTCCACGCTCCATCCGGGGATCGATTTCACCTCGCTGGAGGGGCATGTCCAGCTGCTCAATATCGAGCGCGGATTTGTCAGCAAACCCGGCAAGATCCAGCGTCTGCTGGTGATGACCAAGGCCAGTCAGGTGATTGCCGCACTGACGCCGCTGGTGGGTAAGCTGGATGCCGGCGTGCCGATCGTGCTGCTGCACAACGGGATGGGCATTGCCGAGCAGGTGGTCGAGATGTTCCCGCACAATCCGGTGATTGCCGGTGTCACCAGTCATGGTGCCATGCAGTGCGGCCATTTTGTCTTCCGTCATACTGGCAAGGGGGAAACCTGGCTTGGCCCGATCAACGATGCCGCCAAGGCCCATGCCGCGCTCGCGGACGAGCTGGCGCTGGCACTGGGTCAGGTTGGTTGGGATGAACAGGTATTGACGCGCCAGTGGCAAAAGCTGGCCATCAACTGTGCCATCAATCCCCTGACGGCCCTCTACAAGCTGAAAAATGGCGAGCTGGCTGGCCCCCGTTTTGCCGATGCCCTGCAGCAGATCTGCGTGGAGGTGGCGGATGTGATGTGTGCCGAAGGGATTGCAACCACGGCAGAGGAGTTGCAACGCCGGGTGATGACAGTGGTGGAACTGACCGCTGACAATTACTCCTCCATGCATCAGGATATGGAGCTGGGACGCGAGACCGAGATTGAGGCCATCACCGGCTTCCTGCTGGCCAAGGCTGCCCGGCATGGCATTGCCGTACCGGTCAATCAGGGTCTCTATCAGGCGATCAAAGAGAAGAGTCAGGCCGTCTGACCTTTTACATGGCAGAGCAAGCAGCAAGGAGGCGAACGTGAGTGTACTGGTGCTGGTGGCGCCCGGGTCGGAAGAGATAGAGACGGTTGCGATTGTCGATACCCTGGTGCGTGCCAGCATCGAGGTGGTGCTGGCCTCTTGTTGTCCAGCCGGATCCCGTCAGGTGAAGGCATCGCGTGGGGTACAGCTGGTGGCCGATTGTCATATCGACGAGCTAACCCGTCGGGACTTTGAAGCCATCGTGGTGCCCGGCGGTTTGCTCGGCAGCGAAGTGATCCGCGATACCCCGCTGGCCATCGATCTGCTTAAAGAGCAGGCGGTTCTTGGTCGCTGGCGTGCAGCTATCTGCGCCGCCCCTGTGGTGGTGTTGCAACATCACGGTCTGCTGTGTGATGCCATCGTCACCTGTCATCCCGGCTTTCAGTCCCGACTACCAACATCGCAGCTGTCACATGAGCGGGTAGTCAGGGATGAGGCTCATCGCCTTATCACCAGTCAGGGGCCGGGCAGTGCCATCGAGTTTGCCCTTGAACTGATCCGGATGCTGCGTGGGGATGAGGTGGCGGCCACTGTCGCTGGCCCTATGGTGCTGCCTTGAGCGCACTCTGTTGCTGAATCCAGCTGGCCATGCTTTGAAAACGGGCCCCGGTCATCTTGATCGGGGCCTGTTTGTTATCTGCTGTTGTCGGTCACGCCATCTTGTCCGGCTCAGTAGTCGTACTGTGAGCACTGTTTTTTGTTGTACTCAGTTTTCCAGCGTGCCAATTCTTGCTCTGTGCCGAGCTTGTCCCCTTTCTTGATGGCCTGTTCCAGTATCTCAATCCGGTCGTACAGCCAGCGGCACTCTGCCGTCGGGTTGTTCTTGCCGATGCCGGTCAACGGCAGCAAACAGAGTCCCAGCCAAAGATATTTCATCCCGAACGCTCCTTGTCATTGTGGTAGTAAAGGTCTCCTTGGAGTCTACTATTTTAGCCGCAACGAGAGAGATAGAGCTGCGGTTATCCTTGGGGTAAGATGATGCCATGTCTGTTTATTTATACAGTGGTATGCGCAAGATCATCCATATCGACATGGACTGCTTTTTTGCCGCGGTGGAGATGCGCGATAATCCGGCGTTGCGGGAGGTGCCGCTCGCCATCGGTGGGGCCTCCGAGCGGCGCGGCGTCATCTCGACCTGCAACTATGTGGCGCGCCGGTTCGGGGTGCGTTCCGCCATGCCAAGCGCGCTGGCGAAAAAACTCTGCCCGCCGCTGGTACTGATCCCTGGGCGAATGGCGGTGTACAAGGATATCTCTCGCCAGCTCAGGGCCATTTTCCTCCGCTATACCGATCAGGTTGAACCGCTGTCGCTGGATGAGGCTTACCTCGACGTGACCCACAGTCGCTGTTGTGGCGGTAGCGCCACCCTGATGGCGCAAGAGATCCGGCAAGCCATCGTCACCGAACTGGGATTGACCGCCTCGGCCGGAGTGGCCCCCAACAAGTTTCTCGCCAAGCTCGCCTCGGAGCAGCGCAAGCCTGATGGTCTGTTTGTCATTCGTCCCGACGAAGTGGCCGAATTTGTCTGCCAGTTGCCACTTGGCAAACTGCCCGGGGTGGGGCGCAAGACTGCCGAGCGGCTGGAGGCTCAGGGGCTTTACACCTGTGAGGATGCGCGGGCCTTGTCGGCACAAGAGCTGTGCAGCCGTTTTGGCAAGCTGGGGGAGATGTTGACGACCCGGATCTGGGGGCTGGATGAACAGCCGGTGCAGGCGCACCGGATCCGCAAAACCATCGGGGTGGAGACCACCCTGGCGAGCGATGTTTGTGACGAAGCCGCCTGCCTGACGGTATTGCAGCAACTGTTGCCGGAGCTTGAGCGGCGATTTCAGCTGGCGTGCCCTGCCGAGCAGGTGATGGGGCAGGGGATTAAACTCAAGTTTGCCGACTTCCACCAGACCACAGTCTATCGCAGTCAGGGTGGCTATCAGCCAGCCTTGTTCATTCCCCTGCTCAAAGAGGGGCTACAGCGGGCGCAAGGGCGTTCGGTTCGCCTGCTGGGCTTGGTGGTGGGTTTGCCAAAAGAGGGTGAAGTTAATCAACTCTCGCTGGATTTGCTGTGAGAGAGTTAAGTTTTTGTTTATAAAGTCGATAATCTATCCATATCTGTATGACGTAGGAATATTGGCATGAGCGCTCTTTCTGTCCAGGGTCGGATTACCCTGATCGCCGGTTGCTGTCTGTTGGTGACAGCCGCCGCTCTGGTTGCCTCTTCGATTTACAACGCGAACAAGATGCAACAGCAGGTGCGGCAAGCCACCATGCACGAGGCGCAGCAGTCTGCCGAGAACTGGATGAAGGCGATGGGCTCGGAGCAGGCGGCCAAGGTGACCAGCTATCTCGATGAGGCCTATTTCCGCGCCAGTTTGCTGGCGGAGAGCGTGTTGTTCCAACGCAAGAATGCGGCCGAGAACTTTGTCCATTCGGAGGCGCTGCGCAGCGCCGTCAATCAGCAACTGCACGATGCCGTTGCCTCATCGACCAATCTGCTTGGTGTCTATGCGGTGTTCGAGCCTGATCAGCTGGATGGGGAAGACAGCAACTATCAGGGCTCAACGGCGCTGGGTTCCAACGACAAGGGGCGTTTTTCCAGTTACTGGGCCTATGACAACGGCAAGATAGAGCCGGAAGTGCAGAATGAGGATGTACTGGCCGATGAAAGCCCGACCGAGGCTGGTGGAATCGAAAACGAGTGGTATCGCTGCAGTATTCGCACCCGTGCCCTCTGCCTGCTGGAGCCCTATCTGGACGATGTGGGTGATAAACAGATATTGATGACCTCGGTGACGGTCCCGCTGCTGGAGCAGGAGACCTTGCTGGGGATGGTCGGGGTCGATATCTCGCTGGCCACTTTGCAGAGTTTGGTCAGCACCATGGACAAGGAGCTCTATGAGGGCAAGGGCAGAATATTGCTGGTCAGTCACGAGGGGCGCGTGGCGGGAGCCGATGAGTTCGATGTGACCATGGGGCGTGGGCTGGATCAGAAGTATCAGGGGCTGGCCAGTGAGCTGAAAGGCTGGCTCAGTCAGGGTCAGGAGCTGACTCGCTGGAGCAGCGATGGCACCCTGTTGCAGACCTTTGTCCCGGTATCCATGCGTGGCACCGACCGAAAATGGGGCATCTACATTGAATTGCCACGGGCAGTAGTGCTGGCCTCGGCCCAGCAACTGCAAGATGAGCTGGCCAGTGAGGCCAATCGCAGCGTGGTCTCGCAGTTGTCAATCGGGGTGCTGATCTCGCTGGTGGCCCTGAGTTTTATCTGGTTGATGGCACGCCAGATTGTGGCGCCCATCCGCGCTGTAGTTGCCCGCCTCAAGGATATCGCCAGTGGTGAGGGGGATTTGACCCAGCGTATCGAGATCCAGCGGCAAGACGAGATCGGCGAGCTGGCCAAGTGGTTCAACAGCTTCCTCAACAAGTTGCAATCCACCATCAGTCAGGTGATTGATACCGTCTCCGGTACGCGCAACAGTGCCGAGCGAGCCGCGCAAGTGGCTGAGCGCACCAGCAGTGGCATGCAGGCCCAGTATCAGGAGATCGATCTGGTGGCGACGGCATTTGAGGAGCTGAGCGCCACCGCGTTGCAGGTCTCCGGTAATGCCGGCTCGGCGGTGGCGGCTGCCAACACCACTGATGCCGCGGCGCAAGAGGGCAAATATGTCGTTGCCGACACCCAGGAGGCGATGCGCAAGCTGATGACCATTATCAACGATGCCCAGCCGGTGGTGGAGCGGCTCTCCGCCAACAGCGACAACATCAACGATATTCTCACCGTGATTCAGGGAATTGCTGAGCAGACCAACTTGCTGGCACTGAATGCGGCTATTGAAGCGGCGCGGGCCGGTGAGCAGGGCCGTGGCTTTGCCGTGGTGGCCGATGAGGTGCGCAATCTGGCCGGTCGCACCCAGAATGCCATCGTCGAGATCCAGACTTTGATCAGCCAACTGCAATCCGGTACCGGCGCCGTGGTCAAGGCGATCCGCGATGGTCACGGACAGGCTGACGAGACCCTCGCCAAGGTGGATCTCTCGGTGCAGGTGCTGGAGCAGATTATCCAGTCGGTCTCCACCATCCATCAGATGAACGAGCAGATTGCCCGGGCGGCGCAGGAGCAGAGCCGGGTGGCGGACGAGATCAACCGCAACGTCAGCAACATTCGCGATGTGAGCCACACCATTCGGGCCGAGGCGGCGACCTCCGCCGAAAATGGTCGCGAGCTCTCTGCGCTGGCGGATAAACAGCAGCAGCTGGTGGGGCAGTTCAAGGTATAGAAGTGTCTAGTCCTGAAATAGGTTTACACATTTTCAACTAGCATTTCTCTACTCAGAACCCCCTATGCACCGCATCGGGGGTTCTGTATTTCAACGC
>NZ_JBFOCL010000005.1:0-15460 GCF_040907785.1 Aeromonas sp. s8
CTCGAGTCAAGCCTTATTTTCAAAGGCTTTTCGAGGTTATCGACTTGGCTTTCTGCGTTGCCGCTTGCCCTGTCGATGGAGGCGCATTATAGGGATCTGGATCACGCTTGCAAGGGTGTTTTCGAATTAAATTCGCATTTTTGGTTCAACCGTTCACTAATCACCCAAAAAGCGCATTTATCCTGCAATAACACACCCGTTTGGCGAGCTCGCTATCCTCTATATTGCGTGGCGATGGTAGCAGATCTAAGGTTGTGGCGATTTGGTCTCTCTACATCTATATGCATGGTGATCGAGGTCACGCCTTCGGGTAACATAGCGCCCCTTTGCGATTCACACACTCTTGGGCTTTGGAGAGTTTAATGCCTTTTGCACTTGGCCAGCGTTGGATTAGTGATACAGAGACGGATCTGGGGTTGGGGACTGTCGTTGCTGTTGAAGGACGCATGGTTACCCTGTTGTTTCCGGCTACCGGTGAAAACCGTATGTATGCCAAAGAAGAGGCGCCGGTGACCCGGGTCAGCTTCAATGTGGGCGATCAGATCACCAGTCACGAAGACTGGACCATGACGGTCGAAGAAGTGCAGGAGAAAGGCGGCCTGCTTATATATGTAGGTGTGCGCACCGACAATAATGAGCCCGTTGCCCTCAAGGAAGTGTTTCTCAACAACTTTATCAAGTTCAACAAGCCGCAGGATCGCCTGTTCGCCGGTCAGATCGATCGGATGTCCCGCTTCACCCTGCGCTACGAGGCGCTGGTCAACCAGCACCAACGTCGTCGCAACCCGACTCGCGGTCTGGCCGGTGGCCGGGTCAGCCTGATCCCGCACCAGCTCTATATCGCCCACGAGGTGGGTCACCGCTACGCTCCGCGCGTACTGCTGGCCGATGAGGTGGGTCTGGGCAAGACCATCGAAGCGGGCATGATCATTCATCAGCAGCTGCTCTCCGGCCGCGCCCATCGCGTGCTCATTCTGCTGCCCGAAACGCTCCAGCATCAGTGGCTGGTCGAAATGTTGCGCCGCTTCAACCTGCACTTCTCCCTGTTTGACGAGGAGCGCTGCATCGAGGCGTTCGCCGATGCGGAGAACCCCTTCGAGACCGAACAGCTGGTGATCTGCAGCCTCGACTTCCTGCGCAAGAAGCGTCGTCGCTTCGAGCAGGTGCTGGAAGCCGAGTGGGATCTGCTGGTTGTCGACGAAGCCCACCATCTGGAGTGGAGTGAAGAGGCGCCGAGCCGTGCCTATGAGATGGTGGAAGCGCTGGCCGAACAGGTGCCGGGCGTGCTGCTGCTGACTGCGACCCCGGATCAGCTGGGCCACCAGAGCCACTTTGCCCGTCTGCGCCTGCTCGATCCCGAGCGTTTCTACGACTACGAGGCCTTCCTCGCCGAGGAGCAGGCCTATGGTCAGGTCGCCAGCGCAGCGCAAGAGCTGCTGGATGGCGAGACCCTGAGCGATGAAGCCAGACAGATCCTCGCCAGCCAGCTGGAAGGGCTGGACTTGAGCGATGCGACTGCCCGTCAGCAGGCGGTCGCCAAGCTGCTGGACCAGCATGGCACCGGCCGGGTGCTGTTCCGCAACAGCCGCGCCAATATTCAAGGCTTCCCCGAGCGTCACCTCAACGTCTACCCCATGCCGCTGCCGGAGCAGTACAAGACTGCCATCAAGGTGATGGGCATGATGGGTGGCAACGGTGGCGATCTGCAGACCCGTGCCCTGCGCTACCTCTACCCCGAGAAGATCTTCCAGCAGTTCGAAGGTGACAACGCCACCTGGACCCAGTTCGACCCGCGCGTCGAATGGTTGCTGGAGCTGCTGCTCTCTGCCCGTCAGCAGAAGGTGCTGGTGATCTGCTCCGAAGCAGCAACCGCCATCGCGCTGGAAGAGGCGCTGCGTACCCGTGAAGGGATCCGTGGTGCCGTGTTCCACGAAGGGATGTCGATCCTCGAGCGGGACAAGGCCTCCGCCTATTTCGCCCAGCAGGAGGGTGGCGCCCAGGTGCTGCTCTGCTCCGAGATCGGCTCCGAAGGTCGCAACTTCCAGTTTGCCAGCCATCTGGTGCTGTTCGATCTGCCTCTCAACCCGGATCTGCTGGAACAGCGTATCGGCCGACTGGATCGTATCGGTCAGCAGAATACCGTCGAGATCCACGTTCCCTATCTGGAAGGGACTGCCCAGCGCGCCCTGCAGCTCTGGTATCACGATGGTCTGGACGCGTTCGAGCAGACCTGCCCGACTGCCCGCCCGGTATTCGAAGCGGTACGTGAAGAGCTGTTCGAGCTGCTGGCCGCCAACACCGGCGATCAGGCAGCCCTCGAGGCCCTGCTGGTAAAGACCCGCGAACTGCACGAGCCGCTCAAGGCCCGACTGGAGCAGGGTCGCGATCGCCTGCTGGAGATCCACTCCAGCGGTGGCGCCGCCGCCCAGCAGCTGGTCGACAAGCTGGCCGCCGAAGATGACGACACCGGCATGATCTCCTTTGCTCTCAAGATGTTCGACGAGATCGGCGTCAATCAGGATGACCGTGGCGAGAACGCGCTGGTGCTGACCCCCGGGGATCACATGCTGGTCTCCAGCTTCCCGGGCCTGCCGCAAGACGGCATGACCATCACCTTCGATCGCAACACCGCCCTGTCGCGGGATGACATGGCGCTGCTCTCCTGGGATCACCCCATGATGCGCGGCGGTATCGACCTGATCCTCGGCTCCGAGATCGGTGCCACCTCGGTCGCACTGCTCAAGAACAAGGCGCTGCCCATCGGCTCCATCCTGCTTGAGCTGATCTTCGTTGCCGAGTCTGCGGCCCATCCCCAGCTCTACCGCTTCATGCCGCCGACGCCGATCCGTCTGCTGATGGACAAGAACGGCCAGAATCTGGGTGAGAAAGTGGCGTTCGATGCCTTCAACCGCCAGCTGACGCCGGTCAATCGCCACCTCGGCAGCAAGCTCGTGACTGCATCCCAACCGGTGATCCACGGTCTGATTGGCAAGGGCCAGGCCATTGCCGAAGAGCTGAAAGCCGGGATTGTCGACAAGGCCCGTGCCCAGATGGCGCAGACCCTGCAGCAGGATCTGGATCGTCTGGAAGCGCTCAAGGCGGTCAACCCGAACGTGCGAGACAGCGAGCTGGATTATCTGCGCAATCTGCAGGCAGAATTGCACCACCTGATCGATCAGACCCAACTCAAGCTGGATGCCATCCGCTTTATCGTGGTCACCCATAACTGACAAGGTACCGACCGACAGCGGCCAGACCCAGCTCAAACTGGATACCCAATGCCGCTTTGTCATGGTTACCCATAACTGATGGGGGCTTGCCCCCACCTTCTGATGCGAGACATTTATGTTTGAATACTCACCGCCTCTGGAACCCTGGCTCGATATCCTGTTCAAGGACAAGGACATCATGGTGGTCAACAAGCCCACTGGCCTGCTAAGCGTCCCCGGGCGCGGCCCCGAGAATGAAGACAGCGTCCTGCATCGGGTGAAACAACAGCACCCCAAGGCGGCGGCAGCTCATCGCCTCGACATGTCCACCACTGGCGTCATTGTCATTCCTCTCAATCCCAACTCTCATCGGGAACTGAGCCGACAATTTCGCGAGCGGGAGACCGAGAAGCACTACCTCGCCTGGGTGTGGGGCGAGCCGGAGGCAGAGTCGGGTCAGGTTGACCTGCCGCTCTGCGTCGACTGGCCCAACCGCCCGAAACAGAAGGTGGATCACGAGGAGGGGCGTCACGCTCTGACCCTGTGGGAAAAACTTAAAGTGGAGAACGGCAACAGCCTGATCAAGTTGACCCCCATCACAGGTCGCTCCCACCAGCTGCGCGTCCATATGCTGGAGCTGGGGCACCCGATCCTGGGTGACAACCTCTATGCTCATCCGGATGCGCTGGCGGCTGCCCCCCATCTCTACCTGCATGCGGCCATGTTGACCATCAGTCACCCCCGTAGCGGCGAGCGGATGACCTTCGAGGCGCCAGCTCCTTTCCCGGTCTGATCCCGCAAATCGCAGAGATAAAAAAGCCCCCATCGCGAGATGGGGGCTTTTTCATTAGGGTCAGACGCGAATATCGATCTTGCTTCCCAGAGAAGCGCTGGCCGATGTCGGTGCAACCGGCGCTGATTGCGCTGCGTTTTGCAGCAGCTTCAGCGCAGCTTCGCCCTCTTGGGTCTGCTGTTTCTTGGCCAGACTGGCCGTCATCAGAGCAGAACCAAACGACGCATTTGCAGAACTTGATATATCCATAGGGTTCCTCCTGCACTCAACAGTATCGGCCAAGCAGCCCCGAACATAAGCACTGAATGCAAAACAATCTGAAAGTCGCTTTTCTATCAATCAGATAGCAATAGCATTCATGGCCCCGGTTCACCGCTGGATGACGCCTTCAAGCTCCTGTGCCGTCATCGGCCGAAGCACCTTGCAAGGGTTGCCAGCCGCCACCACGTTGGCGGGCACATCTTTGGTCACCACCGAGCCTGCGCCTATAACGCTGTTGTCACCGATAGTGACGCCGGGGCAGATGACGACGCTGCCGCCGATCCAGACGTTGTGACCGATCCGTACCGGCTTGCCGAACTCGACACCCTTGATACGTGGCGCCACCGCCACCGGATGAGCGGCGGTGTAGATCTGCACCCCGGGCGCCAGCAGCACGTTGTCGCCGATATGCACCTCACAGACGTCGAGGATGGTGCAATTGACGTTGGCGTAGAAGTTCTCGCCGACGAAGATATTGGCGCCATAGTCGCAGAAGAACGGCGGATTGATGGCACACTCCTGGCCGCGGCTACCGAGCAGCTCGTGCAGCAAAGCATCCTGCGACGGTTTCTCCTGCCAGCTGGTGTTGAAGGTGTGATAGAGCCGGCGGCAGCGCTCGCGCGCCGCTTTCAGCTCAGGATCACCCGCATCATAGGGCTGCCCCGCCACCATCTTCTGCCACTCGGTACCGCGCACCACCTTCTCCATTACCTACTCCATCAGCCAGATCAGGGATTCATAAGGGCGCAGCATACCCGATTGCGGTTGGGCCGGGCTATCCGGGTAGTTGCCGAGCAGCAGCCGACCTTGCCCACTTTGCAGCTCGGCAGGCAAGGCAAACTCCACCGGCTCGCCGTAGAAGTTGCTCACCACCAGCAGGGTCTGACCGTTGGCACGGCGGGCATAGGCCCAGATCTGCGGGTGCCCCGTCAGCAGCTCCTGATAATCCCCCTGAGTGAAGATGGGGTGCGCCTTGCGAATGGCGATGAGATCCCGATAGTGCCAGAACACCGAGTGCTGGTCGGCCAGCGCCGCCTCGGCGTTGATCTCGGGATAGTTGGCGGCAGGCTTGAGCCAGGGCGTCCCGCTGGTGAAACCTGCATTGGCCGCTGCGCTCCACTGCATCGGCGTGCGCGAGTTGTCGCGGGACTTGGCGCCGAGAATGGCGAGGATCTCGGCCTCGCTCATCCCTTCCGCCTGCTTGATGGCGAAGATGTTGCGGCTCTCCACATCCTGATAGTCATCGATGTGCTGATAGCCGGGGCTGGTCATGCCGATCTCCTCCCCCTGATAGATGTAGGGGGTGCCTTGCAGGCCGTGCAGCGTACTGGCCAGCATCTTGGCGGCCACCACCCTATGCTCACCCTCGTCACCGAAACGGGAAACGATGCGCGGTTGGTCGTGATTGCACCAGAATAGCGCCGACCACCCCTTGCCATGCATGCCGCTCTGCCAGTGGTTGAAGATGCGCTTGAGTTCGAGGAAATCGAACGGCGCCTTGGTCCACTTGTCGCCGTTGGGGTAATCCACCTTGAGGTGGTGGAAGTTGAACACCATGGAGAGCTCTGAGCCGTCCAGCGCGCCGTAACGCTGGCAGTGTTCCAGACTGGTGGAGGACATCTCCCCCACCGTCATGGCGCCGACAGGAGCAAACACGTCGCGGCTCACGTCCTGCAAAAATTCGTGGATGCGCGGCCCGTCGGTATAGAAGCGGCGGCCATCGCCAATCTCGTCGTTCGGGAACGCCTGATCCTTAGAGATAAGGTTGATGACGTCGAGACGGAAACCATCCACCCCCTTCTTGGCCCAGAAGTGGATGATCTTTTTCACCTCGGCGCGCACCGCCGGATTTTCCCAGTTGAGATCCGCCTGCTCGCGGGCAAACAGGTGCAGGTAGTACTGACCGGTGGCCTGATCCAGTTCCCAGGCGCTGCCGCCAAACTTGGATTGCCAGTTGTTCGGCACGCCGCCATTCACCGGATCGCGCCAGATATAGTAGTCGCGGTAGGGGCTGTTCTTGTCCCCCAGCGCCGACTTGAACCAGGCATGCTCGGTGGAGGTGTGGTTGACCACGATATCCATCACGATGCGGATGTCGCGCGCGTGGGCGGCGGCCAGCAGCGCCTCGAAATCATTCATGGTGCCGTAGGCGGGGTCGATGGCAAGGTAGTCGGCGATGTCGTAGCCGTTGTCTACCTGTGGAGAGACGTAGACCGGAGTCAGCCAGAGGGCATCGACCCCCAGCGTCTTGAGATAGTCGAGGCGGGCCATGATCCCCTTGAGGTCGCCGGTGCCACGGGCAGCGGAATCCTGAAAGCTCTTGGGGTAAATCTGGTAAATCACGGCACTCTGCCACCAGGGTGTTTGGCTCATGGGTCTTTCTCTTGTCTCGAATATGAAATGGAGAGGGCGACCCGTTGGGTCGCCCTGATAATCAGTGTCAGGCGCTGGCTTGGGCCAACTTGCCAGCGGCTTGCTGGCGCTTGTAGACCAGCAGGGTCAGCACCACCGGCACCACGATGGCGACCAGCATGGCGATGGCAAATACCGCCCAGTATTGCGGCTGGATGGAGAGGATGCCCGGCAGGCCGCCCACCCCGATGCCGTTGGCCATCACCCCGGCGAAACCGCAGATGAGGGCGGCAAGGCTGGAGCCCACCATGGCGCACAGCATGGGGAACTTGTACTTGAGGTTGATGCCGTACATGGCCGGTTCGGTCACCCCGAGGTAGGCGGAGATGGCGGCAGGTACCGAGATCTCCCGCTCGTTCTCCTTGCGGCTAATCAGAATGATGCCGACGACCGCAGAAGCCTGCGCAATGTTGGAGAGGGCGATCAGCGGCCAGATTGGTGTGCCCCCCATGCTCTGCATCAGCTGCAGATCCACTGCGTTGGTGGTGTGGTGGATACCGGTAATGACCAGCGGTGCATAGAGGAAACCGAACAGGGCGGCACCGATGGGAGCAAAGGAGCCGGTCATGGCAGCCTTGGCAGCGAAACCGACGCCATCACCAATCCAGCGACCGAACGGGCCGATAAAGGCGTGGGCCACGATCACTGCCAGCAAAAGCGAGACAAACGGCACAATCACCAGATAGAGATAGGCCGGAATGATCCGCTTGAGGTTGGTCTCCACCCAGGCAAGGAAGACACCCGCCAGCAGCGCCGGAATGACCTGCGCCTGATAACCCACCTTCTGGATCACGAACAGGCCGAAGTCCCACACCTCGGGAGTCTGCTGACCAATGCCGTAGGCGTTCATCAACTGCGGTGACACCAGCGTCACCCCCAGCACGATACCGAGGATCTCGGAGCCGCCCATCTTCTTCACTGCAGACCAGCAGACGCCGACCGGCAGGAAGTGGAAAATCGCCTCGCCCAGCAGCCAGAGGAAGGCGTGTACCTGAGCCCAGAACTGGCTGATCTCGGTGAGGGTATGAGTGCCATCGTCGAACATCTTGATGTCGCCGATGACGTTGCGAAAGCCCAGGATCAGACCACCGGTGATGATGGCGGGCAGCAACGGTACGAAGATCTCCGCCAGATGGGAGATGCCTCGCTCCAGCGGGTTCATGTTCTGGCGCGCCGCCTGCTTGGCGGTCTCCTTGCTGCCACCGCTGACGCCGAGCTGCTCGGTCAGAGCCTTGTACCACTGCTCTACCTCGTTACCGATCACCACCTGGAACTGACCGCCCTGGGTGAAGCTTCCCTTCACCGCCGGGATGGTTTCGATGGCCTTGCTGTCGGCCTTGGCCGGATCGTTCAGGACGAAGCGCAACCGGGTCAGGCAGTGGCTGACGGTGGCGATGTTCTCCTTGCCGCCGATCTTGTCGATCAGGGTGGCAAGCTGCTGTGCGTTGATCTTGGACATGGGTCTTCCCTCTGTGACGCCATTGAATAGTGGTCTGTATCGCCCTTTTGAGCCAGTCTGTCGGCCGGAGCGTTTTTGGTATCGTTCCCATTTAGCATGCCGACAATCTGGCCAGATCGAAATGGGAACGTTCCCAATACGTGGCCAGCGTCACAAAAAGCGTACTTTTTGTTCAGTCGGAAGTGATGGGGCTCACAGGGCTCGGCAGGGGGCGATAGTCACCAGCGGAGGCTGATCCTGCTCAATCTGGCCGAGCAGCTGACGCGCCGCCTGCTCCCCTGCCCCCTTGTAGCCAAGATCGAGACTGAGGGCGTTGGGGAAGAGAAAGCTGAGCATGGGGTTGTTGCCAAGTCCGGTCACCAGCACCTCGCTACGCCCTTGTTCTTGCAGGTATTTTGCCGCACCGATGGCGAGGGTGTCGCTGGCGCAGACCAACGCCTGGGTGGAGGGGGTAAGCAGCTCGGCCGCCAGCCGGTAGCCGCTCTGCAGGCTGAGATCACCGAGGGCGCTGCGCGGGCGCAACCCCTGCTCTGCGCAGTAAGCGAGATAAGCATCTAGGCGGCGCTGGCCGGTGGTGAGATCCGAGGTATCCACCCCCAGATAGGCGATGTCGCGGGCGCCACGGCTTGCCAGCTGCGCCAGCATGGTGCGCACCGCACCGGCGTCGTCGAAGCAGACCGAGGAGAAACCGGGATATTCACGGGCGACTAGCACCAGCTTCTCTTTCAGCGGCGCCATGGCGGCATAGTCCAAGTCATTGAAGGCGAACAGGATAATGCCATCCACCCCGCGCCGCTCCAACACCGCCAGATGCTCCTGTACCTTGGCGGGGGAGAACTTGCTCTCCATCAGCACGGCATCGTAGCCACGCTGGTAGAGGGTCTCCAGCATGCCGCGCACCGCCTGATTCTCCGAGCTGGAGTCGAGCCGCGAGACGATGATCCCCACCACCTGCTGGCTCTGGCTGCGCATGGCCCGCGCCGACTTGCTCGGCACGAAGCTATGTTCGGCGATGATCTGCTCCACCCGCTCGCGGGTCTCCTGCTTCACCTTGGGATCCTGGTTGAGCACACGGGAGACGGTCGACTTGCCGACGCCACTCAGTCTGGCGATATCGAGGATGGTCAGTTTCTTGTCCATGAATTGGCTCACAGGAGGCTAGGCGGTGGAATTGCCCACATTGTTGTGATTAACCCCTGTGAATACAAGCCCATGGCGTTAGAATGCCCTTTTTGCCCCGCCGTCAGCGGTGTGTGGGCACAGCACAGGATGCCCATCATGGATCTGCTGGCCAGTCTGCTCTTCTCCCTCTCCATCACAGGCCCCATCTGCGTGGTGCTGCTGCTCGGCATCTTGCTCAAGCGGCTGGGGCTGCTGCCGGATCCCTTTACCGAATCCGCCTCGCGGCTGGTGTTTCAGGTCACCCTGCCCGCTCTGCTCTTTCTCAGTATTCTCGGTACCAACTTCGCCACCATGCCGAGCCTCTGGTTTATCGGCTATGGCCTGCTCGCCACCGTTATCAGCTATCTGGTGCTGGAGCTGCTGGCCGAGCGTTTTATCGGGGAGCAGCGGCTGCGCGGGATCTTCGTGCAGGGGAGCTTTCGCGGCAACAGCGCCATTATCGGGCTCGCCTATGTGCAAAACGCCTACGGCCACGAAGGGTTGGGGGCGGCGGCCTTCTATGTCGGCGCGGTGACCGTGCTCTACAACATTCTCGCAGTGATCACCCTCACCCGCAGTCTCGGCGGTGCCACCGGCATGCGCCCCATCCTGCTCGGCATCATCAAGAATCCGCTGATCATCGCCATTGTGGCGGCGCTGCCGTTTACCCTGCTCGGTATCAAGATGCCGCAACTGCTGCTCACCACCGGCAGCTACTTCGCCAACATGACGTTGCCGCTGGCGCTGCTCTGCACCGGCGCCTCCCTCAGCCTGGATGCTCTGCGTGGTGGTGCAGCCCTTGCGGGCTGGGCCAGCATCATGCGGCTCTGCCTCATTCCGGCTGCGTTCACTCTTGGGGCTGCCCTGCTCGGCTTCAGCCATCGGGAGCTGGGTATTCTGTTTCTCATCAGCGCCACCCCGACTGCCGCCGCCAGCTATGTGATGACCCGTGTCATGGGGGGCGACAGCGTGCTGGCAGCGAACATCATCGCCACCACCACCCTCGGTTCGCTGGTTACTACCAGCCTCGGGGCGACTCTGATGAACTACCTAGGGTTGATGTACTAACGGCTTGACCTTGCCGGAGGCGGCAGCTTTAGGCTGGCGCTCATCAACAGAGGAGATATTCCATGACCATCGAACTCACCGTGTCCGGCATGTCCTGTGGTGGCTGCGCCGCCAGTCTGCAAAAAGCGCTGCTGGCCCAGCCTGCGGTCACCACCGCGACCGTCGATTTCGCCAGCAGCAAGGCCGTCATCGAGAGCGATCTGAGCAAGGCCGAGCTGATCGCCCTGATCGAAGCCAAGGGTTTTTCTGCGAGTTAAATTATCTCCATAGAGGTATAAAACAGGTTAAAAATCTGTACTCACCTGTCTTTTGGTGAGTTTTATCACAGACCCGGGTTATTAAACGGGCAAACTTGCTGCGATTATTCCAACCATAAGGATTTGCAGCATGACCCTACCGATCCGCAAGACCCTGCTCGCCGCCGTCGTTGGCCTGACCCTCTCCCCCATGGCGATGGCGCTGCCCAACGTCCATATTCTGGCAACCGGCGGCACCATTGCCGGGGCAGGCCAGTCGGCTACCCAGTCCAACTACGAGGCTGGCAAGGTGGCTATCGAAACCCTGATCGCCGCCGTGCCCGAGATGAAGAACGTCGCTGACGTGCAGGGTGAGCAGGTAGTCAAGATCGGCTCCCAGGACATGAACGACGAGGTGTGGCTCAAGCTGGCCAAGCGGGTCAACGAGCTGCTGGCCAAGGATGACGTGGATGGCATTGTCATTACCCACGGCACCGACACCATGGAAGAGACCGCCTACTTCCTCAATCTGACCGTCAAGAGCGACAAGCCGGTGGTGCTGGTCGGCGCCATGCGCCCCTCCACCGCCATGAGTGCCGATGGCCCGCTCAACCTCTACAACGCAGTGGTGACCGCCTCCGACCCCGCCTCCAAGGGCCGTGGCGTCATGGTGGCGATGAACGACACCGTGCTCGATGCCCGCGACGTCACCAAGACCAACACCACAGGCGTGCAGACCTTTTCCTCCCCCAACTTCGGCCCGCTCGGTTACATCCACAACGGCAAGATCGACTATCAGCGCAGCCCGGCCCGCCTGCACACCAGCAAGACACCGTTTGACGTGAGCAAGCTCGACAAGCTGCCGCAGGTTGGCATCGTCTACAGCTACGCCAACGCCACCGACTTGCCTGCAAAAGCGATGGTGGATGCCAAGTTCGACGGCATCGTCAGCGCCGGGGTGGGTAACGGCAATCTCTACCACACCCTGTTCGATACCCTGGCCAAGGCGAGCAAAGACGGCATCCGCGTGGTGCGCTCCGCCCGCGTACCGACCGGCGCCACCACCCTGGATGCCGAGATCGATGATGCCAAGTACGGCTTCGTGGCATCCGGCACTCTCAACCCGCAGAAAGCGCGGGTGCTGCTGATGCTCTCCCTGACCCAGAGCAAGGATCCGGCCCAGATCCAGCGTTGGTTCCAGCAGTTCTGATAAGGGTTGTCTGACAAGTGACAAGCAAGGGCGGGACTTCCCGCCCTTTTCCATCCTGCATGCAATGCCACTTCGCCAAGCACCCGCCTCACCCATTACGTCGTTTGGCGAGGTCATCCTTTCCTTTTCCGGCCATCTTTTTCGGCCACCGCAGAGCGTTATCATCAAATTAGCGAGCCGGATCACCCGCTTTCACAAGCGCATCGCCGCCAAATTCATTACACTGCCAGCGATCTTATCCACTCAAGGAGTGCTGTTGCTGTATGGAAATATTGATCCTGCTGGGATTGATTTTGCTTAATGGCGTCTTCGCCATGTCAGAAATCGCCATCGTCACCGCACGCAAGGCTCGCCTCGGCAAGCTTGCCTCTGAAGGCAACCGCTCCGCCGCCATTGCCCTCAAACTGGGCGAAGACCCGACCCATTTTCTCTCTGCCGTCCAAATCGGCATTACCAGCATAGGTCTGCTCAACGGTATCTATGGCGAATCCCTGCTGGCCCAGCCCTTCTCCCTCTGGTTGCAGGAGTGGGGACTCCCGGCCAAGAGCAGTGGCCTGATCGCCACCATCATAGTGGTGGTGGTGGTTACTTATCTCTCCATCGTGGTAGGGGAGCTGGTGCCCAAGCGGCTCGGCCAGCTCAATGCCGAGCGCATCGCCTGTCTGGTGGCCCGCCCCATGCACTGGCTCGCCACCCTGACCCGCCCCTTCGTCTGGCTGCTGTCGGCCTCCACCAATGCCAGCCTGCGGCTGCTGCGGGTCAACCAGAACGGCAGCGCCAACGTTACCGAGGAGGAGATCCACGCCATGCTGGTGGAAGGATCGGAAGCCGGGGTGATCGAGGATCATGAACACACCATGCTGCGCAACGTCTTCCGTCTCGACGAGCGCAGCCTCTCCTCCCTGATGGTGCCGCGCAGCGATATCCGCTATCTGGATCTGGCGCTGCCGCTGGAGACCAACCTGCAGCGGCTGGTGGAGTATCGCCACAGCTATTTTCCGGTCTGCGACGGCAACCTGTCAGAATTGGTGGGTATCATCAATGTCAGCAAGGTGCTGCACGCCTATATCAAGGGGGAGCCCATCGATCTGGCAGCCCTGACCCAGGAGGGCAGCCTGCTGCCCGAGACCCTCAACGGCGTCGAGCTGCTCAACCACTTCCGCACCCACAGCGAACAGATGGCGCTGGTGGTGGACGAATATGGCGAGCTGCAGGGACTGGTCACCCAGCAGGATCTGCTGGAGGCGCTGGCGGGGGATTTCCAGCAGGAGGATGGCGAGGACAACTGGGCCTTCCGGCGCGCCGACGGCAGCTGGCTGCTCGATGGCCTGATCCCGCTGCCGGAGTTGAAGGACTGTCTGGAGTTGGTTCGTCTGCCAGAAGAAGAAAAACATCACTATCACACCCTCGGAGGGCTTATCATGCTGCTCCTTGGTCGTGTTCCACAAACCGGAGACCTGGTGACACTGGAACAGTGGCAACTGGAAATTGTTGACATGGATGGCCTGCGCATCGACAAGGTGCTCGCCATGCCCTTGACCGATCAACCCAGCTAACCTGCGGAGTTTGCAAGTATGGAGCAGTTTTACCAACTGGCTCACGCCTTTATGAATCACGATCTGAACACACTTTCCGATCCCAAGATGGCCTTCATGATCTGTGGTGTGATTCTGACGTTTCTGGTACTGGAAAACGGATTCATCCCTACCGCCTTTCTGCCCGGTGACAGCCTGCTGATCCTCACCGGCGTACTCATCTATCAGGATGTGTTGTCTCTCGGGGTGATCCCGCTGTTGATCATGGCCACCTTTGTCGGCACCTGGCTCGGTTACATGCAGGGACGCTTTCTCGGCCACACCCAGCTCTACCATCGGCTGATGTCCCATGTGGAAGAGCGACACCAGCAGAAGGTTTACCACCTGCTGGACAAGTACGGGATCATCACCCTGATAACCGCGCGCTATATCGCCTTCGTGCGCACCGCCTACCCCTATATCGTGGGTGCCACCGAACTGCCCCAGGGGCGCTTTCTCATCGTCAATCTGATCAGCTCCATCATGTGGATCTGCCCGCTGGTCGGGTTTGGCTACTACCTGAGCCACACCAAGCTGGCCGCCGAATACCAGACCCAGTTCTTCAACATCATCATCTATCTGCCGGTGGCCCTGCTGGTGGGTGGCATGGTGGCGCTGGTCTGGCGCTGGATCAGCAAACGCAGGGCTGCGCAGCCGCGGGATTGACCCCTCGCCCAACGCCCGACCCGAAAGCCCTCGCCAGAGGGCTTTTTTGATCGCCTATTTTGCGCAAATAGCAGAAATAGTCCCGCTCGGCCCTTGTAAAGCCGGGGTAAAAATGAGTGAATCTAGCGCCTTTTTTTGGATGGGAACGGAGTCGGTTGTATGTGGTGTCGGATTCGCGCAACAGCGCTGGTTGTCGGGTTGATGGGAATGCTGGGATTGCCTGCGGTCAGCGCGGCACCCAACCCTGCCAAACTGGAAGTACGCTCGAGCAGCGCCCTGGTCGTGGATGTAAAAACGGGCAAGACGCTCTACCAGAAGAATGCCACCAAGGTGCGTCCCATCGCCTCCCTCACCAAGCTGATGACAGCGCTGGTGGTGCTGGATGCCAAACAGAATCTCAACCAGACCATCACGGTCGACAAGAACGATCTGGACCTGGTCAAACACACTCACTCCCGCATCCGCATGGGCACCAAGGTGACCCGCCGCGACGCCCTGCATCTGGCGCTGATGTCCTCCGAAAACCGGATGGCCTCGGCACTGGCGCGTCACTATCCGGGCGGTCGCAGCGCCTTCGTGCGGGCCATGAACAACAAGGCCAGACAGCTGGGTATGCGAAATACCCACTTCTATGACTCCACCGGCCTCTCCACCCGCAACGTCTCTACCGCCCAAGATCTGGGCAAGCTGGCCGCCGCCGCCTATCGTCAGCCGCTGATCCGTCAGTTCACTCAGGATGAGAACCGGGAGATGCGCTTCAGCGCCCCCGCCTATAGCCTGATGTTCAACAACACCAACCCGCTGGTGAAAAATCCGGATTGGGACGTGCGCCTCTCCAAGACCGGCTTCACTGACGAAGCGGGGCGCTGTCTGGTGATGCGCGCCAAACCGGACAGCCGCGAGCTCGCCATCGTGCTGCTCAACTCGGTGGGCAAACGCACCCCTATCGGCGATGCCAACCGCATTCGCAAATGGCTGAAAAGCTGAGTAAATATTTCAACACAAAAGGATGCTGCGGCATCCTTTTTTATTGCCTGCAGAACGCCTCAGCAGGCCTTGCAGGATGTTGATAGCCAAACCCTGAGTGATGAGCTGCGCGCAGTCCCCCGCAGCAACAGCAGGCATACAGCGCGCCTATAGATGAGGCAAAGGGTGGTGAGGCGGTGCAACGATCAGAAGAACTGTGCGCAATCACAGAAAGGGGAAGAAATAAGGACAAGAACAGCCAGGTAAACGGGCGATCCACCCGCAACAGCGCACGGGGATCCGCACCAAAAAGTTAAATATCGCCCATAAAAAAACAGCCCCGACCGAAGTCGAGGCTGTCTGTATGGTGCGCCCGAGAGGATTCGAACCTCTGACCACCTGGTTCGTAGCCAGGTACTCTATCCAGCTGAGCTACGGGCGCTCA
>NZ_JBFOCL010000007.1:0-142160 GCF_040907785.1 Aeromonas sp. s8
AAAGAGTTGGTTGCGGGGGCCGGATTTGAACCGACGACCTTCGGGTTATGAGCCCGACGAGCTACCGAGCTGCTCCACCCCGCGTCCGAATTGTCTCGAAGTGGCTGAGCAGTAGCCAGTTCGATTTCTCCTTTTCCACCAACCGGTTACACCGGCTTGACTGGTCAGGATCTCAGATGGTTGCGGGGGCCAGATTTGAACTGACGACCTTCGGGTTATGAGCCCGACGAGCTACCGGGCTGCTCCACCCCGCGTCTGAGGTCGCCAATAATAGGCGCCAGCGCACAGATTGCAAGTAAATATCTCAAAAAAAGTTTATTCGTAGATTAATCGGACAAATAGTGCGGTCATTAGCAGCATCATGCTGTTTTTTCAGGCAATCGAGTCCTTGCCAGGCATCCGGCACTACACTCAATAAGGTGAACACTCCTCATTTTGGGTAGGTAGAATATGCGCATCTCCGCCGGTCACTGCCGTCAGTTGGGGGCCACACCCGACAGTAACGGCGTCAACTTTGCGATCTGGGCACGCCTCGCCAGCCGGGTCGAACTGCTGCTCTTCGCAAGCGCAGACGATGCGACCCCCGAGGTGATCCCCCTCTCCCCGCGCCTTAACCGCACCGCCTACTACTGGCATATCCATGTGGAGGGGATCTCGGTCGGGCAGCGTTACGCCTATCGCATTCAGGGCCCATGGCGCCCATATGGCGGCACCCGCTTCGATGCCGAGAAGGTGTTGCTCGACCCTTACGGCCGCAGCATCGAGCTTGGCGCCAATTACGATCGATGGGCGGCGGCCCGTCCAGGCAGCAATCTGGCTTGTTGCGCCAAGAACAAGGTGGTCGATACTCGCCACTATGACTGGGAAGGAGACAAACTGCCCGCTCACTCCCTCTCCCGCTCGGTGATCTACGAACTGCATCTGGGGGGCTTTACCAAGTCCCCGAGCTCCGGGGTCGATCCGGCGCTGCGTGGCACCTATCTCGGATTGATTGAGAAGATCCCCTACCTGCAATCTCTCGGTGTCACCGCCGTCGAGCTGCTGCCGGTGTTCCAGTTCGATCCTCAGGATGCGCCCAAAGGCCTCTCCAACTACTGGGGTTACAGCCCCATGTCCTTTTTCGCCCCCCACGCCCAATACGCCTGCGGCGATGATCCGCTGACCGAGTTTCGCGACATGGTCAAGGCGCTGCACAAGGCCAATATCGAGGTGATCCTGGACGTGGTTTACAACCACACCGCCGAAGGGGGAGATGATGGCCCCACCTTCTCGTTTCGCGGCATCGACAACGAGGCCTACTACATCCTCGACAACAACCAGAAGGACACCAACTATTCGGGCTGCGGCAACACCTTCAACGGCGCCCATCCGGTGGTGCTGCGGATGATCATGGACAGCCTCCACTTCTGGCGTCAGGAGATGCACGTCGATGGCTTTCGGTTTGATCTGGCCGCCATTCTGTCGCGGGATGAATCGGGTCAGCCGCAGGCCAATGCGCCGACCCTGCGCACCATAGATACCGACCCCAACATCGCCGACATCAAGCTGATTGCCGAAGCCTGGGATGCGGGGGGACTCTATCAGGTGGGTTCACTGGCCGGCGCCCGCTGGCGTGAGTGGAACGGCCAGTTCCGGGATGATGTGCGCCGCTTTCTGCGCGGGGATGACAACAGCGTCACCGCCTTTGTCGAGCGGCTCTGCGGCAGCCCCGACATCTACCACTACCACCACGCCGATCCCGAGAAGAGCATCAACTTCGTTACCTGCCACGACGGTTTTACCCTGTGGGACTGGGCCAGTTACAACAGCAAGCACAACGAGGCCAACGGGGAGGAGAACCGTGACGGCTGCGATCACAATTTCAGCTGGAACCACGGCCACGAAGGGGTAACGGAAGATCCCCAGATCAACGCCCTGCGGATGCGTCAGGCCAAAAACATGATGGTGGCGACCCTGCTCTCGGTGGGCTCCCCCATGCTGCTGATGGGGGATGAGCTGCTGCGCACCCAGCGGGGTAACAACAACGGCTACTGCCAGGACAATGCCACCTGCTGGATGAACTGGCTGCCCAATGCCCGCAGTCAGGAGATGTTCCGCTTTATGAAGGAGCTGATCCAGTACCGCAAACACCTGTTCCAGCGCCCGGAGCAGGAGAGCATGCCGCTGTCGCTCACCGAGATCCTGCGCCACAGCGAGATCTGCTGGCACGGGGTCAACGCCGAGCAACCGGATTTCAGCCCCCACTCCCACGCCATCGCCATGTCGGCGCTGTCGAGCGAAACCAAGCTGGCGCTCTATGTGCTGTTCAACGCCTACTGGGAGCCCCTCACCTTCAACCTGCCGAGCCCGCCAAAGGGGGTCGGCGGCTACTGGCGGCGGATCCTCGATACCGCCCTCCCCTCGCCGCAGGATATCTGCACCTTTGGCATGCCGCTGGAGGGGCTGACCCGGGAGTATCTGGCCCAGCCGCGCAGCAGTTGCCTCTTTATCTGCGGGGCCGACGATTTCTATTGATCGATTGCTGTGAATTGATAGCAGCGATACCTGCAAGCCAGATATGCAAAAGCCCCGAGTGTTGGCTCGGGGCTTGCTCTTTTCAGCGCCAGTGTCAGATCAGCTGGTGCAACACGCTGGTAGCGGCGATCTGGGCGATGAGCAGGCCACACAGGGAGGTGGAGACCACCACTGGCGCTGTATCACGCTGCAAGTAGAGTGGGCTGAACCAGAGCAGCAGAGAGGCCACCAGCAGCGCTGCCTGGGTCACCACCGCCGGGATCAGGGCATCGAGATTGGCCTCACCCCCTTGCCAGCCCACCAGCACTGCCAGCCAGACAAGGCTGGCCATCGCCCCCACCAGACCGGCCAGCGGCAACAGGGTGTTGAATGCCTTGAGACGATGACGGGCCCGCAGCAGCATCAGGTGGGCAAAGGCCGCCCCCAGCATCGCCATCTGCAGCAGACCGCTCACCCAGCCCTGCAGTTGCAACAGCCCGATGCCATAGAGAGCGAGCGGCAACGCCGGTAGCCAGAGCAGTGTCGAGGGGACTGAACGCTTGCCCTCCAGCCGTGACTGGGCCAGCGACAAGCCAACCCCGAGCACCAGTGCAGCCCCACCACTCCAGATGAGCCAGCTGGCCGCCTTGGCCTCGACCGCCAGCATCAGAGAGAGAGCGGTAATAACCCAGATGGAGAAGAGCTGCTGACTGATGCGCGAGCGCTGGCCAGGGCAGATATCACCGCGCCACAGCACGATACCGAGGGCGATCAGGGCGCCAAGCGCCATCAATCCGGTGAGGGGAAAGAGCCAAAAAGGGAGTTGGACGAACACGACGCCTCCAGCAGTAAAGATTCGAGGTGCGCCACCGGGGCGCCAGAGAGGGGCGAGTATACCCAAACCGGCGGCTATCCCCAATCGCGGGCAAACAATCAGGGGCAATTTGCCGCCAGCAGGGCCCACCTTGAGGGGCGCCCTGCTGGCAGCCATGTCCATAGGGACGGAATACGGCGCTGGCGTTAGCCCTGACCGCGGGCCAGCGCCACCACCCGGGCAAACATCTGGCGGATCACCGGCGGAATATGCTCGGCGCCGAGCCGCTCCGCCTCTTCCACCACCGCCAGCGCCATTCCCGGCTTGCTGCGGTGATGGATCGCCTTGTTGATGATGTGACTGGCGCTCCACATGGCGCGCCCTCCCACCCCGGCCTCGCGACGAAACACTGCTTCAAAACCGTTGTGATAGAGGTAGTGCTCAATGTCGGCGGCAGGGAGCTGGGTCAGTCGGTCCCGCTCCCGCTCTCCCTTGAGCTGGCCACGGGCCGAGGTGGCATACTTGAGCCCCGCCTCGTCGCCATCGGTCAGCAGGTGCCACTCGATGCCAAAATCCCGCGCCACCTTGATGAGCGGCGACTGACCGCACTGGGCAAACTCGATGATCCGCACCCCTTCGGCCCGCAGACTGTAACCGCAGATCTGGGCCAGCTCGGAGAGCAGCCAGATCTCGGTCTCCCCCTCCACCAGCAGCCAGCAACGGGCAAACAGCGACATGGGGCGGTTGATCCGCACGTGGAAGGCGATCTTGCGCAGATCGTCGCTGCTGTAACGCTCGCCCCCCAGCTGGTGACAGAGGATATCCTGCTGACGGCGCACCAACCGCCGCACCTGATTGAGCGGCAGGGAAGAGAGCAGATCTCCCGAGTTGGTGGTGAGCAGCTTCTGACCCGGCAGTTGTTCCAGTAGCCCCCACGCCAGTGCCAGCATAGTCGGGTGCAGCCGGCTCTCCGGGTCCTCCAGGATCATGATGGGGCGAGCCCCCTCCTCCAGCTCCCGGTTGCCCCGCGCTTGCAGCAGGGTAGCCGCCATCCCCGCCATCGCCAACTGCAGCGCACGGTTATCGGCGCGGCGCAGCAGGGTATGCAGGTTGCCAGGATTGCGCAACGTCATGGGACGATTGATGATGTCGCGCTGACTGCGCGGCTTGTTCTTGATGGGGGCCAGGGCGTTGAAGTAGTGATCCATCAGCTGGCGCACCGCCTGCAACGCCTCTTTGAGCTCCGGCTCGCCGATCCTCTGGGGTTCGTCGATCAGCTTGTCCGCCAGCTCGCTCAAGCGATGCTCGGAGAGATCTCCCCACTGCAATGTCTCCACTCCGTTGCGAGCGGTACGGGCGTCCCGCAGCCGGAACACCGGGTTCATGGTGATGAGCATGCAGACAAGCTCGTGGGTATTGGCGATGGGCAAGCTCTTGCCTACCCCGTCGAGAAAGTCGTGAATGGTGAGCACAGATCCATCCGCCTGCAGCTCGGCGCTGGCGCGATAGTGAATGCGGTGGAATTTGTCCTTGTGCAGCACCCAAGAGGGGCAAAGACGGGCCAGCCGACGGGAGTGCTGACACATCTGGGGTCTGTGCTCACTGAAGGTAAGCACCAGTTGCAGGTGGCGCGCCGGGGCCAATTCGGGATCTTCCGGTTGGTGAAAATCCTCGGCGGTGAACTGATAGGGCTCGGCATCCTGCCCCAGCAGACACCAGAGGGCGCGCAGCAGGCTCGATTTACCCCAGGTATTCTCACCGATCAGCACTGTGGTCTGATCCAGCCCGAGCGACAGGCGATTTATACCGCGAAAACCTTTGACTTCAATACGTTCCAGAAACATCCAGCCATGTCCACATCATTGTGATGGGGCAATAGTGGCAAAGTTACCGGAAAAATCCTATCGCAGGCGGGGCTTTTTCAACGTGAACTGTGAGGCACTGCAGGTTCGGGAGGGGTAACAACAGCGGTGCGATCTTGCGGGGCATTCCAGTGGCTGAACCAGAGATGACGGGTACGGATTTGACGTTTGCGATAATTCAATGGGCATTCCTTTCAATGGATAAGTGGTAGAGAGTACACCTCTTTTGCCCAAAGTCTCAGGGTTATCTGTGACGAGAAGATGACAATTGCGCCCGCCACTGCCCCGGCGTCAAACCAAACGCCTCGCGAAAACGATTGCCGAAATGGGCCTGGGAAGAGAAGCCACACTGACTGGCGATACTGGCCAGCGGCTCGGGGCCGGCCAACAGCTGCTTGGCCCGTTTGAGCCGCAGCCCCAGCAGATAGCGGTGGGGCGGGCAGCCGAGACTCTGGCCGAACATGCGGGCAAAGTGATACTCGCTCAGCCCCGCCTGCTGGGCCAGCTCTGCCAGCGTGACCGAATCGGCCAGATGGGCCTGCAGATACTCCTGCACCCGTTTGATCACCACGGGCGCCAGCCCGCCGCGTAGAGGCGGCAGACCGGGAGCCTCCTCGGTGTGGTGGCGATAGGCGTGGAGGATCAACATCCAGGCGCCGTGGGAGAGTGCCAACCGATCGACCCCGTGCTGCCACTGCAGTTGCATCAACTGGCGCTGCACAAGCCCGGCCGCCTGCGGATCGTCGATAAAGGTCTTGTCCACCAGTTGCAGGTGGCGCCCCTCCTTGTCACACACCTCCTCGGCGATACGGGTGAGGTGAGCCGGGGTGAAGTAAAGATGAAAGAAGCGAAACTCTTCGCGCACCAGCCACTCGGATCTGTGGTGATCCGGCATGATGCACACCTTGCCGGTGCCACCGTGGCCACCCGGCCCATCGAGTCGCTCGGTCTGCTCGCCTCCTTGCAGATAGACGCTCAGGGTGTGGTGGCCCGGCTTGTGATAGCGGGTCTGGTCATAGCAGTTGCGCCAACTGGCGACGCCAAGCCCGGGTTCGAGCCAGCAGGCGTCCTCCAGCCGGGCGCCGGTGCTGACCAGTGCATCAAATACCCCTGCTGTTTTCATTCGCCCCTGCCGCCTGTTCCGGTGTACATGTTATGCCGCTGCCATCCATCTTACCGACCGCGCCCGCAGATGACAGCGCAGGGCGATGAAAAACCGCAAGATGGTGCAATCCAGCCATCAGGGCTCGCCCCATAGTGGGTCATCTCTCCCTGACTCACCGGAACTGTGATGAATCTGATGCTCTATCTTGCCACCGTGCTTATCTGGGGCAGCACCTGGATTGCCATCGCCTGGCAACTTGGCCCCATCCCCATCGAGGTGTCGGTGCTCTATCGCTTCCTGCTGGCAGCGGTGGCACTGTTTGCACTGCTCACCGCCAGCGGCCGCTTTCCGCGCCTGCCGTGGCATGGCCAGCGCTATGCGGCGCTGCTCGGCGCCCTGCTCTTTTCCACCAACTTTCTCTGCTTCTACCACGCCACACGCTATATCCCGAGCGGCATGTCGGCGGTGATCTTCGCCAGTGCCAGCATCTTCAACGGCCTCAACCTCTGGCTGTTCGAGAACAAGCGCCCCACCCTGCGCTGGTTGCAAGGCTCCTTGCTGGGGCTCTTTGGCACCCTGTTACTGTTCTGGCCGGTGCTGGCAGATGCGCAACTGGGTGCAAACGGCTGGAAGGGGCTGCTGCTCGCCTGCGGCGGCACCCTCTGCTTTTCGCTGGGCAATCTGGTCTCGGCACGAGGCCAACGCCACGGCTATCACGTACTGCAACTGGTGCCCTGGGGCATGGTTTACGGCGTGGTGCTGTTGCTGGGCTGGGTCACATTGCTCGGGCAGCAACTGGTGGTGCCGACCGATGGCCACTATCTGGCGGCCATGGTCTACCTCGCCCTGTTTGGCTCGGTGATCGCCTTTACCGCCTACCTGACCCTAGTGGGGCGCATCGGTGCCAGCAAGGCCTCCTACGCCACCGTGCTCTTTCCGTTGGTGGCGCTTACCCTATCTACCTTCTATGAAGGCTTTGTCTGGCAGCCGGTCTCGGTGGCCGGAGTGGTGATCAGCCTGATCGGCAATCTGGTGATCTTCGCACCGCCCTTAAGCGAGTGGCGCATTCGACCGGCCAAGGCAGCAAACGACCCTTGCTCCTGAACCAGTCAGCCCCTAAGGTAGCGCTGATCAATCTGTGACGATCCTGATGGTGATAAACAAGGGGGCGAGATGTTACTGGAAGGGCTGGAGACGCTGAGCCTACTGGCAAGTGAAGGAACCATGGCCAAGGTGGCCAGTCGCCTCTATATCAGCCAGTCGGCAGTGAGCAAGCGGATTGCCCAGCTGGAGCAGCGCCTCGGCAAGAAGCTGATCGAGCCGGAGGGGCGCCAGATCCGGCTCACCCCGCAGGCCCATGAGCTGCTGCAGCGAGTGGCCCCGAGTCTGGCCGAAATGAAAGGGGTGCTTGCCGATAGTCAGGATCTGGCGGATCAGAGCCCCCTCCCCATCGCCTGCTCCGAAACCCTGCTGGCGGGTTATCTCGCCCACTTTATGCGCGACTATCTGGAGCGCGATCCCCACCTTGCCCTCTCTACCCACCACACTCCGGTCATTCTGGCGCGGGTGCGCAGCGGTGATGCCCTGCTCGGCATCTGCGCCGGTCGGCTCCCACCCGGCCATGGCCTCGGCGCCGATCTGCTACTGGAAGAGCCCTTCTATCTGGTTGGCGAGGCGCAGCAGAGCCTGCCGCCAGCCAGCGCAGAAAGCAGGCGCAAGATCCTCACCATGGATCTGGAGAACCCCTCCAACCGCTACCTGCGCGAACCGCTGGCTGATTTGGGGCTGGAGCCCGCCATGGAGCTCGACTCCTATCTGGCGCTCATCGAACTCGCCAAGGCAGGTATTGGCCCTGTACTGCTCCCCGCTGGCCTGTTGGGGCTGGTGGGAGAACAGGGGGAGATGGCCCGCCCACTGCCCGGACTGGGCCGCCCCCTGCATCTGGTCTACCGGCCAAACAGCCTAAAGCGCGAGCGCATTGCCAGGCTGGTGAGCGCCCTGCAGCAACACTTTCGCCACTGCAGCGACACACCGCGCTAGCGCTGTAAAACACCAGATATGACAACGGGGCCCGAGGGCCCCATTAACAATTGCGATGCGGCAAGCAAGGCGCACATCAGATCCAGGCAAACAGCTCCGGATACTGGCTCCACACCAGCTTGGCGGACATCAGCAAGGAGACGGTCACCAGTAGCGGCTTGATCAGCTTCACCCCTTTTTTCAGCACCATCTTGGAGCCAAAGCGGGCGCCGATAAACTGCCCCAACGCCATGCAAAAACCGACACTCCACACCACCTTGCCACCAAGAGCAAAGAACAGCAGGGAAGCGATATTCGAGGTGAAGTTGAGCAGCTTGGTGTGGGCGGTGGCGCGCGCCATGCCAAAGCCTGCCAGCGCCACGAAACCGATGGCAAAGAATGAACCGGTCCCCGGCCCGAAGAAGCCGTCATAGAAGCCGACCCCGCCCCCCACCAGCAGCGCAAACAGCATGGGAGTCAGACGGCGGGAGCTCTCGGCATCGCTTACCCGCGGTGAGAAGTAGAAGTAGCAGGCAAAGGCCATCAGCAGGAAAGGGAGCAGGCGCTCGAGAATGGCGGCATCTATGGTCTGCACCGCCAGCGTGCCGATGGCCGCACCGATAAAGGTGCAGATCACCGCAGGCCAGATCATGGCCCACTCCAGCAGCCCCTTGCGGGCATAGAACCAGGTGGCAGAGAAGGAGCCAAAACTGCTCTGCAGCTTGTTGGTGCCAAGCACCAGCGCGGGGGGCATGCCGGTGGCCAGCAGAGCAGGCACCGTCAACAGGCCGCCGCCACCAGCGATGGCATCGATAAAGCCGGCGACAAGCGCCACACCGAACAGGGCAAACAGGGTAACCAGTTCCAATTCCATCCATAGACCTCACGAGAGTGGGTTGCCCGAAGGGTCGAGCAACCAGAGATAACCAAAACGACGTTGTGCGGGGGGGCTGCACAGGCTGTCCGCTATCCTAACGGGCCACTGACCATGAATCTAACGAAACAGTGGCAGCCAATTGATTCCTGATTTTCATTGATTTGAGCTGTCAGGCCCCTGCCCCCTCAGAGGGCCAGTTAGCAAGCCGGTGAAGCGACGTTCGCTTCCTTGATCGCCGCCAGTGCCTCACAGAGATGCTCCTCATCGGCACCGGGGAAACGGCTGACCCGCCCGGCCATATAGCGGCTGCTGAACAGATTGAACCAGTACTGCAGTGCCTGCCCCGCCTTGAGCTCTCCCGCCACTTCCAGCACACAGGCCGCCACTTCGGCGGTGCAAAGGTACTCGTCGCAGTTGGCCACCCGCATGCCGTAGGTGGAGAGCGTATCGGGTTTGATGGCGAGCACCGGAAAACCGTCCAGATAGGGGCTCTTGTTGAACATCTTGCGCGCCTCCGGCCAGGTGCCGTCGAGCAGGATAAAGAGCGGTTTTTTACCCGGTGCCAACGTCACCTCGCCGGTCAGGCGGGCAGGCTCCTTCTCGCAAGCGGGAAAGACTACATAGGGCTGCCAGGCGGGATCGGCCAGCAGGGCCAGCAGCTCGGGATGGGGCTGGGTGCGCGACCAGAGAAACGCCCAGGTGGAATCCGGTAACACATCGGCGATGAGGCGACCGGTGTTGGAGGGCTTCATCGGCTCGCTGTCATACATCAGCAGGCAGAAACCGGCCTCCGCTTTGAGCTCGGGGCGCCACTCGCAGGCACACCAATCCTCGCGCAGCTGACAGGCCGGACAGCGGGCCAGGGTGCCGCCACGGGCAAGAAACGGTCGGGTAGAGATACTCTTGCGCCAGGCCCGCAGGCGGTTGACGGCGTGATCAGGAACAGGCTTCATCTAGGTTCACAACTGGAGTCAAAACAGGAACGGCAGCGGTGCCAACATGTCATGGCGCCACAGGGCGCGATAACAGGGGGACTGCCGGAAAAGCGCAAGATTGTACCCAGTTACGCGCTGGCGGAACAGCAATCCCTGCCCCTTTCGCCAGACACAGTGCCAACTCCTATTGCCTTACGACTCCTGACAGCTGCGCAGCAGCTCCAGCAACAGGCTGCCATCGCGCAGTGCCTTGTGCACCTGCACCGAAGTGGGCTTGGTGGGATCTTCGTAGAAGTGGGTGGATTCAATCTGCAGCCGCACCAGATATTCGGCTGGCAACTGGCTGGCCAGCGACTGGTGCAGCATGGGGAACAGCAGCCGATCGGCACGGGTGATTTCCCCCCCCAGCAGCAGCTTGCCCGGATTGAGCAGACAGATGAGATTGGAGAGCACCTTGGAGAGGCGGCCCGCCGCCTGATGGAGAATATCCTGACAAAGGCCGTTGCCTGCCAGCGCCAGCTCGCACAGCTCGCGAATGGTGACGCTCTCGGGCAAGTCGTGCTCCTGCATCCGCTCGCGCAAATCCCGGTATTGCGCCTCCAACGCCTGATTGGTCACCAGGGTGCAGGCACAGCCAAAGCCGCCGCAGTAGCAGCGCTGGCCATAAGGTTCGAGCTGCAGGTGGCTGAGATCCCCGAGCAGTGCATTCTCGCTCTCGATGAGCTGGCCATTGACCACCATGCCAACACCGATGTCGTTGTGGACAAACACCAGCACCGCATCGGCGCAATTTTTGGCGGCCCCCCACTCCCGCTCGGCCTGGATCCAGGTGCGCACGTCACCGCTCACCAGCACAGGTACCGAGAACGCCTGTTGCAGAGTCGGGCCAAGGGGCCAGTTGCGCAGATCGTAGAAGGGGAAGTGCTTGACCATGCCGGAGTGGCGCTCTACCTGACCCGGCAGACAGAGGGCGATGCAGGCCAGACTGAGGGACTTTCTCGGCAAAAACACCTTGATGGCATGCACCAGACTGCCCAGCAGATCGGCGCGCTCCTCCTCGGTAAAGAGGTGGCGCTGGCGGGCCAGCGAACGGCCGGAAAAGTCAAACAGCGCCATATCCACGTAGCCACGGCCAAGACGCATGGAGAGAAACTGGAAGCGGCGCTCGTTGATGCGCAGCAAGGTCTGACGACGGCCGCGCCCCACTGAACTTTCACCACAGGTGACCACCAAACCGCCATCGAGCAGTTCCCTGGTGATCTTGGTGATACTGGCAGGCGAGAGGCCGGTCAGGCGGGAGAGATCGGTGCGCGACAGCTCCTTGTGCTCTTCCAGGCTGGCATAGACCAGGCCGTAGTTGAGCTGCCGGATCAAATCGATACTACCTTTCACGATCTCATTCATAGGGTATGGGGCAAAGGCTGAAAAAAAGAGGCTGGCAATTTTCACACATTATTGGTCAATCCCCAAATAAAGTGCGGCCTGAACCGGGGGTCAGGCCGCATCTTGTGGTTGCCGTCACGGACCATTGCAAGATCAATAACGGAATTGCGAGACCAGTTTGCGCAATTTGTCGCCGGTATTGGCCAGGTCGCGGGTGGTGCTGTTGGACTCTACCGCCGCACTGGTCAGCTCGCTGACAATCTGCTGAATGGCCACCAGGTTCTTGTTGATCTCCTCGGAGACCGCGTGCTGCTCCTCGGCGGCGGTGGCGATCTGGATGTTCATGTCGTTGATGGTACTGACCGCCATCACCATGCTGTCGAGGGAGCTGGCGATATGGCTCGCCTCCTGCACCGTCTCCTGGCTGCGATCCTCGCTCGCCTGCATCACCTCCACCGCCTGCTTCACCCCGCCCTGCAGACGTTGCAGCATCTCGTTGATCTCCTTGGTGCTCTGCTGGGTACGACCAGCCAGGGAACGCACTTCGTCCGCCACCACCGCAAAGCCCCGCCCCTGCTCACCGGCACGGGCCGCCTCAATGGCGGCGTTCAGCGCCAGCAGGTTGGTCTGCTCGGCAATGCCGCGAATGACCTCCACCACCGAGCCAATCTTGGCGGTCTCTTGCGCCAATTGCTCGATAACGCCGGAGGCAGTATGCACCTCCCCCACCAGCCGGTTGATACTGTTGATGGCCCCGCTCACCACCCCTCGGGCGGCGTCCGATTCACGGGCCGCATCGCTGGTTGCCGTCGCGGCATTGGAGGCACTGGCCGCCACCTCCTGCGCGGTGGAGCTCATTTCGGTCACCGCTGTGACCACCTGATCGGTCTCGCGACTGTGACCCTGCATCTGATGGTCATAGTGCTCGCTAAGATGGTGCAACTTGTCGACCGCGCTAAAGAGGTGGTTGCTGGTCTCGCCCACCTGACTCACCACCGACTGGATCCGCTCGACAAAGCGGTTGAAGGCGCTGGCCAGCTGGCCAATCTCGTCCTGACTCTGCACCTTGAGGCGCTGAGTCAGATCCCCGTCACCGTTGGCAATATCGTTCAATGCCAGCACCGCATCCGCCAACGGCTTGGTGACCCGGTTGCCCACAATAACGGTCGCCGCCAGGGTGATACCGAGGATCAACAGGATCACCAGCACACTGCTCTGCAACGAGGCATGCATGTTGCTCTCGCGCTCTGCCCGCAGGGCTGCCAGCTCGTTGTCAATATCATCGATATAAAAACCGGTGCCAATGGCCCACTGGTATTTGTCCAGCACCAGAGTAAAGGCCAGTTTGGGAGCATCGCGACCGATGGAGGGCTTGGCCGTCCAGTATTCGGTAAAACCATCCCCCTGACGGGCAGATTTAAGGATCTCCTGGATCAGCAATTTGCCCTTGGCATCCTTGTCGTTCCAGCGGTTTTTCCCCTCCAGCTCGGTACGCACCGGCAGCAGTATGGTGTTGCCCTCGAAGTCATAGACAAAGAAGTAGCCGTCACTGCTGTAACGCAGCGGCCTGAGCAACTCTTTGACCTTTTGACGATTTTCCGGTGAATCCGGCAGGGAATACACGGCATCGACGGCAGTTTTGGCCATCATGATGTAACTGCTGAGCAGCGCTTTACGCTCCTTGATGGCATTTTCCCTCGCCACCACCAGATCAGACTCCAGATCACTCTTGGAGACCATGTAGTTACTGAGATTGACCACCAGGGCCATCAACAGTACGGGGACTGCACCCAGTAACAGGATTTTCTGCTTTAGCGTCATCTTTCACATCCTTGCAGCTGTTTTTATTGGAATTCCTTGCTTACTCATCAGTATAGGTGCTGGCAGGGCGAGCCCAGCTTTCGTTACAATTCCCTTAAACAAATCGGCCAGAACGTGAAAATCATGAATCTTTGTCCTTGCGGCTCAACCCTTTCTCTCGAATTGTGCTGTGGCTCACGTCACAGTGGCGCAGTAGCTGACACCCCGGAACAGCTGATGCGCTCTCGCTACAGCGCTTTTGTGCTTGGTCTGGGGGAGTATCTGGTCCATAGCTGGCACCCGGCCCACCTTGGCGGCCTCACCGCCGAAGAGCTTTCACGCATCGACACCCGCTGGGACGGTCTCGAGATCATCGCCAGCCAGGGCGGCACGGAGGATGAAACCGGAATGGTGGAGTTCAAAGCCTGGTTTCTGGAGGGGGATGAGCGTCACTGCCTCCATGAGCGTTCCCGCTTCGTGCGTTATCAGGGGCGCTGGGTCTACACCGAGGGAGAGCAGGATCCGGCCCCCCTCAAAACCGGCCGCAACGATCCCTGCCCCTGTGGCAGCGGCAAAAAGCACAAGAAGTGCTGCGGCTGACGCATCACACACCCACCAGACTCGTCAAACAGTGACAAGGGGCATCCGATGCCCCTTTTTTGTGTCTGCCATTCGCCACCAGCCATCAACCGATGCGATAACAAGCGTGACAAATGTCACATAATGCTCATTAACGCGCGAGCAAATGAGCGTTTGCGAGCGCAAATTTGGCCCATATCAAACATTTTCACTCAGAAGTAGGCCACACTGGCCTCATCTGGAAGAGATGAGACGGGCAACAATGAAAAGAATAACTACACAAGTCGTCATCATAGGCGGCGGTGCCACAGGGGCCGGCATCATGCGCGATTGCGCACTGCGCGGCATCGACTGCATCCTGCTCGAGCGCGATGATATCGCCGCCGGCACCACCGGTCGCAACCACGGCCTGCTCCACTCCGGTGCCCGCTACGCGGTGACGGATCAGGAGTCCGCCCGCGAATGCATCCAGGAAAACCGCATCCTCAAGCGGATCGCCAGCCACTGTGTCGAGGACACGGGCGGCCTCTTCCTCACCCTGCCGGAAGATGACATCAATTTCCAAACCACCTTTATGGATGCCTGCGCCCTGGCCGGTATCGAAACCCGCCAGCTCGATCCCGGTGAAGCCCTGCGGCTCGAGCCCAACGCCAACCCGGCGATGATCGGCGCCATCCATGTGCCGGATGGTACGGTCGACCCGTTCCGCCTCGCCGCAGCCAACGTGCTGGACGCCAAAGAGCATGGCGCCCGCATTTTCACCCACTGCAAGGTACTGGGACTCTTGCGCACGCAAGATCGGGTGCACGGGGTCAAGGCCATCAACACCCGCACCGGCGAAGCGTTCGAGGTGGAGTGTCAGGAGGTGATCAACGCCGCTGGCATCTGGGGCCAGCAAATTTGCGAATACGCCGATCTCGGCATCCGCATGTTCCCGGCCAAGGGCTCCCTGCTCATCATGGATTACCGCATCAACCAGTTGGTGCTCAACCGCGCCCGCAAACCGGCGGATGCGGACATTCTGGTGCCGGGCGATACCATCTCCCTCATCGGTACCACCTCCAGTCGCATCGATTACAACAAGATTGACCAGCTCACCGTCGAACCCGAAGAGGTCGAGGTGCTGCTGCGCGAGGGGATCAAGCTCGCTCCCATCATGGCCCGCACCCGTCTGCTGCGCGCCTACGCCGGGGTGCGCCCGCTGGTAGCGGTGGACGGTGACGACACCGGCCGCAACATCAGCCGCGGTATCGTGCTGCTCGATCACGCCGAGCGCGACGGTCTCAAGGGCTTCAACACCATCACCGGCGGCAAGCTGATGACCTACCGCCTGATGGCGGAATGGGCCACCGATCTGCTGGCCAAGAAACTCGGCAACAGCAAGCCTTGCCAGACCGCCGAACTGAGCCTGCCCGGCTCGCGGGATCCGGAAAAGGTCTCCGCTCCCGGTCTCTCGGTGCCGGTCGAAGGCTCCGCCCAGTACCGCCACGGCGAGCGGGTCATCGCCTTCTTCCGTGACAACCCGAAAGCCAACGCCCTGATCTGCGAGTGCGAAATGGTCACCGCGGGCGAAATCGAATACGCCCTGCGCGAGCTGGATGTGGACAACCTCATCGATCTGCGCCGCCGCACCCGCCTCGGCATGGGCCCCTGCCAGGGCGAGCTCTGCGCCTACCGCGCCGCAGGTCTGATGCAGGAGTATGGCAAGGCTGACGGTCGTCAGGCCTGCGTCATGCTGCGCCAGTTCCTGGAGGAGCGTTACAAGGGCACCCGCCCCGTCCTGTGGGGCGATGCCCTGCGCGAGGCCGAGTTCACCTACTGGATCTACGAAGGGCTGTTTGGCCTGGGGGAGTGGACGACGCCGCAGCTGGTTGCCGATACCCCACGCGACCCAACCAGCGAGACCACTCACAAGGAGAGCCGTCATGAAGTTTGACAATATCGTTATCGGCGGTGGCATGGCGGGCCTCTCGGCTGCTCTGCGGCTGGTGGAGGCAGGACAGAAGACCCTGCTGATGGCCTCCGGCCAGAGTGCCCTGCACTTCTCCTCCGGCTCGGTCGATCTGCTCGAAAGCGAGGGGGATCCCCGCGCAGCCCTGCCAGCTTTTATGGCCGCCCATCCGGATCACCCCTACAGCAAGGTGGGGATGCAAAATATCGAGGCAAGTCTGGCCGATCTGCAGCGCCACTGTGCTGAGCAGGGGCTGCCGCTGGTGCGCCATGACACCAATCACCAGCGCCTGACCCCCATCGGCACCCTCAAGCGTACCTGGCTCTCCCCCGATACTTGCGCCTGCGTCACCGATGCACCGATCCCGGACGTGCTACTGCTGGCTACCCTCGAGGGCTTTCGCGACTTTCATCCGGCACTGGCGGCGGCCAATCTGGCGACCCATCCGCGCTTTGCCCACTGCCGCATTCTGACCGGCGAAATCCGCCTGCCCCAGCTGGCGGAATTCAGCCGCAATCCCCACGAGTTTCGCTCAGCCGACATCGCGCGCCTGTGTGACAAGCATCATCTGGTGGCCGATCTGGCCCGCGAGATCAGCCGCATGGTGCAGGAGAGCGGTGTACCCGGCTGCCGCCATATCGTGCTGCCCGCCTGCCTTTCGCTGGGGCTGGTTGGCCCGCGTCTGGCGGAGCTGGAACAGCGCACCGGCTGCACCATCAAGGAAGTGGCCACCATGCCGCCGTCTCTGATAGGTATGCGGATGCAGGAGGCGCTCAAGCGCCGCTTTATGGCCCTTGGCGGCACCTTCCTCACCAGCGAGCGGGTGCTGGGCGCCCGTTACGAAGGTGACCGGGTGGTCGGCGTACATACCCAGAATGGCGATGATCAGCTGTTCGAGGCGGACAACTTCGTGCTTGCCTCCGGCAGCTTCTTCAGCCGCGGGCTGGAATCCCGTCTGCGTGGCATTCGCGAGCCCATCTTCGATGCCGATGTGCTGAGTCTGGAGGAGCGTGACGCTTGGGCCGGTCGCCGCCTGTTCGATCACCACCCTTTCATGGGCTTCGGGGTCAAGACCGACGACAAGCTCAGAGTGCTGCGTGGCGGCAAGCCGCTCACCAACCTCTATGGCGCGGGCAGTGTCTTGGCCCATTACGACCCAATTCGTGAAGGTTCCGGCTCCGGCGTTGCCGTTGCCACCGGCTGGCAGGCTGCCGGCCATATTCTGGGCGCGGCCCAATGATTACTACGTCCCATATCCCGTGTCTTCATCATCGCCGGGAGGAGAACTGACATGCTACTGGATCACGCCAACCAAACTTTCGATCAGTGCATCAAATGCACCGTCTGTACCGCCTACTGCCCGGTGGCCAAGGCCAACCCCGCCTACCCCGGCCCGAAACAGGCGGGCCCGGATGGGGAGCGGCTGCGCATCAAAAGCCCCGAGCTCTTTGACAGCGCCCTCAAGCACTGCACCAACTGCAAACGCTGCGAAGTAGCCTGCCCGAGCGGGGTGCGCATCGGCGACATCATTGCCAAGGCCAAGCATCAGTACAGCGGTTTCAAACCGGGGATCCGCGAGTTCGTGCTCTCCCACACCGATCTGATGGGCAGCATGTCTACCCTGATGGCGCCGGTGGTCAACTTCACCACCGGCCTCAAGCCGATGAAACTGGTGCTGGACAAGGCGCTGGGGGTCTCATCCCACCGCGACCTGCCCAAATACTCTCAGGGCACCTTCCGCGGCTGGTACAAGAAGCAAAAAGAAGCTCAGGCCCGTTATGAGCGCCAAATCGCCTACTTCCACGGCTGCTACGTCAACTACAACCATCCTCAGCTTGGCAAGGAGCTGGTGCAGGTGCTCAACGCCATGAACATCGGCGTGCAGTTGCTGGAGCGGGAGAAGTGCTGTGGCGTGCCGCTCATTGCCAACGGCTTCATGGACAAGGCCAAGCAGCAGGCGGCCTTCAACATCAAGCAGATGGAGAACTCCCTGCTGGGCAACGAGATGCCGCTGCTGGCCACCTCCTCCACCTGCGGCTTTACCCTGCGCGATGAATATCCCCACCTGCTGGAGCAGGACAACCACAAGGTACGGGATCGCATCTCGCTGGTGACCCGCTTCCTGTGGAACGAGTTCTACAAGGGCAACAAACCGGCGATGAAGCCGCTCAATCTGCACATCGCCTACCACACCCCCTGCCACATGGAAAAAATGGGGGGCGTCATCTACACCCTCGAATTGCTGCGCGCCATTCCCGGGGTCAAGGTGACGGTGCTGGAGTCCCAGTGCTGCGGTATCGCTGGCACCTACGGCTTCAAGTCGGAGAACTACCAGACCAGCCAGACCATCGGCGAGGGGCTGTTTGATCAAATCAACCGCCTCTCCCCCGATCTGGTGATCACCGACTGCGAAACCTGCAAATGGCAGATCGAGATGAGCACCAGCTTCCGCTGCGAGCATCCCATTCATCTGCTGGCCCAGGCTCTGGCATAAGATGAGCGTGACCATATCCGCTGGTGTAAACCCCGAAGCCGGGGTATTCGTTGGTTCACCACCATGCCTTTGGGGCTGCAACCCAAACAGTATCTGATCACGATAAGACCTGAGAGGAGCCGGCATTGCCGGCTTCTCTCATTGATGTTGCCGACCATCTCGCCCATCGGCGGAACGCCCGGCCCGTACAGACTGTAACCGACAGCCCTCTCAAAAAAAGAATATTTATTCATTTATTATTTTTATACCCATAAATAGATAATTGATATGACAGATAACCCTGCATGCCTTGCCAAATAACACAGGCATACCTCAGGTGTCGCTCCGTCCCGCCACAGAGACTCATTACACTTCCAATATTCTGACTTTCTTAATAATTTAACCGGGATCTCATTTCTGTCTGTTGGTGCTCTCGGTAATTGATCTAGCGCAAGCCCCCCTCTGATAAATCATCATTCTTTTTACCCATTTGGTAATATCCAACTCGAGCAATCGCATAAAAACATGGGTTTTATTCACTAATAACAATGAAGCGGCCTGCCTGCTCCTGCTTGGCGGGGGCGAACCAATGCCCACATCCAGGATGGAACTGTCAGGTCTGGCAATGAGATCGATTAGGGAGTGATGATCGTGAGTTCACGCAACAGACAGATCAAGCTGGGCCTCGCCGCCCTGCTGCTGACTACCAGCCTTGGCACCAGCGGCTGGGCACAGGCAGCCGATGACACGCAACCCAAAGGCAAGATCGAGGCGCGCAGCGAGCTGTTCGCCAAGGATCACGCCGATCAGTTCACCAGCTGGCAAGCCACCAGCGAAAGCAAGGAACGCACCGATGCGCTGGCGGAAGATCCCAACATGGTGGTGCTGTGGGGCGGTTACCCCTTCGCCAAGGATTACAACAAGCCGCGCGGTCACTTCTATGCCCTGACCGATGTGCGCGAAACCCTGCGCACCGGCGCCCCGAAAACAGCCGAAGATGGCCCCCTGCCCATGGCCTGCTGGAGCTGCAAAGGCCCGGATGTGGCCCGCGTCATCGACGAGCAGGGTGAGGATGGCTACTTCAAAGGGATGTGGGCCAAGGGCGGGCCGGAAGTAGTCAACACCATCGGCTGCGCCGACTGCCACGACACCGCCTCGAAGGAGTTCAAGGAGGGTAAACCGGCCCTGCACCTCTCCCGTCCCTATGCCGATCGGGCCATGACAGCCATCGGCAAGCCGTTCAAGGAGCAGGGGCGCTTTGAACAGCAGTCCCAGGTGTGCGGCCAGTGCCACGTGGAGTACTACTTCAGCGGCCCCACCAAGGCGGTCAAATTTCCCTGGGACAAGGGCACCACGGTGGAGCAGATGGAGGCCTATTACGATGAAATCGGCTTTGCCGACTGGACTCATGCCCTCTCCAAAACCCCCATGCTGAAAGCCCAGCACCCCGAGTACGAAACCTGGCGCGCCGGCATTCACGGCCAGAACAACGTCGCCTGTGTCGATTGCCACATGCCCAAGGTGCAGAACGAGCAGGGCAAGGTCTACACGGATCACAAAGTGGGGAACCCCTTCGATCGTTTCGAGCAGACCTGCCGCAACTGTCATACCCAGAGCAAGGAGATGCTGCAGGGGATCGTCAAGCAGCGCAAAGAGGCGGTAATCGAAACCAAGCTGAAGGTCGAGAAGCAGCTGGTACACGCCCACTTTGAAGCCAAGGCGGCCTGGGATGCCGGCGCCACCGAGGCTGAGATGAAGGATATTCTGCAGGACATCCGTCACGCCCAGTGGCGCTGGGACTATGCCATCGCCTCCCACGGGGTGCAGATGCACGCCCCCGAAGTGGCCCTCAAGGTACTTGGCAGCGCGCTGGATAAAGCCGCTGACGCCCGCACCAAGCTGGCACGCCTGTTGGCCAGCAAGGGGATCAGCCACGAAATCGCCATCCCCGACATCTCCACCAAGGAGAAAGCGCAAGCCGCCCTTGGCATGGACATGAAGCAGTTCAACAGCGACAAGGCCCAGTTCCTCAAGACCACGGTCCCCGCCTGGGATGCCGAGGCTAAAGCGGCCGGACGGCTGGCACAGTAACGGCGCCTGCGGGTCCGGCGCCAAGTCGGGCCCGCAGCGGATGGAGGTTTCCTATGGGTGATTTAACGATGGATTTCTTACGACTGATGCTGATGGCAGCCATGCTGCTCACCAGCCTGCAGGGTCAGGCGGCCGAGCCGGCAGCAACCCCTGTTCCAGCTACACATGAGGTGGAATTTTTACGCAATCCCGACAAGGCCTGTACCGACTGTCACAAAGAGCAGAGCGAGGGGATGCACGGCAAGCATGGTCAGGCGACCAATCCCAACAACCTCAAACCGGTGACCTGCACCAACTGCCACGGCCAGCCCTCCCCCCAACACAGGGAAGGGGTCAAGGATGTGATGCGCTTTAGCCACAGCCTGAAGGATAAAGAGAGCATCAAGCTTTATCCCATCAACGAGCAGAATGGAGTCTGCATGAGCTGCCACGAGCCCAAACCACTGCGCGAGGCGCTCTGGGCCCACGACGTGCACGCCATCAAGCTCACCTGCACCAGCTGCCACCAGTTGCATCCGGTCAAGGAGCCCATGGTGGGGATCCCGGAAAAATCCCGCATCAAGCTCTGCGTCGACTGCCACAGCAAGCAGCATGAGGCCAGCAAGGCCCGGCAGGAGCAGTCCAAACCGGCTACCTGCAAGGAGGCATCATGAGCTGCTCTCGCCGTGACTTTATGGCGGGCATGGGCGCAGGGGCCCTTATCATGATGGCGGGGCCGACTCGCTCCCTTGCCACCCCCCTCGCCCACAGCCAGACCATCGACGGGATCCGCTATGGCATGATCCACGATGAGACGGCCTGCATCGGCTGCACCGCCTGCATGGACGCCTGCCGGGAGGTGAATCAGGTGCCACAAGGGGTCTCGCGCCTCGAGATCATCCGTTCAGGCCCCATCGGTGAATTTCCCGACGCCGAGTACCGCTTCTTTCGCAAGTCCTGCCAGCACTGCGACAACGCCCCCTGCGTGCATGTCTGCCCCACCGGCGCCTCCCATATCCGCAAGGAGGATGGCATCGTCGACGTCGACGCGGATCTCTGCGTCGGCTGCATGTATTGCCTCGCCGCCTGCCCCTATCAGGTGCGCTTTATCAACCCTGTGACCCGAGTGGCAGACAAGTGCGACTTTTGCCGCAAGACCAACCTGGCGGCGGGCAAGGAGCCAGCCTGCGTGGAGTCCTGCCCCACCAAGGCGCTGGTGTTCGGTAATCTGGATGATCCGGACAGCCCCATCGCCAAACGGCTGGTGAAAGAGACCACCTATCGCTACAAGCAGGCACTCGGCACCTCGCCCAAGATGTACCGCGTGCCCAAAGGGGAGATAACGTCATGATCATACAAGCGGCATTTCACTTCCCCTCGCTGGTGTGGGGATTTGCCCCATCGCCATCTACTGCTGTGACAGAGGGAGGAATGGATCATGTTGCATGACGCATTCCACTTCCCTTCCCTTGTCTGGGACTGGCCCATCGCTATCTATCTCTTTCTGCTCGGCATCTCCGCTGGAGCCACCACCCTCTCGGTGCTGCTGCGCCGCAAGGGGGCAGGCAGCGAGAGCGGCATCATCAAAGCGACCGCCATGCTGGCGCCAGCGAGCGTGATATTGGGGCTGCTGATCCTTATCTTCCATCTGGCCCGCCCCTGGACCTTCTGGAAGCTGATGTTCCACTACCAGTTCGACTCCGTGATGTCGATGGGGGTCATGCTGTTTCAGCTCTATATGGCGGTGTTGTTCGCCTGGCTGGCGGTGGTGTTTCGCACCGAGATCGAGACAATGCGCAGCCGGTTGCTGAAAGAGAAGTTCGCTTTTGTGGATGGGCTGATTGGCTGGCTCGCCCGCATCGAACGGCTGCTGGCGCCGCTCTTGCTGCTGCTTGCCGTGCTGCTGGGGGCCTACACCGGCTTTCTGTTGTCGGCACTCAAGACCTATCCGCTCTTGAACAACCCGGTGCTGCCGGTGTTGTTTCTGGTCTCGGGCATCAGCTCAGGTATCGCCTCCACCATCTTGCTGGCGGTGACGCTCTTCAAGGAGAACCATCACAGCCAGGGGGTGAGCTTTGTCCACCGCTTAGAGCGGCCGGTGCTGGCGGTGGAGGTGTTGCTGCTGGTCTGCTTCTTTACCGGTCTCTACTTCGGTGGCGGCCAGAAAGCGGTGGCGATGTGGGCGGCCATCGGCAGCGGCTTCTGGGCTCAGGTGTTCTGGATAGGGGTGGTGGGGATCGGCATGCTGCTGCCCCAACTGCTGGCCCTGCTGACCCCGGCGCCCCTGCGGGAGCGAAACGGTCATCTGGTGCTGGTCTGCAGCCTGACCCTGGTGGGGATCCTGCTGCTGCGCTACTTCGTGCTCTACGCCGGCCAGATGACGGTAGTTTAAAAACCGGTTCACGCTCCTGTTGCAAGGCCGTGATCAAGGCTCATGTGCTGCTCGGAATCCTCATGTATTCACATACACTCCGGTTCCTGCGCTGCTCTTTACCTTGCTGACGACCTCTCACGACGGATCGTGAACCGGTTATTGAAACTGGGGATAAGCGCCAGCCACCCCTGGGTGACTGGCGCTGGTTTGTTGCTGGCCCAATGAATTTCTGGTGATGCCACACCCGTTGCTTGGCAATATTCCCCGCTAAAGGGAGACGACACGACGTGTGTGCCATGACATGAATGAGATCAAAGATTGAACCGGAGGTTATGTGCTGGCGGAGCTTGGCTATCTCTCACTGCTACTGGCGGCGGCATTCTCCTTGCTGCAGGGCACCCTGCCCTGGCTGGGATTGCGGCTCGCCTCCCCAACTCTGCTGCGCTGCGCCACGCCGCTGGCGCTGATCAATGTCATCCTGCTGGGGGCTGCCCTGCTGCTGCTCGCCAGCTGCTTTGGCCAAGATGATTTCACCGTCAGCTATGTGGCCCACCACGCCAACAGCGCCCTGCCTCTTGGCTTCAAACTGGCGGCGGTGTGGGGCGGCCATGAGGGCTCCATGCTCTTTTTCGTGTTTGCGCTGGGGCTGTGGGGCGCCCTGGTGGCCCTTTGCTCCAGGCGGGTCGATCCGCTGATCACAGCCCGGGTATTGGCCATCATGGGGCTGATCGTCGGGCTCTTTGCCCTCTATACCCTGCTCTTCTCCAGCCCGTTTGACCGCCAGTTTCCGGGGCCGCAGGAGGGGCGCGATCTCAACCCCATGCTGCAGGATATCGGCCTTATCATCCACCCGCCCCTGCTCTATCTCGGTTACGTCGGCTTTGCAGTCAACTTCGCTTTCGCCATGGCGGCGCTCCATTCGGGCAGACTGGATGGCGCCGTGGCCCACTGGAGCCGCCCCTGGGCGCTCGGCTCCTGGGTGTTTCTCACCGCCGGCATAGTGCTGGGCTCTTGGTGGGCCTATTACGAACTGGGCTGGGGCGGCTGGTGGTTCTGGGATCCGGTAGAAAACGCCTCCCTCTTGCCCTGGCTGCTCGGCACCGCCCTGCTGCACGCCCTGATTGTCTGCGAGAAGCGCGGCGCCTACGGCCACGCCGTGCTGTTGCTCTCCATCTTCACCTTCGCCTTGAGCCTGCTCGGCACCTTCGTGGTGCGCTCCGGGGTGCTCACCTCGGTGCACGCCTTTGCAGTCGACCCCAGCCGAGGCCTCACCCTCTTGTTACTGCTCGGCTTGCTATTGACCTGCGCCCTCACCCTGTTTGCCCTGCGGGCGGACATTCGCGCCCCCTATGCCCGCTTTGGCTTGCTGTCAAAAGAGGGGCTGCTCGGCGCCGCCATCCTGCTGCTCTGCGTGGCCTGCGCCAGCGTGCTACTCGGCACCTTCTACCCCATGGTGTTCCAGTCGCTCCATCTGGGCTCGCTGTCGGTGGGCGCCCCCTATTTCAATACCATCTTCGTGCCGCTGGCCCTCTGCCTGATGGGGCTGATGACCCAGCTGCCGCGCCTGCGCTGGCAGCAGCTTGCGCCACATTCCCGACTCAACGCGCTGTTGCCACCGCTGTTTGGCCTGCTTGGCGGCGGGCTCATTAGCCTTGCCTATCTGGAACAGGGATCGTTTTCCGTTAGCTGGAGCAGCATCCTCGCCAATATGGTGAGCCTCTGGCTGATGGCCAGCCTGCTGCTCCCGCTCTTGCAACTGACGTCGCTGCGTGAACTCACCCTCAATCGGTTCGGCAGCTTGCTGGCCCACCTTGGGGTGGCGGTGTGTGCCCTTGGCATCGCGCAAGTGAGTCACCACAGTCAGGAGGGGGGCACTGTGCTAAGTGCCAACCAGTCCTACCAGCTCGGTGCGTTCGAATTTCGCTATGAGGGACGCGAGCCGATCATCGGCCCCAACTATACCGCCGAGCGCATCACGCTTAGCGTGCACAAGAACGATAAAGAGGTGGCACAGCTGACGCCTGAGCGGCGTCACTACAGCGTACGCACCATGAACATGAACGAACCGGGTATCTCGTGGGGATTGTTCGGGGATCTCTACGTGGTGTTGGGTGAGAAGATGGGGCCAGATGCCTATGCCATGCGGCTGCACTACAAGCCGCTGGTGCGCTGGATCTGGCTCGGCGGCCTGTTGATGATGGCGGGCGGCACCCTGCGCCTGCTCGCCCGCCGCCCCTTGCTAGCCTCCCGCCCCGTTGCGGTTAGCGCCTCCCGTCCCCGGCTCGAACAGGAGGCGTTATGAGATCCCGCCTGCGCCTCTTTGTTCCACTGCTGCTGACCCTGGGCCTCGGCGCCCTGCTTTGGCTCGGCCTTGGCAACAATCCCTACAGCCAAGATGAAGCGACGCTCGGGCGTACCCTGCCTGCGTGGCAGAGCGACAATCTGCTGGACGGGAGTCCGATCCAGACCGCTAGCCTCAAGGGCGAACCCTTTGTGCTTAACGTCTGGGCCAGCTGGTGCGTCAACTGCCGCGCCGAGCATCCGTTGCTCAGCGAGCTCGCGGGCACAGTGCCCCTCTACGGTCTCAACTACCGGGACAAGGGGGATGCCGCCCGCGCCTGGCTTATCCAGGCGGGCAACCCCTATCGCGCTGTGCTGGCCGACCCCGACGGCAAACTGGCCCTTGAGCTCGGCGTCTACGGCACGCCGGAAACCTATCTGTTTGATGCCGATGGTGCCCTGCTGACCCGTCATACCGGCCTGCTCACCCAGGAGATCTGGCAACGTCAGTTTGCCCCCCTGCTCGACCAGGCGCGAGCGGATGCGCAAATGAAGGCCGCCACTACTGCACCAACTATTGCAATATCAGCTCGGGAGACACAGCCATGATGCGCCGTTCTCTTGCCTGCGCCCTGCTGGCCCTCGGCATGCTGCTGAGTGCAACTGCATATTCCAGCGGGGTCGATACCTATCAATTTCGCCATCCCGAGCTGCAAAATCGGGCGCAAGAGCTGGCCCGCGCCCTGCGCTGCCCCCAGTGCCAGAACCAGAATCTGGTGGAGTCCAACTCCCCCATCGCCCGGGATCTGCGGCTAGAGGTCTACCGCTGGGTGGACGAGGGGCAGTCAGATGAGCAGGTGATCGCCCGCATGACGGAGCGCTTCGGCGATTTCGTCCGCTACGATCCCCCCTTAAAGGCCAGCACGGCGCTGCTGTGGGGCGGCCCCCTGCTGCTGTTGGGGCTGGCACTGTTGACCCTGTTTCGCCGCCTGACACGCACAAAGGCGCAACCCATCCCTGCCGTTAAGGCCATCGATGAGGCCACCCCTCAACCCGCCGCCGATCCGCGCAGCGAATTGAATTTGCTGATCATGCACGGGGAGCAGGCAGGCCTCTCCCCCGACCAACCACTCTACAGGGAGCTGAGCGCCGCCCGCCTGGCCAACGCCATCCCGGCGGCTGAGCTGGCCCTGCGCGCGCAACTGGCCAGCCAGCGTGACAATCGCGGCCGCAATAACCAGCACGGGCGGGCCTTGTTGCTGCTTGGCCTCCTGGCCATCGCTGCCGTTGCCGCTGTGTATCTCAGCAGCGGCCGCTATCAGGCATGGCAGGATTATGCATCCCGTCCCGATCCGCTGGCGGGATTGAGCCCGCGGGATCTGCAAGACAAGGAGCTGGGGAGTCTGCATCAGAAACTTCAGCGCAACCCTGCCGATCTCGACAGCTGGGCGGCGCTCGGCCAGCTCTATCTCTATCGGGGCGAATATGACAACGCCCTGCTCGCCTACCAACGTCTCGCTCTGCTGGAGGGGGGCGCCAGCGCGGCGACTCAAGCCGCCCAAGCCACCGTGCTCTACTATCAGGCGGGCCAGCAGCTGACTCCCGAGGCAACCCGCCTGCTGGAGAGTGCCCTCAAGCAGGACGCGGGGGAAGTGAGCGCCCTGATGCTGCTCGCCTCCGATCACTTCCTGCATAGTCGCTACAGTCAGGCCATTGCCCTGTGGCAGCAACTGCTCGATGGCGAGCGCCCTCGCATCAACCGGGCCGCGCTGATTGAGGCGATCCAGACGGCAAGCATAATGGGCGGGTAACCCCTTGATTGAAGGAGGGTAATCGTGGTGATATGGCGCCGCGACCACGCAAGTGGCTCAGCACTCTCTTTCAATAGACAAGGATGTCTGGATGCAACTCACCCTGTTAAACGACTCGGGTAAATTCGATGGACTCGATGACACCATTAGGCACGTTTTTGCCGAGACGGCGCACAAATTGAATGCCTTGTTCGATCTCTCCCAACTGGATGTCACCTTCAGCCCTTTTGCCGAGGGGGATGCTCCCGACTCGGGTATCGGTGGCTGGGCCATCAACATGTATCGGATAGAACTCCAGCTTGATCTGGAACGGCCCGACATCAAAGAGGTGATCATCACCGAATTGCCTGCCGTGCTGGCCCACGAAGTCCACCATATCGTGCAAAAGAAGAACAAGGTGGGAGCAGAAACACTGGCCGAAAACCTGATTTTTGAAGGGCTGGCCTGCTACTTTGAGCAGAGGTTCAATGGTGGCACACTCCCCTCGCTGTTCAAGGAGTCTCATCACCATGGCTGGCAATCGCTCCTGGCAGAGATGACGCCCCATCTATCCAGCAAGCAGTTCAACTCTTTAGACTTTTTCTACTGCCGTGATAACCGGCCATTTCCCAAATATGCCGGTTACTGGGTGGGGTTCAATCTGGTGGCCAACTATCTGGCCAAAAATGGCCTGAATGAAATAGAGGTCATGGGCCTACCCGCCGAGGCGTATTTCAATTAACACGCCGTCACACTGTTCATGGCTATCACAGAGCCCAAATCCGGAGAGAAGATCATGATCCCCATTCGCTGCAAGGCCGTCTCCGGCGTTGCCCTTACCACTGTCGATGGCGAAACCAAATTTCTGGTGATGAAACGGGTCAAGGGGGGCTTCTGGTGTCATGTGGCAGGCACGGTGGAGGCGGGTGAAACCGGCTGGCAGACCATTATTCGGGAGTTTGGCGAAGAGACGGGGATCAGGGTCACCGAACTCTACAACGGCCAGTATCTGGAGCAGTTTTACGAGGCGAGCCTGAATACGATAGAGGTAGTGCCGGTCTTTGTGGTTTATTGCCCGCCCAATCAGGCGGTGACCCTCAACGACGAGCACACAGACTATCGCTGGTGTTCCCTGGCCGAAGCAAAAACGCTGGTGAGTTTCCCGGGCCAGAAGGCGCTCTACGACCATATCTGGCAACACTTTGTCGACAACGCCCCCGGATGGGGGCGTGTTATATCTAAAGCCAGCCAAGCGCTTTTGTTAGACCCCACCGATGGCCTACGGCCGCTCGCCAGCGGCCAGACGACGGTTGATATCGGCGATAACCGGGGCGATGTCGGCAAGGGTATCAATCACATAGTGCGCCCCCGCCGCCCGCAGTTTGGCCTCGGCCGGTGCGCGCCGGGCGGCGATCTCCGCCTCGCTCATGGCGGCAAACTCTTCCCAGGTGGCACCAAATTCGTTGCCGGAAACCGACAATCCCACCGTCCACATGCCCGCGTTCAGCCCTTCACTGATGCCGGGTACGGCGTCATCCACCTTGATGCAGCGATGCACCGCGCTCACTCCCAGCTCAATTACGTTGGCCAGCGCCATCCAGGGGCCGGGGCGACCACCTGCCTTGAGATCGTCAGTGGCGACCCAGTGATCCGGCCGATAGCAGTGATCGGCCGCAGCAGGCACCAGCGCCTCCATCACTGGACGGGGATAACCGGAGCAGGAGCCGATACGCAGCCCCTGACCCCGCAGAGCGTCCAGCAGCGGCAGCACACCGGGGATGGGGGCGGCAAAGCGGGTCACGGCGGCAATCTGCAGCGGCATAAAGGTGTGATAAATGTGGTCCACCTCGGCGTGGCTCATGGGGTGGCCGAAGCGATCCTGCCAGCGCGCATCCACCGAAGGCAGACGGCCCAACGCAGAGATATGATCCCACTTGCCAAGGCCCATGGGCTGGCGTGCTTCGTCCAGGGTCACAGCAAAGTCATAGGCGCGGGCGAAGGCCTCGACGAAGATGGAGGTGGGGGCGAAGGAGCCGAAATCAACGACGGTGCCGGCCCAGTCGAGGATCAGCGCCTCTACGTCGGTGGTCGGGTCTACAGCAATCTGCAAGTCAGTCATGGTGGTGTTCCTGTTTCGGTGAAAGTGCGATCTCGCCCAATGCGCGATCGAGAATGGTGATGGCGCGCACCAGATCGGCGCGGGCGATATTGAGTGGGGGCGAGAGCTGGATGACGTTCCCTTGGGAGACCTTGAAGCTGAGCCCCAGCTCCAGACAGCGGTAGAGCAGCCGCTCGGCGGCCTGGCTGTTGCGGGTGCGACTCTGATGATCGACCACCAGATCGAGCGCCCAAAGCATACCGATACCGCGCACCTGCCCGATCAGCGGGTGACGTTCGGCCAACTTGCCGAGCTCGGCCGCCATAAAACGGCCATCCTCCTGCGCTTTTGCCAGCAACCCCTCTTCGCGGATGGTACTGATGGTAGCGAGCGCCGCCGCGCAGCCGATAGGGCTCTTCTCGTGGGTGTAGTGACCGAGTGAAATAGCTGCGGCCTGATTGAACCGGTCGCGGGAAATGAGAGCCGCAAACGGTACCACCCCGCCCCCCAGCCCCTTACCCAGACAGATGATGTCGGGTTCGATGCCGAACTCTTCAAAGCTGAACCAGTGGCCGGTGCGGCCCAGGGCATTGGGGATCTCGTCGACAATCAGCAGCACCTTGTGGCGATCGCAGATCTCCCTTACCCGCTGCCAGTAGGCCTTCGAGGGCACCTGCACATCGGTGTTGCGGATGGGCTCGGCGATAAAGGCGCCTATTCCTCCCTCCTTCTCGATGACGTACTCCAGATAATCGGCGTAGTGCAGGTCATCCCCCTCCCCGCGATACCAGACGCCGCGATAACGGGTGGGCGGTGGGATGCGCTCCACGCCGGCCATCAGCGGGCCCATACCAGCGCGAAAACAGGCCTCGCCGCCAACCGAGATGGCATCGAGGGAGGCGCCGTGAAAGGCATCCCACAGGGACACCACTTTGCTGTTGCCGGTGATGAAACGGGCGAGCTTCAGGGCAATCCCCACCACCTCGCTGCCGCCGGGGGCGAACAGCACCCGGTTGAGATCGCCGGGAGCCAGCTCGGCCAGGGTGCGGGCGCAGTCGATGGCAACCTGATGGGTGTAGCGGCGGGGTGCAAACGGCAGATCGGCGAGTTGCTGCTGCACCGCGGCCACCACCCTGGGGTGACCGTGGCCCAGCTGATGGACGCTGTTGCCGTGAAAATCGAGGTAACGCTTGCCCGATACGCTGGTCAACCAGCTCCCCTGTGCCCCCTCGATCAAATCCAGACAGGGGGTGGAGAGTGCCTGATGGAGGAAGTAGCGGCTATCCTCCGCCAATCCCGCCTGCACCGCCTCGCTCTGGTCAGCCCACCAACGCGCCCGCCCCTCGCCGAGGTTGATATCCCCTTCGCTGTCGGCGCGGCCGCTGCCGTGCAGCTTATGGTCATGCAAATCGCGGCCACGCAGATCACGACCCTGAGCCAGCATGCTGGTCATCGCGCGTCCCCTTGCCAGTAGCAGACGCTGGCCATGGCGGCGAGCAAGCTGCGCACCCGCTCCGGGGTCACGTCGCCGATATTGCCGATACGGAAGCAATCGGCCTGGGAGACCTTGCCTGGATAGATAACAAAGCCCTGCGCCTTGAGCCGCTGGTAGAAGTCGGCGAAGCGGTAGTCAGGGTGGGCCGGAGAGTAGAAGGCGGTGATGATGGGAGATTGCCACTGTTCTGGCAGCAGCGGCGCAAAGCCGAGCGCCGCCATCCCCGCCACCAGCGTGCGCTGATTCTCGCTGTAGCGCTGATGACGGGCTTCAATGCCCCCCTCCTCGTCCAGCTCGCGCAGCGCCTGGGCAAAGGCAAGCACGGTATGGGTGGGCGAGGTAAAGCGCCACTTGCCCCCCTGCTGCTCCATGGTCTGCCACTGGGCATGCAGGTCGAGGGAGACCGAGCGGGCGCGACCGGCGCAGGCCGTGAGCGCCACGCGGCGAGCGATGACAAAACCAAAACCCGGCACCCCCTGAATGCACTTGTTGGCAGAGCTGATGAGAAACTCGATGCCAAGGCGCCCCATGTCGATGGGGATACCGCCAAAGCTGCTCATGGCATCGACGATAAGGCGAATGCCGCGGCGCTGGCAGAGCTCAGCCACCTCCTCAAGGGGGTTGAGCATGCCGGTGGTGGTCTCGCAGTGCACCATGGCCAGATGGGTGATCTCGGGGTGGCGCGCCAGCATCGCCTCGATGGCGGCGGGCTCCGGGCGGGTGGTCTCGCCGCAGTCCAGCTCGTGGTGGCGCAGGCCAAGGCAGCGGGCCATCTCCCCCATGCGGGCACCGTAGGCGCCGTTGTTGATGATCAGCAGACACTCATCGACGCCTATCGCCGAGCCCAGCACGCTCTCCACCACATAGCTGCCACTCCCCTGCAGCAGCACGGCGCTGTAGTCACTTTGATATTCCGGGCCAGTGGCCAGCCGCACCAGCTCGCGGCGGATGGGCTCCACCACGCCCTGGTTGTAGTCCGCATCCCAGGTGCAGCTGTCTTGCAGCATGGCGGCACGCACAGTCGCGGTGGTCGAGAGGGGGCCCGGGGTCAGCAGCAGGTAATCGACGGCGGCGGGGGCCGCAGGAATATGGGTCATGACTTCGCTCCTTTTGGTATATACCAGAATAGGCGCATTGTGGGTAACTGCCCCGCCAAGGTCAAAGGGGTGGGGCTACGTGCAACAAAAAATTCATTTTCAGCGCCGGGATCGCGATAATCTAGGAGGCCTGAACAGCAGGGGCGATGCTGGTATCTACCAACGCATGTTGATGTTGCCGTGTAACGACCGGGCAGATGACCTGCCCTATGCCCAGCCCATTGCCCAACTCATTGCACAACTTATTGCAAAACCAGGGATTTTCATGAGCAAACCGCAATATCTGCAGATCAAGGATGCCCTCGCCAACCAGATCCTGGCGGGGGGTCTGGCCCCCAACGACAAGCTTCCCTCCGAGCGGCTGCTGGGGGAACTCTATGGCACCACCCGGGTTACCATCCGCGAGGCACTGGTGCAGCTGGAGGCGAACGGCCTTATCTATCGAGAGGATCGCCGCGGCTGGTTCGTCACCCCGCCGCGCTTTCGCTTGAACCCCAGACGCACCTCCAACTTTCACCAGATAGTGCGGGAACAAGGGGGTGAGCCGCGCACCGAACTGCTGGAGAAAAGCCGTCAGGCGGTACCGCCCGCGTTGATGGCGCAACTGCAGCTCAAGCCGTTTGACAGCCTCTTTTTGCTCAAGCGACTGCGCTACGCCAACGGGCGCGCCATCTGCTACTGCGAGAACCACTGCCTGCCAGAGCGGGTGCCCGGCCTGCTGGAGCTGGATCTCAACGGCAGTCTGACCGAGATCTACCAAGCCCATTACGATCTTCATTATGCCCGCATGCAGGTGCGTTTCTTCCCCACCGCCCTGCCGGACGAGGTAGCCAAGGCGCTGGGGGCCACCGCCGGCCTACCCGCCCTGCGCCTCGAGCGGCTCAACTTCGATCAGCACGGCCGGGTGCTCGACTTCGATCTGGAGTACTGGCGCCACGACAGTCTGGAGATCGAGGTGGATACCCAGGATTAGTCACGGATAAATCAGGAACGGCAAAACGTCACGGGGCTGTCACGGTCACGTCATAAAGATCCCCTAGCCTCTCTCTCGACCAATCTGGTTTATACCAAATCAATTTAACTGGAGAAGAGGATGAAACAGGGAACCCATCTGCTGGCCGCCGCCGTGCTGGCTGCCATGACCGCCCCGGCACTGGCCGCGACCGATCTCACCGTCTACACCGCCTTCGAACCGGAGCAGCTCAACGAGCTGAAAACCGCGTTCGAGCGCCAGCATCCGGATATCAACATCAAATGGGTGCGTGACTCCACCGGCGTGGTCACCGCCCGCTTGCTGGCAGAAAAAGCCCAGCCCAAAGCGGATGTGGTGTGGGGACTGGCCGCCACCAGCCTGATGCAGCTCGATCAGCAGCAGATGCTCAATGCCTATGCACCGAAAGGGCTGGATAAGCTCGACAGCCGCTTTCGCGACAGCAAGGCCGAGCCGCACTGGATCGGTCTGGACGCCTTCTTCAGCGCCATCTGCTTCAACAAGGTAGAGGCAGAAAAACAGGGGATCCCGGCCCCCACCAGCTGGGCAGACCTCACCAAGCCCATCTACAAGGGCAAGGTGATCATGCCCAACCCCAGCTCCTCCGGCACCGGTTACCTGAGCGTTGCGGGCTGGCTGCAGACCATGGGTGAGCAGCAGGGCTGGCAATTCATGAACGGCCTGCACCAGAACATCGACCGTTACACCCACTCGGGCTCCGCCCCCTGCAAGCTGGCCGCCAGCGGCGAGACGGTGATCGGTATCTCCTTCGACTTCCCGGCTACCAGCCTCAAGGCCAAGGGTGCCCCCATCGAAGTGGTGTTCCCGAAAGAGGGGTCGGGCTGGGATATGGAAGCCGCCGCCATCATCAAGGGCACCCCCAAGCTGGAAGCCGCCAAACAGCTGCTCGACTTTGCCGCCACCGAACAGGCCAACGCCCTCTACAACAAGTCGTTCGCAGTGGTCGCCATCCCCGATGTAGCCCAACCGAGAGCGGGCTATCCGGCGGATATCAAAGGCCAGATGATCGACAACGACTTTAGCTGGGCAGCCCGCGAGCGTAACGCCATCCTGGCCCAGTGGAGCGCCAGCTTCGACGGCAAGACCGAAGCCAAACAGTAAGCGTGAAGGGCGGCGGTTTGTTCACACCAGACACACCGCTGCCAATAAACTGCCAGTCGAAGGCCAACAGCTGTTGGCCTTCGCTTTTTGGTTTTAACTTCCCGAGTGTGTAGTGCCTTCAATTAGCGATGCTTAGTCCATTCGCACAGTGCCCAGCCACTTGCTGGCGACCCGATCTCATTTGACTGTCATCAAGCTGTCATCCCCCGATCACCTGACCGTCACACTTCACCCGCAAACTGGTATATACCAAATCAGTAGCGAGTCGAACCATGACCCAGCCCTATCTGGACATTCAACATCTCAACAAGCAGTTCGGTGCTTTTCAGGCCCTGAAAGGGATCTCTCTGACCATTGAGCCGGGGGAGTTTATCTGCTTTCTCGGCCCCTCCGGCTGCGGCAAAACCACCCTGCTCAGAGCCATCGCCGGGCTGGATCTGCCAGACAGCGGCGAGATCTGGCAAGGGGGGCGCAATATCTCCCGCCTGCCGCCCCAGGAGCGCGATTTTGGCATCGTGTTTCAGTCCTATGCTCTCTTCCCCAACCTGACGGTGGCCCAGAACATCGCCTTCGGCCTTGAAAATCAGGGGTTGGCGCGGGATCTCATCAAGGAGCGGGTGGACCACTGGCTGGGGCTGGTGGATCTCACTGCCCAGTCCCACAAATACCCGAGCCAGATCTCCGGCGGCCAGCAGCAGCGGGTGGCGCTGGCCCGGGCGCTCGCCCTTTCCCCCGGTCTGTTGTTGCTCGACGAACCGCTCAGCGCGCTGGATGCGCTGGTGCGCACCCATCTTCGCAGCGAGATCCGCGCCCTGCAGCAGCGCCTTGGCATCACCACCATCATGGTGACCCACGATCAGGAAGAGGCGCTGACCATGGCCGATCGCATCGTGGTGATGGAGGGCGGCCGCATCGTGCAGGTGGGCACCCCGCAGGAGATCTACCACCAGCCTGCCAGCCGCTTCGTGGCAAGCTTCGTCGGCACCATGAACTTCCTCGAGACCCTGGTGCTGAGCCCCAATCAGGTGCGCCTCAACGAACAACCGCTGACACTTGCCAACCAGGCCGCAGCCGGCAGCAAATTGCAGGTGGCGATCCGCCCCGAGGCGATCACCCTGAGTGCGCCGAGCGAGCCGTATCTTGGGCAACATGGCATTGAAGCAACCATCGATCAGGTGGAATTTCTCGGCGCAGCCCAGCGCCTTATCTGCACCGCCGATACCTATCTGGGCCCGCAGCAAATTCTGGTGGCGCGCCCGACCCACGAGCTGCCCCGCCACGAACAGGGTGGCTGGCGCAGCGGCATGCGCTGCTCGCTGCACTGGCCCGCCGCGGCCATGCAACTGTTTGAGGGAGAGCGCCCATGACTGCCCCCTTCGCAACCTCCTCCCTGTTGTCGACAGCGACAGTCCGGCAAGACGCCCGCTGGCAGCGCCTTTGTCGCGGCTGGAGCCGGGATCAGCTGCTGCAACTGATCCTGCTTCTGCTCGGCATCGCTCTGCTGGTGGGGGGCCTCTTGCTGCCGCTGCTTACCATGCTGCAAAAGAGTCTGCAGGATGAAAATGGGCTCTGGGTGGGCCTTGCCAACTTCAGCGCCTACTTCGACTCCCCTCATCTGGGGCGCACCATCGGCAACACCCTCTGGCTCGGGGTGCTGATCACCGCGCTGGTGGTGACCATCGCCTTTGGCTACGCCTATGCCCTCACCCGCACCTGCATGCCGAGCAAGCCCCTGTTTCGCCTCATCGGTTTGATCCCGCTCCTGATGCCCTCCCTGTTGCCCGCCATCAGTCTGGTCTACTGGTTTGGCAATCAGGGGATCGCCAAGGGGCTGCTCGGCGGCGAGAGTATCTACGGCCCCATCGGCATCGTCATCGGTCTTGGCTTCTGGTGCTTCCCTCACGCCCTGATGATCCTTATCACGGCGCTCGGTCAGAGTGACGCCCGCCTCTATGAAGCCTCCCGGGTGCTGGGCAGCAGCGGCTGGCGCACCTTTGTCACTGTCACCCTGCCTACCGCCCGTTATGGCCTGCTCAGCGCCGCCATCGCGGTCTTCACCCTCACCATCTGCGACTTCGGGGTGGCCAAAGTGATTGGCGGCCAGTACAGCGTGCTGGCTACCGATATCTACCGGCAGGTGATCGGGATGCAGAACTTCTCCCTCGGCGCCGTTGCCAGCGTAACCCTGCTGCTGCCGGCGCTCTTGAGCTTTGCGCTGGAGCACAGAGTGCGCAGCAAGATGCAGGAGCAGAGCAGCACCAAGGCGGTGCCCTATCAGCCCAAACCCCATCGGCTGCGTGACCTGCTGGCGCTCGGCTGGTGCACGCTCTGGGCCCTGCTGTTTCTGGCGCTGGTGGGGATGGCCGTTTACGGCTCCCTGGTGCAGTTCTGGCCCTACAACCTCGAGCTGACGCTGGATCACTACGCCTTTGACAGCAACAGCGTCTACGGCTGGCAGCCCTTTACCAACACCTTGCAGCTGGGCCTCTATAGCGCGCTTATCGGCACCGTGCTGGTGATGGTGCTGGCCTGGGCGCAGGAGAAGGGGCGCCACTTTGCATGGCTTCGCCAGTTGCTGCATCTGCTCGCCATGCTGTCGCTGGCGGTGCCCGGCATGGTGCTGGGGCTAGGTTATATCTTCTTTTTCAACGGCAATCCGCTCTTTGGCGGCCTATACGGCACCCTACCGCTGATGGTGCTCTCCTGCGTCATCCACTACTACACGGTGGGCCATATGACGGCGCTGACCTGCCTCAAGCAACTGCCCAAGGAGCTGGAGCTGGTGGCCATCTCATTGCGCATTCCACTCTGGAAGGCGTTCTGGCGAGTCACCCTGCCCGCCTCCCTGCCCGCACTGCTGGAGATCTTCATCTATCTGTTCGTCAACGCCATGACCACCACCTCGGCGGTGATCTTCCTCTATTCGAGCGACAGCGTGCTCGCCTCCATCGCCGTGCTGAACATGGAGGATTCCGGCGATACCGCCGCGGCCGCCGCCATGGCCACCCTGATCCTGCTGGCCGCCGCCACCATCAAGCTGCTCCAGCTCTTTTTGAGCCGCGCCCTGCTGGATCGCACCCAGCGCTGGCGCCACCAATAACCTTATCGAGGAGTCATCATGTCCACTCTCCCCTTCTGGCTGGCCGAAGCGCTCGCTGCCGAACAGCCCACACCGCCCACGCCCCTAGTCGGCCACCACGAGGCCGATATCTGCATCGTCGGTGGCGGCTTTACCGGGCTATGGAGCGCCATCGCCCTTAAACAGGCCGAGCCAGCCTTACGCATCATGGTGCTGGAGAAAGATCGCTGTGGCAGCGGCGCCTCCGGGCGCAACGGCGGCTGCCTGCTCACCTGGTCGGCCAAGTATCTGACCTTAAAGCGCCTCTTTGGCGAAGAGCAGGCTGCCTGGCTGGTGCAAAGATCCGAGCAGGCGGTACACGAGATCGCCCGCTTCTGCGAAACGCACAACATAGAGGCAGAGCTGAGGGTCGAGGGGACCTGCTACACCGCCACCAGCGAGGCCCAGCGCGGCCTGATGGAGCCGGTATTACAGGAGCTACAGCGAGCCGACCTTAACCAGTGGCAAGTGATTGAAGAGGATAAACTGGCGAGCCAAAGCGGCTCCCACGTTCATCTGGAGGGGCTCTACAGCCCACACGCGGGCTCGGTGCAACCGGCGCTCTTGGTGCGCGGCCTACTGCGGGTGGCGCGGGAGCTGGGGGTCGAGGTTTATGAGCACTCCCCCATGCAGCGCCTTGAGGCGGGTCAGCCCGCGCGGGTGCAAACGCCGCAAGGTGAGGTGCGTGCCCGCAAGGTGGTGCTGGCCCTCAACAGCGCCATGGTGCAGCACTTTCGCGAGTTTCGCCGCAGCATAGTGCTGGTCTCCTCCGATATGGTGATAACCGACCCCGCGCCGGATGCACTGGCCGCCCAGCAGCTTGAGCACGGCCGCAGCGTGGTGGATGGCCGCACCTTTGTCCATTACTACCGCTCCACCCCGCAAGGGCGGCTGATGCTGGGCAAGGGGGGCAATACCTTCGCTTTTGCCAACCGCCATCTGGCCGAGTTTGATGCCCCCAGCCGTTATCTTGCCCCCCTTACCCGCACCCTGCGCCGCTTCTTTCCGGCGCTCAAAGAGGTGCCCATCGCCGCCAGCTGGTGCGGCGCCTCCGACCGCTCGGTAGATGGCCTCCCCTTCTTCGGCCACTGGCGAGGGCAGCCCAATATCGTCTATGGCCTCGGTTACTCCGGCAACGGGGTGGCGCAAAGCTGGATGGGCGGTCAAGTACTGGCGGCTTTGGTGAGAGATGAAGTGCGGTAGGAGGATAAACCCTGGCGTGAATGCGCCCTGGTAAGCGGCCCGCGTGGCTACTTCCCGCCCGAACCCTTTCGCTGGCTGGGCGCCATGGCGGTGCGCAATGCCATCCGCCGCAAAGAGCGGGCGGAAGATGAGAACCGCCCGGTGGCCTGGTATGACAAACAGCTGGCCAAACTTGCCGATGCGGCGGGCAAGGCGGATAAATAGCCCGGCGATAGCGGGCAACCATTTCCCATACTGTTTCGCCCCACACCCTATTTCTTGAAACTGCCGACCCGAGGGTCGGCATTTTTACAGGTGAAATCTGAGGGGGCATTATCGCCAAGCGTGATCAGCTGATGGTCCCAGCGGCGGCAGGGTTGAGATAGCGTGATTTGTAGGTTGGCGCAGAGCGTAGCGAAGCCCAACAGACGAGCATGATTACCCCAACAAGAGCGGGATAAACAAGGATATGACGAAGCCTTAAAACAGATTTACAGGCATATTTCACGGTAAACGTTGGGCTTCACTTCGTTCAGCACCAACCTACCATTTTTAGCCCAACATACGAGATGGTCGCCAGCGGCAAACCGGAGCAGATCGCCGATACCCAGGTCACCCGCACCGTCTTTCGCGGGCAGACGGTCTTTAGCCAATAGGCTCAAGCACAATGGCGAGTGTGAGCATCTGGTCAGCGGCGATCTGAACATATGCAGCCAGACCTGCGCCTTGTAAAAGCAAAATGCCGACCTTTGGGTCGGCATTTTTACTTCGGGAAGTGATAGCGAGCCCTGATGTCAAGGAGCGCTGTACAAGGGTCAATCAACGGGAAGTTAGCCCGCGTTTGGCTCAGCTCTTTAACCCAAATCGGAGCGGTATTGGCAACCTGCGCGGCCAGCAGGTTGCCCCAAGCAGCGGCAGGATTGATTCACCAGCGAAACAGCCTCAGTCAACTTGGTTGCAACAGCGTAACAATCTTGGGCTGTTTGTCACTGGTGGCTGAAGACTCTTGTGGCATAATTCCTTTCCCGAACATCCGAACACGCTTCGCTATTCGTGCATACGGGCTATTCGAAATTACAGGTAATGTGTTGGAGTATTTTCATGACTTTAATCACTGAAATGACTGCTTCGGAAGCAAGAGTTTTTTTCTTGAAACACACCAGTTATTGCGGTTTTCCTCTCCCGGTTTACTTTAACTTCCAGAATCTTCTTAAAAATGTAAGCAATGCCCTGAATAAAAAACAAAATGGCATAAATGACATTGGTTATAAAAATGCTTGTGAATATAGCGGGGCTAATTACACTCTACAGACAAATAAAGATGGTCATTATTCATGGCGTCCATTCGAACTGATTCATCCCGCTATTTACGTCCATCTAGTTCATGAGCTTACTAAAGAGGATGAATGGGAGCTATTATTAAAGAGGTTTAAACAATTTAAAACCAACAAGAAAATAGTCTGCGTAAGCTTACCAAGAGAGTCTGAAGATGAATGTAAGTCTGACACTGCTGAGAGTGTCATGGGATGGTGGCGTAATGTAGAACAACAGTCCATCAACAACGCTCTTGATTTTAAATATTTATTCACTACAGATATAGCTAACTTTTATCCATCAATTTATACCCATTCAATTCCTTGGGCAATTCATACCAAAAGAGTTGCAAAAAACAATAGAAACTTTAATGCAAACCTAGGAAACCGAATAGATCATGCTTTACGCCAGATGCGCTGGGGTCAAACAAATGGCATACCTCAGGGTTCAGCATTAATGGACTTTATAGCTGAAATAGTGCTCGGCTATTGTGATAAACTTCTAAGTGAGAAGCTAAGAAAAGAAAATATCACTGACTACAATATTATTCGATACCGTGATGATTACAGAATATTTACCAATAGCAAGGAGGATGCAGAGGCAATAGCTAGGTATCTTACTGTTATTCTTCAAGGGGTGGGACTACAGCTGAATGTATCTAAAACTTCATTATCTGAAGACATAATATTAAGTTCAATGAAACCTGACAAGCAAGATGCATTAATGCTATTTGGTAAATCCATTTTTTCTACAACCATTCAAAAAACACTGTTGAAATTATCTATTTTCTCAAGACGACACAAAAACTCTGGACAACTTCAAAAGCAACTCGCAAAAATAAATAAACGACTAGAGAGGATGCCGAAACTTAAAGAAGATGTTAAACCTATTGTGAGCATCATCACCGATATTATGATTAACAACCCGAGAGCTTTTTCCTCTTGCGCATTGGTATTAAGCAATGTACTTAAATTCATCCCAAATGATACTGATAAGCTAACTTTATTAAATAAAATAAAATCAAAGTTCGAACCAATATTAGGGACGGGGATTTTAGATATCTGGTTACAACGAATCTCATTCCATATCAATCAAGATATAGAATATCAAGAGCCACTCTGCTCTATTGTATCTGGTAAGTATAATGTACCTCATGAGCATATATGGAATTCCAAGTGGGTCACAGATAATAAATTTAAAAAATCCATACTATCTACGCCATTTATTGATGTAGACGCATTGTATAAATGCGCACCAGTGATTCCAGAGGATGAGGTTGTTTTATTTCCTTATGATATAGACTTTGATGACGATGATGAATAATAAACAAATTTGAATAGCGACACATATTCTTATACACGCGAGAACATACCAATCTAGATCCATTAAAAAACCGCCCATTGGGCGGCATTTTATTAGAGATAACGGGCTAACAGGAATTACCAACCGGTCACTTCGCGCAAGGCCTTGCCGATATCGGCCAGGGAGCGGACGGTTTTCACGCCAGCATCTTCCAGCGCGGCAAACTTCTCGGCAGCAGTACCCTTGCCACCGGAGATAATGGCGCCAGCGTGGCCCATCCGCTTGCCTGGAGGGGCAGTAACACCCGCGATATAGGAGACCACCGGCTTGGTGACGTGGGCCTTGATATAGGCGGCCGCGTCTTCCTCGGCGTTGCCGCCGATCTCGCCGATCATCACGATCGCTTCGGTCTGCGGGTCGTTCTGGAACATCTCCAGAATGTCGATAAAGTTGGAACCCGGGATGGGGTCGCCACCGATACCGACGCAGGTGGACTGGCCAAAGCCCTCGTCAGTGGTCTGCTTGACCGCTTCGTAGGTCAGGGTGCCGGAGCGGGAGACGATGCCCACCTTGCCCGGCTTGTGAATGTGGCCCGGCATGATGCCGATCTTGCATTCACCCGGGGTGATCACGCCCGGGCAGTTGGGGCCGATCATCCGCACGCCGGTCTCTTGCAGCTTCACTTTGACGTCCAGCATATCCAGCGTCGGGATGCCTTCGGTGATGGTGACGATGAGCTTGATACCCGCGTCGATCGCTTCCAGGATGGCATCCTTGCAGAACGGCGCCGGCACATAGATGACGGAGGCGGTGGCGCCGGTCGCTTCGACCGCGTCACGGACGGTGTTGAACACCGGCAGGCCCAGATGGGTGGTGCCGCCCTTGCCCGGGGAGACGCCGCCCACCAGCTGGGTACCATAGGAGAGCGCCTGCTCGGAGTGGAAAGTACCCTGACCGCCGGTAAAGCCCTGGCAGATGACTCGGGTGTCCTTGTTGATCAGTACGCTCATCAGTTGGCCTCCGCTGCTTTGACGACTTGCTGCGCGGCATCGGTCAGACTCTTGGCCGCAATGATGTTGAGGCCGCTCTCGGCCAGCTTGATACCACCCAGCTCGGCGTTGTTGCCTTCCAGACGGACCACGACGGGCACCTTGACCCCCACTTCCTTGACCGCACCTATGATGCCTTCCGCGATCATGTCGCAACGCACTATGCCGCCAAAGATGTTGACCAGCACCGCTTTGACGTTGCTGTCGGAGAGGATGATCTTGAACGCCTCGGTTACCCGTTCCTTGGTGGCGCCGCCGCCGACGTCAAGGAAGTTGGCCGGCTTGCCGCCGTGCAGGTTGACGATGTCCATGGTGCCCATGGCCAGACCCGCGCCGTTGACCATGCAGCCGATGTTGCCATCGAGGGCCACATAGTTGAGCTCCCACTGAGCAGCGTGCGCTTCGCGGGGGTCATCCTGTGACGGGTCGTGCATTTCGCGCAGCTTGGGCTGACGATAGAGGGCGTTGGCGTCGATGTTGATCTTGCCATCCAGGCAGTGCAGGTTGCCCTGCGCGGTGATCACCAGCGGGTTGATCTCCAGCAGCGCGAAATCGCAATCCAGGAACATCTGGCCCAGACCCATGAAGATCTTGGTGAACTGTTTGATCTGATCGCCGACCAGACCCAGTTTGAAGGCCAGTTCGCGGGCCTGATAAGCCTGCGGACCCACCAACGGATCGATGGCCGCCTTGTGGATCAGATGGGGGGTTTCGTGGGCGATCTTCTCGATATCCACGCCACCTTCGGTTGAGGCCATGAAGACCACACGGCGCGAACCACGGTCAACCACGGCGCCCAGGTAGAGCTCTTTGGCGATGTCGGTGCAAGATTCCACCAGGATCTTGGTGACCGGCTGGCCGTTGGCGTCGGTCTGGTAGGTCACCAGATTTTTGCCAAGCCAGTTTTGGGCAAAAGCACGGATCTCATCCTTGCTCTTGGCCACTTTCACGCCGCCCGCTTTACCGCGGCCACCGGCGTGTACCTGGCATTTGACGACCCAGGTATTGCCGCCAATCTTGTCGGCCGCTTCGGCCGCTTCTTGTGGGGTAGCACAGGCATAACCTTCGGAGACCGGCAGGCCATACTCGGCAAACAGCTGTTTTGCCTGATATTCATGCAGATTCATAGATGCTCTATCCGTGTTGTAGGTATTTCCGTCCGGGGCTGGTGTTTCTCAATCCCCTGTGAATGGGGGCCTGGGCGGCCCCTCGTTATCTTTCAATCGCTCGGGTATTACTCAAACGTCCAGCAGCACATCCGGCTCGGGGCGCAAACCCCTTGCCCGGGTACCACAGGCTTAGACGTCCAGCAACAGACGGGTCGGGTCTTCCAGCAGCTCCTTGACGGAGACCAGGAAGCCTACCGATTCGCGTCCGTCGATGAGACGGTGATCGTAGGAGAGCGCCAGATACATCATCGGCAGGATCTCGACCTTGCCGTCAACGGCCATCGGGCGATCCTGGATCTTGTGCATGCCCAGAATGGCGCTCTGGGGCGGGTTGATGATCGGGGTGGACATCAGGGAGCCGAACACGCCACCGTTGGTGATGGTGAAGTTGCCGCCAGTCAGTTCATCCACTGTCAGCTTGCCGTCACGGCCCTTGCCCGCCAGATCCTTGATGGCCTTCTCGATGTCCGCCAGGCTCATGTTGTCGCAGTCGCGCAGCACCGGCGTCACCAGACCACGGGGGGTCGAGACGGCGATGCTAACGTCGAAGTAGTTGTGGTAAACCACGTCATCGCCATCGAGCGCCGCGTTCACTTCCGGATAGCGCTTGAGGGACTCCACCACCGCCTTCACGTAGAAGGACATAAAGCCGAGCTTGATGCCGTGCTTCTTCTCGAAGATCTCGCCGTACTGCTTGCGCAGATCCATGATGGGCTTCATGTTGACCTCGTTGAAGGTGGTCAGCATGGCGGTGGTGTTTTTCGCTTCCAGCAGACGCTCGGCAATGCGCTTGCGCAGACGGGTCATCGGTACCCGCTTGTCGGTGCGACCACCCAGCGGAGTAACCTTGGCTGCCGGAGCGGCCGCGGCGACCGGTGCGGCTGCCGCAGGCTGGCTCTTGGCCTTGATGAAGGCTTCCACATCATCCTTGGTGATGCGACCGCCTTTGCCGGTACCGGTCAGCTTGGTCACGTCGATGTCGTGCTCGCCAATGAGACGACGCACGGAGGGGCTCAAGCCATCGGCACCATCATCGGCCACCGCTTCAGCGGGTTTCTCTTTGGTCTCTTCACCGGCCACCGGAGCGGCGGTGAGGATGGCAATCAGTTGACGGGACAACACGGTTGCCCCTTCCCCTTGCAGAATATCCCCCAGCACACCGGCTTGCGGTGCCGGCACTTCCAGCACCACCTTGTCGGTCTCGATGTCGACCAGCACTTCGTCACGGGCGACCAGATCGCCCGGTTTTTTGTGCCAGGTGGCGATAGTGGCATCGGCCACTGATTCCGGCAGATCCGGTACCTTGATTTCGATAGTCATCCAATCAGTTCCTTTTTACTTCTATGCCAGAGGCTTTACAGGGTAAGGGCATCTTCCACCAAGGCTTTTTGCTGCTTGGCGTGGACAGACATGTAACCGACGGCCGGTGAGGCTGACGCGGGGCGACCGGCATAACGCAGGGTGGCTCCGGCTGGCAGCACGCCATCGTAGTGGTGACGGGTGCAGTACCAGGCGCCCTGGTTCTGCGGCTCTTCCTGACACCAGACAAAGTCGGTGACATGGCTGTAATCGGCCAGAATGGCGCGCACTTCCTCTTCCGGGAAGGGGTAGAGCTGCTCAATTCGCACCAGAGCCACATCTTGCTGCTCGGCCTTGCGACGGGCATCGAGCAGGTCGTAGTAGACCTTGCCGGAGCAGAAGACCACGCGCTTGACCGCTTTCGGATCCAGTGCATCGATCTCGCCGATGGCGTTCTGGAAGGTTCCTTCCGCCAGCTCTTCGAGCTTGCTCACCGCCAACGGGTGGCGCAGCAGGGATTTGGGGGTCATCACGATGAGCGGACGGCGCATCGGACGTACCACCTGACGACGCAGCATATGGAACACCTGCGCCGGGGTAGAGGGCACGCACACCTGCATGTTGTGCTGGGCGCACATCTGCAGATAACGCTCCAGACGGGCGGAGGAGTGCTCCGGGCCCTGCCCCTCGTAACCGTGCGGCAGCAACATGGTCAGGCCGCACATCCGGCCCCACTTCTGCTCACCGGAGGAGAGGAACTGATCAACCACTACCTGGGCACAGTTGGCGAAATCGCCGAACTGGGCTTCCCAGATGGTGAGGCCAGCCGGCTCGGCGCTGGCGTAGCCATATTCAAAGGCCAGAACCGCGTTCTCGGTCAGCACAGAGTCATACACCTCGAACGGGCCTTGCTCGTCGTGCAGGTTGCACAGCGGGGTATAGGTGCTGGCATCGGTCTGGCTGTGGAGTACGGCGTGGCGGTGGAAGAAGGTGCCACGACCGGAGTCTTCACCGGTAAAGCGGATGCGGGACCCCTTGTCCACCAGGGTGGCGTAGGCCAGGGTCTCGGCAAAGCCCCAATCCACCAGCTTCTCGCCAGCGGCCATCAGACGGCGGTCTTCGTAAATCTTCTCGACCTGACGCTGCAGCACGTGGGTCGCCGGATACTGGCTCACCCGTTCGCCGAGGCTCTTGAGGTGATCCATCGGCACGGCACTCTCATAGGCCATGTTCCAGTCGTGGCCCAGATACGGCGTCCAGTCGACGGAGTGCAGCTCCATCGGCCGCCACTCCTTGCTCACCCGCTCGCCGCGATCCAGCGCTTCGCGATACTCGTTGACCAGTTCGGTCGCCCGCTCCTGAGCGAGGCTCCCCTCGGCCACCAGCTGATCGGCGTAGATCTTGCGCGGGGTAGGGTGCTGCTTGATCTTCTGGTACATCAATGGCTGGGTGGCGCTCGGCTCGTCAGCTTCGTTGTGACCGTGACGACGGTAGCAGACCAGCTCGATCACCACGTCGCGTTTGAAGGTGTTGCGGTAATCCAGTGCAATCTGGGTCACCAGCACCACAGCCTCCGGATCATCCCCGTTGACGTGCAGCACCGGCGCCTGCACCGCCTTGGCGATGTCGGTGCAATATTCGGTGGAGCGCAGGTCACGGATATAGGAGGTGGTGAAACCAACCTGGTTGTTGATGACGATGCGCACCGTCCCGCCGACACCATAGGCACGGGTCTGGGACATGTTGAAGGTCTCGGCCACCACGCCCTGACCGGCCATGGCCGAGTCACCGTGAATGGTAATGGGCAACACGCTGGAACCATCCTTGTCACCGCGACGATCCATGCGGGCACGGACCGAGCCGATGACCACAGGGTTGACGATCTCGAGGTGAGAGGGGTTGAACGCCAACGCCAGGTGGACGTTGCCACCCGGGGTGGCGAAGTCGGAGGAGAAGCCCATGTGGTACTTCACATCACCGGTACCCCAGGATTCGCCATGCTTGCCGGCAAACTCGTCGAACAGGTCCTGCGCCCGTTTACCGAGCACGTTGATCAGCACGTTGAGACGACCGCGGTGGGCCATACCGATAACGGCCTCTTTGCAGCCCTGCTCACCGGCGCGACGGATCAGCTCCTTGAGCATGGGGATCATGGCGTCGCCACCTTCCAACGAGAAGCGCTTGGCACCCGGGAACTTGGCACCCAGATATTTCTCCAGCCCTTCGGCGGCGGTCAGGCTCTCGAGGAAACGGGTCTTCTCTTCGAGGGTGTAACTCCCCTTCCCTTCAATGGATTCGAGACGCTGTTGCAGCCAGCGCTTCTCTTCCGTGGAGGTGAGGTGCATGTAGTCGGCGCCGATAGAGCCGCAATAGGTCTTCTTCAGCGAGGCGTAGAGGTCGGAGAGCACCATGGTCTCGCGACCGATGGCGTAGGAGCCCACATTGAAGGTGGCCTCCATATCTGCGCCCTGCAGGTTGTGGAACGCAGGATCCAGTTCGGCAACGGTTTCACGCTGCCACAGGCCCAGCGGGTCCAGATTGGCATTCTGGTGACCACGGAAACGGAAGGCGTTGATCAGCTGCAATACCCGCACCTGCTTGGCATCCACTTGCGGATCGGAGACGGGGGCACTGTAGCGAGAGGGATCCTTGGCCAGACGACGGAAATAATCGCGGACCTGGGAGTGGGGTTGTTCAACCGCATGGCCATTGACCTGGGGCAGCTCGCTAAACAGGCTGCGCCACTCGTCGGACACGGAGTCAGGATTTTCCAGGAAGGATTCGTACAAATCCTCGATATAGCTTGCATTCGCACCAGCCAGGTGAGATGACTCCAACCAGGCCTTCATCACGCCGTTATGCATTTCTATCCCTTGTACTTCTTGTTACTGCTGCGCAGCTTGTAGGGGTCAAATAGCCATCCTGCCACGGGTGGGATGGCTATCCAGAGGTCGGGCCAGCACCTGGCCGGCCCTGATACTAAACAGCCCGATTGAGCAACATCGACTTGATCTGGCCAATCGCCTTGGTCGGGTTCAAGCCTTTCGGACAGACGTTCACGCAGTTCATGATGCCATGGCAGCGGAACACGCTGAATGCGTCGTCCAGATTCCCCAGTCGTTCGGTGGTCGCGGTGTCGCGGCTGTCAGCCAGCCAGCGGTAGGCGGCGAGCAGCCCGGCCGGACCGATGAACTTGTCGGGATTCCACCAGAAGGAGGGGCACGAAGTGGAGCAGCAGGCACAGAGAATGCACTCGTACAGGCCGTCAAGCTTGGCGCGCTCTTCGGGGGATTGCAGGTGCTCACGCACCGGCGGCAACTTGTCATCATTGATGAGGAAGGGTTTGACCTTCTCCCACTGGGTGTAGAACTGGGTCATGTCGATCACCAGATCACGGATCACCGGCAGGCCGGGCAAGGGGCGGATAACGACGTTATTGCCCTTCTTCAGCAGGTCGGAGAGCGGGGTGATACAGGCAAGACCGTTCTTGCCATTCATGTTGAGACCGTCTGATCCACAGACCCCTTCGCGGCAAGAGCGGCGGAAGGCGAGCGTGGGATCCAGCTCTTTCAACTGGATCAGTGCGTCGAGCACCATCATGTCGGAACCTTCAGGAATATCAAGACGATATTCCTTCATATGGGGGACGTTATCAACATCCGGATTGTATCTGTAGACAGAGAATGTGACGTTCATAGGGCTGGCTCCGCAATCAGTAAGTCCGGACCTTGGGCGGGAACGCCTCACGGGTCTTGGGTGACATGTTGACAGCGCGACGGGTCATGGACTCGGTGTCCGGATGATAGAGGCTGTGGCATAGCCAGTTCTCATCGTCGCGATCCGGGAAGTCGAAGCGGCAGTGAGCACCGCGACTCTCGGTACGGAAGTTGGCGGCAACCGCCGTGGCAAACGCCGTCTCCATCAGGTTGTCCAGCTCCAGGCACTCGATGCGCTGGGTGTTGAACTCTTTGGAGGTGTCATCCAGACGGGCTGACTTGAGGCGCTCGCGGATAACCTTGAGCTCGGCCAGCCCTTCTGCCATCGCCGCACCTTCGCGGAATACGGAGAAGTTGTTCTGCATGCAGCGCTGCAGGTCTTTGCGGATCTGCACCGGGTCTTCCCCGTCACGGCAATTTTCCCAGCGGTTGAAGCGGGACAATGCGGCATCCAGATCCGACTCGGAAGCATCACGGCCGTGATCCATCTCGCCCAGGGTGTTGACCAGATGCATGCCGGCAGCGCGGCCGAACACCACCAGATCCAGCAGGGAGTTGCCACCCAGACGGTTGGCACCGTGCACCGAGACGCAGGCAATCTCGCCCACCGCAAACAGACCGACTACCGGCACATCATTGCCGTTCTTGTCCTGGGTCAGGCACTGGCCATTCACGTTGGTCGGCACGCCGCCCATCATGTAGTGGCAGGTCGGGATGATCGGGATCGGCTCTTTGACCGGATCCACGTGGGCGAAGGTGCGAGAGAGCTCGCAGATCCCCGGCAGACGGGATTCCAGCACCTCTTTGCCGAGGTGATCCAGCTTGAGCTTGATGTGCGGGCCCCAGGGACCATCGCAGCCACGGCCTTCACGGATCTCGATCATGATGGAGCGGGCCACCACGTCGCGACCGGCCAAGTCCTTGGCGTTCGGCGCGTAACGCTCCATGAAGCGCTCGCCATCTTTATTGAGCAGATAACCACCTTCACCACGGCAGCCTTCAGTTACCAGCACCCCTGCCCCGGCGATGCCGGTCGGGTGGAACTGCCACATCTCCATGTCCTGCACGCCGACACCGGCACGCAGCGCCATACCGACACCGTCACCTGTATTGATGTGGGCGTTGGTGGTGGACTGGTATATACGACCGGCACCGCCAGTCGCCAGCACGGTGGCCTTGGCCTTGAAGTAGACCACTTCACCGCTCTCCATATCGATGGCGGTACAACCCACCACGTGGCCATCCTGGTTTTTCACCAGATCCAGCGCATACCACTCGGAGAAGACAGTGGTCTTGTTCTTGACGTTCTGCTGATAGAGGGTGTGCAACAGGGCGTGACCGGTACGGTCGGCGGCCGCTGCGGTACGAGCAGCCTGCTCGCCACCGAAATTCTTGGACTGACCACCAAACGGACGCTGGTAGACAGACCCGTTATCGAAACGGGAGAAGGGCAAGCCCATGTTCTCCAGCTCATAGATAGCCTCGGGGCCGGTTTTGCACATGTACTCGATGGCTTCCTGATCACCGATGTAATCGGAACCTTTTACCGTGTCATACATATGCCACTGCCAGTTGTCATCATGGGCATTGCCCAGCGCAACCGTGATCCCGCCCTGAGCGGAAACAGTGTGAGAACGGGTTGGAAAAACCTTGGACAACAGAGCGCAGCTCTTGCCGGACTGCGCAATCTGCAGCGCGGCGCGCATACCGGCACCACCGGCACCAATCACCACCGCATCAAATTCACGAGTTGGAATAGTCACCTTACACACCCCACAGCACGACGAAACCCGTCATCAGATAGACAAACAGCACCACGACCAAGGCAAATTGCAGCGCCCCGCGCAGCCCTACCGGCTTGATATAGTCAGTCAGCACCTGCCACAGACCAATCCAGGCGTGGATCAGTACGCAGAGCAGGGTCAACAGGGTGAATACTTTGGTGAATGTTTTGGCGAAGAAGCCTGCCCACACCTCGTAGGTGATGTCGTTGAACGCGACAAAGCCCACCAGATAGAGGACATAACAGGTCATGATGAGGGCGGTGGCGCGGATCAGGATGTAATCATGAACGCCGCTGCGCCCGAAGGTTGCAGAATTGGTTACCATACAAGCACTCCCGCCAATACAGCCAGGATCGCGGTGATCACGAAGGCCACGCGGGCGCTCTGATTGCCGGATTCCAGCTCTTCCCAATAGCCCATATCCATGACCAGATGACGCAAGCCGCCCACAATGTGGTATGCCAGCGCAGTCAGGATCCCCCACAGCACGAGTTTGACCAGGAAGTTGTCCATGATGGCAACCACGGTTTCAAACCCTTCGGGAGAGGCGAGTGAAGTACCAAGCATCCACAGCAAGATGCCCAATGCAACAAAGGTAATGACCCCTGAAACACGGTGCAGGATGGATGCAATGGCAGTGACAGGAAAGCTGATCGTCTGTAGGTCGAGGTTGACCGGTCTCTGTTTGTTTTTCACGCTTGCCCACTCAGCTCCATTGAGCACGTTAGTTATTGTTTTAACTCACACTTGAGGGCACGGAATGGTGATTGTTGGTTTTTTGTTACCAAAACACTCTGAAAAAGCCAAAACGCGAGTTTTCGGTTTCACATCAGGCTTTGCCAAAGCGTTTCAAACACCCGCAGCCATGACCCACGTGGCGCAGTATATCGGCGGCCTTAACCGAAGACAATCAATTAGCTACAAAGAAAACACAAAACCGCAAACTCGATCGCATATTTAATTTAACATTTCATTAATGCCATTAATGGGGTTCCAGCAAAATTGACATTGATAAGGAACTCTGTTTCAAATAAGGCGCTCCAGCCACTTCGGTATGGGTAACAACCTTTGCCAGCGTCATAAAAGTCGTAATAGAGTAGGACTGGAACCAAATTATAAAGAGCAAAGGAGACGTGCTATGGCTGATAAGATAGCCACCCTACACCTGCCCGGAAAAGATCCGGTCGAACTGCCGATCCTCTCCGGCACCATCGGCCCGGATGTCATCGATGTCAGAAAATTGGGATCACAGGGGTATTTCACCTTTGACCCCGGTTTTATGGCGACCGGTTCTTGCAAATCTGCCATTACCTACATTGACGGGGATCAGGGTGTCTTGCTGCACCGTGGTTACCCCATCGCCCAGTTGGCCACCCAGGCCACCTATCTGGAAGTCTGCTATATCCTGCTGTACGGCGAAGCGCCGACCAAGGCCCAATATGCCGAATTCGAACGCCTGGTCACCCGCCACACCATGGTGCACGAGCAGATCGCCTTCTTCTTCCGCGGCTTCCGTCGCGACTCCCACCCTATGGCCATCATGTGCGGTGTGGTCAGCGCCCTGTCAGCCTTCTATCACGATGCCCTCGACATCAATAACGAGCAGCATCGCGAGATCTGTGCCTTCCGTCTGCTCTCCAAGATGCCGACTCTGGCCGCCATGTGTTACAAGTACTCCATCGGCCAGCCGTTCATGCAGCCGCGTAACGCCCTCTCCTATGCCGGTAACTTCCTGCACATGATGTTTGGCGTGCCGACCGAAGAGTACAAGGTCAACCCCATCGTTGAACGCGCCATGGATCGTATCTTTACCCTACATGCGGATCACGAGCAGAACGCCTCCACCTCCACCGTTCGTCTGGCTGGCTCCTCCGGTGCCAACCCGTTCGCCTGTATCGCCGCGGGGATCGCCTCCCTGTGGGGACCGGCCCACGGTGGTGCCAACGAAGCCTGCCTGCGCATGCTGGAAGAGATCGGCTCGGTGGATCGCATCCCCGAGTACATCGCCAAGGCCAAGGACAAGAATGATCCGTTCCGTCTGATGGGCTTTGGTCACCGCGTCTACAAGAACCACGACCCCCGTGCCACTGTGATGCGCGAAACCTGCCACGAAGTACTGACCGAGCTGCAGATCAAGGATCCACTGCTGGACGTGGCCATGGAGCTGGAGCGCATTGCGCTCTCCGACCCCTACTTCGTCGAGAAGAAACTCTACCCGAACGTAGACTTCTACTCCGGCATCATCATGAAGGCGATCGGCATCCCGATGAGCATGTTCACCGTGATCTTCGCCATCTCCCGCACCATCGGCTGGATTGCGCACTGGAACGAGTTCCACTCAGACCCGGACAGCAAGATTGGTCGCCCACGCCAGCTCTACGTGGGTCACCCGTTGCGCGAGTTCACTCCGCTCGAGCAGCGCTAACCACTGCGCTGATATGGTTTGTTACAAAGGCGGTCATTGACCGCCTTTTTGTTTGCCGCTCTAATGCCCCCTTTCGCGTTAAGGAGTCCATTATGAAACCACTGTTTATCAGCGCAGCCTTGCTGCTGACCGCCTGCCAGAGCGCCCCCGCCCCGTCACAGGGGGAGACCCTCTATATCAACAGCCAGCTGGTCGATTGCGTCGGAGTTGGCCCGATGCAGTGCATGCAGGTTCGCAGTGATGAGCAGCAGCCCTGGACGCTGTTCTACCAGAATATTGAAGGCTTCCAGTTCGAGCCGGGCTATCGCTACCAGCTCACTGTCAGCAAGGAGCAGCTCACCGATGTGCCGGCCGATGCCCCCTCCCTGCGCTATCAGCTGATCAAGGTAGTGAACAAGGTCGCCAGCAAGTAACAAACACGATCAGAAAAACGGGGGATGGCTGATGCCATCCCCCGTTGGTTTATGGGTACTGCGCCTCATCAGGCACGATCAGGTCGGCGCCAGCGCCATATGCAGCAGCGGATAGGGCTTGCCCTGACCATCCAGCGGCGAACGACCCGTCACGGTGAATCCCATCTTCAGATAGAAGCCCACCGCCTGTTCGTTCTGCTCGTTGACGTCAACCTGCGTCGCGCCGCCCTGTTCGATGGCATGCGCCACCAGCAAACGCCCCACGCCACTACCGCGCGCCTCGGGAGCCACAAACAGCATCTCCAGCTTGCCCTCGTGCACTCCGCTAAAACCCGTAATGTACCCCTCTTCTGTGCGGGCACTGCGCAGTGTCACCGCATCGAAGTAGTGCTCCAGAATAAGCGGTTTAAGCGCGAGGATCTCGGCCTCGGGCAGGAAGTGGTGGGTCGCCCGAACAGAGGCCTCCCACAGGTCGATCAGGGCCGGATAATCGGCCCGGGATACCGGAACAATCGTCATGAAATAACTCGATATGATAACCAGCGGGAAGAGACATCTTCCCACTGGCAACGGTGATTAGCGCGCCTGCACCGCCTGCAGCAGCACGGACATATCAGCGCCAACGTTGCGGCTGCGGATCGCCTCGCGGATATCCGCTTCGCTATAACGGCTGCCCGGGTAAACCACCACGCAGGAAGTGTCGCCCGGTTTGAGGAAGTGGGTCTCGCCAAACGGGGTATAGCGGGTGGCGCCGATACTGATGAGCGCATGGGGAGGATGTCCCGCCTGCGCCAGCAGCCCCTGAATGTGCTCCGCCGGCCCCTCATCCTGCTGATGGTTGAACTTGTCGATGGCCCAGTCGAGCAGCTTGCCGTGGAAGTAGCTGTAGTCGATGGCGGCGCTGTCTACCCCGTAGGCGTGCAGCTCGCCATCGCGCTCCAGATAGCAGGCGATACGATAGTCATCGAGCTCGCAACCGGCGGCAAAACCGGAAAGCGGCAGCAGCTTGTCCGCCAGCCCCTTGCTCTCTTCGCCCCAGTTCTTCTTCTCGCTGATCTTCTTGGCGTTGGGACGACGGATGGAGCAGTCGTTATAGGCGCCAAAGGCGCGGGGATGGATCGCCACCACCTGCTTGTCGGCATACTCCAGCTCGCACCAGAGGGCTACTTCCGGCTCGATCTGCACCTTCTCGTCACCACTGACCGCCGCTTCCGGCAGGAAGATCGCCTTGTCGCTCAACGGGAATACCCCGAGCTGACCCGGATGGCCCGGCACGAAAAAGGGGAACAGCGCCTTGGGCGCCGTGGTATCGCGCACCACGACCGCTACGAAGTCCGACGCTTCACCCGCCTGCTCCAGATGACCGGCGAAATTGCCCGCGACCCCGAGTCCGATAAACTTGCTCTCTGCTGCTATTTGCATCTTGCTCACCTGCATCTTGCCAACGCAAGGTAGCAGGCTCGTCGCCTACTACCGCTAAAGTGGCAAGATTAAACCACAAGGACCCCGCCTTCGCCCAGTCCGGCCCTGTCGTGATGTGCGCCAGTCCGCTTTTTTAGGGACGAGAAGGCTGTGGTGAACCAGCCATTGCGCACTCATTCAGCTACGCGGTGACCGCGCTGGAAACAGTGCGTTTCCGGCATCTCCCCTCTTTCTCCTTGGGACTCAACTTCATCTTTGTTAGGCTGCCGGCATGCAAAACAACTGTGCGCTTGAATGCGCCACTGCTCATCACGGCAACCCCATTGGAGAGAAAACGGATGATCGACAAACTCGCCTGGCTCACCTTTAAAGATCAGCAGCTGCTCTGCGCCCGCTCCCACGGCAAGGACATCTATTACATCCCAGGCGGCAAGCGGGAACCGGGCGAGAGCGACGAGGCGGCGCTGATCCGCGAGATTGAAGAGGAGCTGGCTGTCACCCTGCAGCCCGATACCCTGCGCTTTGCCTGCGAGTTCAGCGCCCAGGCCGATGGCAAACCGGCAGGAGTCGAGGTGCGACTGCGCTGCTACACCGGCGAAACAAGCGGCACCCCGATCGCCTCGGCAGAAATTGCCGAGCTGCGCTGGCTCGACAGCTCTCACCTCGATGAGCTCTCCCCCGTCTCCCGCCTGCTGTTTGTCTGGCTGGTTGAGCAGGGGCTGATCCGCTGACAAGCCGTACTCGCGGCGAGCATAAGTACCTACCTCATATGAACCAACGGTGGCAATCAGCCACATAACAGCGCAATGACAAGGATGTCAGATGAACATTGTGGAAGTTAAGAGCGCAGCAACCTATCAAAGTGCGCTCATCACCCTGCTGCAAGATTGTGTCGATAGCGGCGCCTCGGTCGGTTTTTTACCGCCGCTGACCACGGAGGAATCTACCCGCTACTGGCAAGGAGTTGAAGCGGATCTGGCGGCAGGTCACCGAAAGCTGTGGCTTGCGCTTGAGCAACAACAGCTCGTGGGAGCGATTCAGCTCGCGCTCTGTGGCAAGGCCAACGGTCGCCACCGGGCCGAGGTGGAAAAACTGATGGTACTGCAAACGGCGAGAGGCAAAGGTGTCGGTCATGCGCTGATGCAGGCAATGGAACAAGGCGCCCATGCCGCGGGCCGTTCGCTGCTGGTGCTCGATACTCGCGCCGGTGATGTGGCCTCCCACCTCTATCGTCAACTCGGCTATCTGGAGGCGGGCCAGATCCCGATCTTTGCGCGCAACGCAGATGGCACTCTTGCTGCGACCGTCATCTTCTACAAACCGCTCTGACCATCCCCTATCTCTTATCCACATACAGCAGGGCCGCACCAAGCGGCCTTGCTTGTTGCCCGCGTGACTGTTTGTTGCAGCAATATGGCTTGCGACGGATTGCCACGATACGGCCAGTGCTCCTGTATGCCTCAACACCGCCAATCGCCGCCCCAAAATACAGCCAAATAAATAGAAAGATTAATTAATGATTAAAACGCCCCCCTTTTCTTCTTCATCTATTTCCTCATCAGGCGTATCGTAAGAGACCCATTTGATAATCAAATCTATGTTGTTCACTGCCTTGAGGAATAATGGATGCCCACTTTGCCCCGTACAGTTACCTCCCCCAAAAAGTTCATCATCGGTCAACACCTTCTCCCGCAACTCCATGAGCACGTTAAAGATTTTGGTGACTATGCGTTGCTCATCAGCGATGAGTTCATTCTGGAGCGGGTACGGGAAGAAGCTTTGGCGGGGCTCTTGCAGGCAGGCCTCAGGGGAGTGGTCGACAAGTTTCGCTACGAATGCACCGAACAGGAGATCCACCGCCTGACCCACCTTGCAGAGCAATATGGTGCGAACGTGATTGTCGGGATCGGCGGCGGCAAGACGCTGGATGTCGCCAAGGCCGTGGCCTTCTATCTGCGCCGTCCGGTTGTGCTGTTCCCGACGATTGCCTCCACAGATGCCCCCTGCACGGCACTGGCGGTGATCTACAACCAGGCGGGTGAATTTGAACGCTATCTGTTCCTGCCGCAAAATCCGGACGTGGTGCTGGCTGACACGTCCATCATTGCCGCCGCCCCTCCCCGCTTCTTTTCCGCAGGCGTCGGCGATGCCTTGGCCACCTATTTCGAGGCGCGCGCCTGCTATCGGGCGGACGGGCTCAATCTGGTCGGCAAGCGCCCTTCACGCACAGGCCTTGGTCTGGCAAAGCTCTGTTACGAGCTGCTTGGTGAAAACATCGAGCTGGCCATGGATGCAATACGCCACCATGTCTCGACTCCGGCGCTGGAGCAGGTTATCGAGGCCACCATCTACCTCAGCGGGGTCGGCGCAGAAGCCGGTGGACTGGCCGCCGCTCATGCCGTCAACAACGGCATGTCACTGATCCCGGAGCTCCATCGCGCCCAACATGGCGAGAAGGTGGTCTTCGGCCTGCTGACCCAACTTGTGCTTGAGCGCGCCCCGCAACATGAACTTGATGAGGTGTTTCGCATCATCGACTGTGCAGGTCTGCCCATGACGCTGCAAGAGTTGGGGCTCACCCACTTTGATGAAAGCGAGTGGCGCAAGGTGGCGCAGCTGGCCTGCGATCCCCTCGATACCATGGGCAACATGCCGATGACCGTGAGTGAACAGGATGTCTACGCCGCCATGGTGGCAGCTAATGCTATGGCTGAGCGTTATCGCCTCCGCCATCCCCGCACCTGATTGCTTACCGCACTAAACAGGCAAACAGTCAAAAGGCTTGCCCATTGGCAAGCCTTTTTTATCTGCAGCCCATCGCTTGTCTAGATAGACGAAAGCCTGCGCAGTATCAGGGCAGTTTCACCGCTCGCACTGCAACCTCTGGCAGGGCGAAGGCATCTTGCGCGGCGATGAGTTGCAGCTCGTAAGCCTGCTGGCGCCAGGTCTCCTGCAGCACCGCATCCACCGAGGCGTTGGTGCGCTCGAACGCGCTGACCGCATCGTGACCGGCCAGCAAATTGGCCAGCATCAGGGCGCTGATAAGATCGCCCACCCCCACCGGCTGGCGGGCAAAGTCATAGAGCGGACGGGCAATCAGATAATCCCCTTGCGGCGTTGCCAGCAGCATCTCGAAGCGGCTGGAGTCCTGCGCCGCACGACCGAGATGCTTGACCAGCACCAGCTTGACGCCGCGGGCCAGCAGCTGATGGGCAGCCGCGCGGGTCTGATCCAGATCAGCCAGATGGGTATCGCAGAGGGTCTCCAGCTCCAGCAGGTTGGGGGCCATCATGTCGGCCACCGGCAGCGCCTGCTCGGTCAGGAAACGGGTGACGCCGGGGGCAACGATGCACCCCTTCTCCGGGTGACCCATCACAGGGTCGCAGAAGTAGATGGCATCGGGGTTGGCCGCCTTGACGGCGTTGACCACGGTCAGGATCTCGTCCCCCTGCTCGGCGGAGCCAAGGTAGCCGCTCAGCACGGCGTCACACTGGCTCAACACCTCGATATTGCCCAATCCTTTCACCAGCGCACTGATATGACCCGCCGGCATCGCCATTCCCTGCCACCCCTGGGCATATTGGGTGTGGTTGGAAAACTGCACCGTGTTGATGGGCCATACATCCATACCGAGGCGGCGCATGGGGAAGACGGCCGCGCTGTTGCCGGCACAACCAAAGACCACGTGGGACTGAATAGAGAGAACGGATTTCATCGGGAATACCACAGCAAAGGATCAGCAAGGTGGGCAATATATCGGATGAAGATAACGATGCGCCACCTTGGCGCGGGATGAACAGGCAATTTCCTGACTAAAGACAGGTTTTTTGCGCCATTTGGCCCGCGTCCACAGGGTGAGCGGCGCCATGATGTGCCGCGTCCCCGTCGTCACATGCCGCTGTGCTCTACAGCATGATGGGCAAAGTGATAGACCCATCCCTCATCACACGGCATGTCAGTGGGTGGCGAAATCAGCTCAGGCAATACCGTCACCTTGCCACCAGCGGCATATTGCAGCGCCATCAGGGCGCAGAGCGCCGCATCGTAGCGATCGGTGCCGACCAGCACGTCCGCAGGCAGTAAGGCCGCCAGCTCGGGCCGTGCCGGGGAGGCCTTGCCGCCCACTTTGGCCAATGCCGGATAGACCTCCAGCACGGCACGACTGGCCTTCGGGGCAACGGTCGGCACCAGTTGCAGATCAGAGAGCTGCGGCAGCATAGAGAGCGCCAGAGTGGCGTTGTTGCCGAGCCGGTCGAAGGTGGCCGACAGCGGCTTTTTGCCGTACTGCTGATACAACCAGCGCTCGCAGTCGCGATAGGCGTAGGGGTTGTCTATCTCCCGTTCGGGCACGGCGCAGCTATGTGGCTGGCCGTTGAGCAGATCCCGCAAGGCACGGGGAAAGGCGAGCGGCGCATCGATGCCGAGCGCCAGTTGCGGGAAGGCTTCTACCTGCATCAGGGTCAGCTCGTTTTGCAGGGCCGGACGCAGCAGGGCGGCCAGATCCGGCGCCACCCGCGAGCTCAGGCGAAACAGCGGCGACACCCCGAGCCAGTGCAGGCTGTTGGAGTCGGCCTGCCAGCCCACCACGGCCACCGCCTGGGCACTGCCCTGCCAGCCACGCACATCCCAGCCGATCCCGATTGCACTCATTTGCCCTGCCGTCATCAATTACCTCTGTTCGCCTGTCACAAGTTGCAAGAGACACAGGGTAATCAGCAGAGGCCCTTAACGCAAAGCGAACCGCCCACTCAGAACGATTTCTGGAAGTTCACCAGCGGCAGAATGGGGAACACGCCGTTGGCGGCATAGTTGGCCAGCCCGATCTGCAAGCCGTCGAGGTGCTTGGTCGCATTGATAAAGCCAATCTGGAACGTGGTACGCTCGGCATAGTTGACGAAGCCAACGTTGGCCAGCGCATTGCCCTTGACGATATTGACCGCCCCCCAGTTGAGCCCCTGCACATTGTTGGTCAGATTGACCAGCCCCAGATTGACGCCGGTATCCTGCCCTTCGTGCCAGTTGATGGCGTTGATGGCGACCCCGCCAAACTGGTGGCGCACCCGGCCAGCACCGAGGAAGATCCCGAGCTGCAGGCCGCTGAACTGATCCACATCGGAGAGGGCGAAGATCGGCAGATCAATACCCTTCACCTGACCGGTCCGACCGTAGAGCAGCGAGGCGCGCGCCCCTTCCACCTGATGGGACGCGGGCAAATTGACCCCGGGCAGCGAGACCTGCACCGGAGTACTGGCCTGCGCGACACCGCACAGAGTCAGGGCGCTGCATGCCAGCAGCAGGCGGGAGAGTGTCATGGGAAGTTCCTTGGGCCATTGAGAGTGGCCCGATCCTAACAGTCAGGGGAGAGTGTGGGCACACCAGCAGGGACGAGGTGCGTCACGATACGTCACGGGTGGCCCTCTCACATCTCTATCAGGTCTTGCGAAAGCGCCACCTCAAGGACAATCGGCCACTTTTTCGCAGCGAGTGGCCCCTCTTCCTTTCTTTGCCTGAGCGAACTGCCTAAAATAGTCGCCCTGCTGTATCCGGCATTCATCCATCTAGAGGATTTCCCATGGAGACGTTTCTGCTCGAAGGTCACCCCTTCGTTGCCTTGTGTGACCTTATCAAACATCAGGGGTGGGCCGATTGTGGCGGCGCCGCCAAAGCCCTCATTGCCGAAGGGCTGGTCGAGGTGGACGGTCAGGTGGAGACCCGCAAGCGCTGCAAGATCGTGGCCGAACAGGTGGTCAACTTCAACGGCATGAAGGTCGTGGTGAAAGAGGGCGTCAGCCCGGAGATTGGCTAAACCCGTTTCGGGGAGCCACTCTCCGGCAACCAGCTAGTTGGCCTTGATCGACAGGGTCAGCACAAAACGCGCCATCGCCTCATCCCCGTTCAATGACGGACAGGTGGCCACCACCCGGATGGGGCGATTGATGCGCTGACCGCTTGCCAGCGATTCGTCGATCATGGCGTCAATCTCCTCCCCCGCTGCGCAGTCGAACTGCACATCCCCCTCCGGTCGTTTCAAAAACTCCCCCTGCACATCCTTGAAGGCGAAGTGCACCTTCTTGCGCCGCTGCCGCCCCTTCTCCATCACCAGTAGACCACCTACCAGATCGGCGCCGGTCGCCAGCGCGCCAAAATACATGCTGCCCAGGTGGTTGCGGGTACGCCATCCAAGGGGAATGCGAATGCGCAGCGCCTTGGCGTTCATCTCTTCGATGATCGGGGCACAAAACCCGATGACGGGAATATAGCGCCAGGCAAACAGCCGGAGCGCCAGATTGGCTTTGAAGCGTTGCAAATCCATATGCGAACTGATCCGATGAGTTAATGTAAACAACATGTTGCCTGCATCTGCGCCATTCGACAAGCACAGGGATCACGCTTACGACCTTTTGCCCGGCGCAAAAAAGAGGGAACCACACCGGTTCCCTCTTCTCGTTCATCTCACTGTTAACAGCAAATCTGCCGCTCAGGCGCGCTTCTCTTCGAGCCAAGCCCCCTGACTCTGCATCTCGAACAGCTGGGCATAGTGACCGCCGAGGGCCATCAGCTCACCATGGGTACCCCGCTCATTCACCTGACCACGGGAGAGCAGCAGGATCTCGTCCGCATCGACGATGGTCGAGAGGCGGTGGGCGATGGCGATGGTAGTGCGGCCACGACGCGCCGCAGAGATCGCCTGCGACAGCGCCAGCTCGGTCTGGGAGTCTACGCTGGCCGTCGCTTCATCCAGAATGAGGATACGCGGATCTCCCACCAGTGCACGGGCAAAGGAGAGCAGTTGCCGCTGACCGGCGGAGAGGTTCTTGCCACCTTCCTCCATCAGGGTGTTGATCCCCTGTGGCAGGCTGCGCACAAACTCGGCCAGCTGCACCTCGCTCAGCGCCTGCCAGAGCCGCGCGTCATCTATGCCGGCGCGGCCGAGACGCAGGTTCTCCGCCAGGGTGCCGACGAAGATAAAGGGATCTTGCTGCACCAGCCCGATGCTGCGGCGCACCGCCGCCAGCGACAGGGTATCCAGTGCGTGATCATCGAAGCGGATCTGCCCCTGATCCAGCGGATAGAAGCCCATCAGCAAGCTGATGATGGTGGACTTGCCGCTGCCGGTATGGCCCACCAGTGCCAGCATCTGGCCCGGTTTTGCGGAAAAACTGACCTCCCGCAGCACCTGTTGCTCACCATCGTAGGAGAAGCTCACCCGCTCGAAACTGACCCGTCCTTCCAGCGGGCGCAGCTCGCCCTCGGTGCTCTCGCGGGTTTCATCGAGCAGGGCAAAGACCCGCTCCCCCGCCACCATCGCCTGCTGCAGCTGGTTGAGCTGGTTGGTCATCTCGATGAGCGGCTCGATCATCCGCCCCAGATAGCTGATAAAGGCGTAGAGCACCCCCACCTGAATGGCACCGGCGTGGCTCACCCCCTCATGGGCGAACAGCGCCAACAGACCGATCAGCACCATCATGTAGAAGAGATCAATGAGCGGGCGCAGCAAAATGCCGTTGATCTTGAGGCTCTTGATCCGTGCCGACCAGTGCTGCTGGTTCACCTCGGCAAAGGCCTTGGCGAAATGGCGCTCCTGCACCATCGCCTGAATAACCGGCATCCCCTGCAGCGACTCGTTGAGGCGGCTGTTGATGTCGGAGAGCAGGCTGCGAGTCGCTCGCACCACCGGCACACTCAGTTTCTGGTAGAGCCACATCACCCCGCCCACGGCGGGCAGCAACAGGGAGCAGACCAGCATCAGCCGCAGATCCAGCAGCGCCATGGAGATGAGGATGCCGCACAACAGCACCACCTTTTGCACCAGCAAGCCAATCACCTGCACATAGAGGTTCATGATCGCCTCGGTGTCGTTGGTGATGCGGGAAATCAGCGAGCCGGAGCGATGCTTGTCAAAGTAGCGGGCCGGCAAACGGATGGCGGTAGCAAATACCTGCTCGCGCAAAGTTTGCACCACCGCCTGAGCAATGCGATTGAAGCGCAGGGATTGCAAATAGAAGCCCGCCGCCGACAGCACCTGCAAACCCAGATAGCCCGCTGCAATCAGGGCTATGGTGGGCAGCACGATATTGCGAGGCGCCAGATAGTCATCGATAAAAAGCTTGATCAGCAGCGGTCCGGCCACTTCGGCGCCGGTGGCAAGCAGCAAACAGATCCCCGCCTGAATAAGCCAGCGAGGATACTGGGCGCAGTAGGCGAGCAGTCGTTTAATGGTCGGATTCACAGGCTCTCCTCCACCGCTTCTTCGAGACGCTGGTAACGCACCATATCTGCATACCAGCCATTGTGCGCCATCAGGGCACCGTGATGACCCCGCTCGCTAACGGTCCCCTGCTCCAGCACCAGGATCTCGTCGGCCTGCTCCACCGCCGTCATGCGATGGCTGACCAGGATCAGGGTGCGACGATGGGCTTTGAGGGCATGCAGAATTTGCTGCTCGGTGTGGGCATCCACCGCCGAGAGCGCATCATCGAGCACCAGAATGGGCGCATCCAGCAGCAGGGCGCGGGCAATGGCCAGCCGCTGTTTCTGACCGCCGGAGAGGGTCACCCCTTTCTCCCCCACCTCGGTCTCATAGCCCTTGGGGAAACGCACAATATCATCGTGGACACAGGCAATGCGCGCCACCCGTTCGACCTCCTCGCGGCTCGCATCGGGTTTGCCGAGGGCAATATTGGCGGCGATAGTGGTGGAAAACAGGAATGGCTCCTGCGGCACATAGGCAAACTGGCTGCGCAGTGTGGCGAGCGGCAACTGGTCAATCGGTACGCCCCCCATGGCTATCGAACCGTGAGTCGGATTGGCAAGGCGCATCAACAGCTTGAGCAGGGAGCTCTTGCCTGCCCCGGTGCGCCCCACCACCCCAAGCATCCCCCCTTGCTTGAGGGTAACGTCGATATCCGCAAGCAGGGTGCGCTGCTCAAGTTGATAGCTCACCCCTTTGATCTGCAAAGGAAAGGCAGAGGTAAACGCGGCAGGCTGGGCGGGCTCTTCGATATCGCTACGCTCCCCCAGCAGGCTTTCGATACGGGAGTAGGCGGCGCTGCCCCGCTCGATGATGTTGAACAGCCAGGCGATGGCAAACATCGGCCAGATCAGCTGGCCAAGGTACATGGTGAAGCTGGTGAGCTCACCCAGGGTCAACTCATCGCGCAGCACCAGCACACTGCCCCCCGCCACCGCGAGGAAGTAGGAGCAACCGATACAGAGATAGATGACCGGATCGAATTTGGCATCGATGCGGGCCACAGCCATATTGCGCTCCCCCGCCTGTTTGGTCAGCTCGGCAAAGCCTTCATCTTCCAGCGATTCAACCGCATAGGATTTCAACACCCGCACGCCGGAAAGGGCCTCCTGGGTCTTGTTGTTGAGCCTGGAGAAGGCCCCTTGCGCCGCCTTGAACTGGGTATAGATCTGGGTGCCGAAGCGGTTCATGAAATAGGCCATCACCGGCAGCGGCAGCAAGGAGACCAGCGTCAACTGCCAGGAGTACTGGCTGCACATGATGGAGAGCACCAATACCCCGACCATGATGGAGTCCACCAGAGTCAGCACCCCTTCGCCAGCGGTCATCTCCACAGCCTGAATGTCATTGGTGGCATGGGCCATCAAATCGCCAGTACGGTGGCGCTGATAAAAATCGGGGCTCATCCGGGTGAAATGGCTGAAAAGGCGATTGCGCAATACATAGGCCAGACGGTAAGAGGCACCAAACAGCATCACCCGCCAGACGTAGCGCAGCAGATAAATCAGCACACCCAGACCAAACAGCCCCGCCAGATAGCGCATCAGGGTACCATTGTCGAGACCACCCCTGGTGATGCCATCCACCACCCAGCCCACCACTTTGGGCGGAATAACGGTCAACAGGGCCACCATCAGCAGCAGGGAGATGGCGGCCAGATAACGGGGCCACTGCTCCTTGAAAAACCAGCTCAATCGTAGAAATACGCTCACACCACCAACCTTTAGCGCTCTCTGCCCGTGACCGCTCCAAGGAGCGGCCATCAGAGAAGCCACGCAGAAATAGAAGAATGAAAACAATCGCCTCCGGCTGGAGGCGATTCGAACGAAAGCTCATCATATCCCGAACCGGGATGGTTGAGAATAATTACTATTTAATTCACTGTGACATGCGATCATCCCCTGATGAATAGGGATTATACGAATTTTCATGCTGCTCACCGGTCAACAGGAAGTGTGACACCTCTTCCCGGGTCTGGCTGAACACCTGTTGCAACTGCTCCAGATCTGTCTCGCTTAGCACCTCGTTTTGCCGCAAGCGCCACTCCAGCTCGCCAGCCACCAATTGCAGACGGGCCGCCGAGATATTGGCAGACACCCCCTTGAGGGTGTGCAGCAGCTTGCTGGCCACCTCGGGCTGCTGACGGCGCAGGGCGGAGCGGATCTCCCACAGGTCGTCCTTGTGTTCCGACATGAACAGCTTGAAAAGGATCTGCAACGCCTCCTTGTCCTGCTCCAGCCGCTTGAGGGCATCCTGCAGATCGAGGATCCCGATCATATCCGGCGGTTTCACCTCCATGATCCCCGCCTGCTCTACCCCTTGCGGCTTTACCCACTGCAGCAGGTTGTTGTAGAGATCCAGCTTGCTCACCGGCTTGGTGACATAGCCATTCATCCCCACCCCCAGGCAACGCTCCTTGTCACCGGGCATTGCACTGGCGGTGAGGGCAATGATGGGCACATCGTGTTTGTCGACCATCTTGCGGATCTGGCGGGTGGCATCGAGCCCGTCCAGCACCGGCATCTGCAAATCCATCAGGATCACGTCAAAAGGCTGCTCGGCGACCCGCTCCACCGCCTCCCGACCATTGCTGACCACACACACTACCGCATCGACGCGCCGCAGATACTCGATGATGAGCTGCTGATTGACCCGGTTGTCTTCCGCCAACAGCACTCGGGTACCCTGCAACAGGGATTTGAAGTGTTGCTGATCCCCCTGTGCCTCGGCCTTGCGCAGGTTGAGCTCGTAAGAGCTGCCGTTGAGCAGTTCGTCCACCTTGGCCAGCAGGGCATTTTCGGTCATCGGTTTGGGCAGAAAATGGGTCAACCCCATGCTGTCCATCCGGGCGTGCAGCCCCTCTCTGGCCCAGGCACTGATCATCAGGATGGGGATCCGCCGCCACTGGCTGTGCTGATACATCTCCAGCGCCAGATCGAGCCCATCCTCCTGACCCATGCGCCAGTCGAGGATCGCCAACCGCAGATTCGGTCCCTCTTCACGGAGCAGCTGACGGGCACGGGAAAGGGAGTTAACCGGCAGCACTCGCACTCCCGCGCGAGTCAGAATGTCCCGGGCCAGATCCAGCACCAGTTCGTTGTCATCCATCACCATCACCAGCGGCTGGTTCTCGAAGAAGACTTTCCGTCCAGCCACGCCGTAGACCGCCTGCGCCATCGGGATATCGAACTTGAACAGAGAGCCGACGCCAGGCTTGCTCTCTACGGTGATCCGCCCCCCCATCAGCTCCACCAGCCGCTGGGAGATGTTGAGCCCAAGACCCGAGCCTCCATATTTTCGGGTATTGCCCGCCTCCAGCTGGGTAAACGCCTGAAACAGTTGGGTCTGCTTCTCTTCGGCAATGCCGATTCCGGTATCGCGCACACTGAAGCGGATCCGCATTGGGTGAGGATTGGCCAGCTCGATGCAGACTTCGACTTCACCGCGTTCGGTAAACTTGATGGCGTTGTTCACCAGATTGACCAGCACTTGTCCCAATCGCAAGGGATCCCCACGCAAGAAGACCGGCACTTCCGGTGACTTGCGAATAACCACTTCCACATGCTTGCGCTCCGCCAGATCGGCAAACATGCCCGCCAGCGAATCGAGCTGCTCGCTGAGATCGAAGTCGATCTCCTCCAGTGTCAGCTTGCCAGACTCCACCTTGGTCAAATCAAGGATGTCGTTGATCAGCAGCAGCAGGGTATCGGATGAGGATTTGATCTTGCCCAGATAGTCCCGCTGTTGCTGATCCAGTTCAGTCTGCAGTGCCAGCGAGCTAAAACCTATGATGGCATTCATGGGGGTGCGGATCTCGTGGCTCATGTTGGCCAGAAAATCGCTTTTCGCCTGGGCCAGCAAGCCGGTCTGGCGCGACAACTCGCTCAGCTTCTGGTTGCGGCGCCACAGGGTGAAGGCCACCAGCGCAAAGCAGATCAAAGCCCCGCACAGCACCATCAGATAGAAGCGGTTCATCAAAGAGGAGGCGCGCTCCAGCTTGTCGAGTTTCCAGCGCACCAGACTCTCGATCACATGCATGTCGATGAGCTGGTAACGCAAGGTATGATAAGCAATCACCTGCTGGCTCATCTCCTTGCTCAGGCGGATCAGGGTGGCGATCTCCGGCAAGTTGCCATAACGGGATTGCAACTGCTGTTGCAGCTGGTCAAGCGTAGTCTGTTCACGTTTGTCCCAACTGCGCTGCAGATAGTTGCTCAGTTGCGCCAACTCCTCCAGGTCGCGATGGAGAGCACTGTCTGACGGGCTTATCCCCCGCACCTTTTTAATCTGGGCCTGCAGGGGCGCATTGAGGTACTCGATAGCCATCTCAATGGCATGAAGCCTGGCCAGCGCCATCAGATAGTTGTCCATGTCATCAAGCAGAGCCTGGGAAAGGTCGTCTTGCACCAGCTCGGGATCGCTTCTGACTTCCCGTACAAAACCGTCAAGGGTGATGGATAACTGGTTCAGGCGCTGCTGGACATTGCTGTCATTGGCCTGCTCCCGCCCAAGCAGATAGAGGGTATCGGCGTTGATCCTGTTCAGCACCACCTCGGCCGCTTCGTTCAGGTTGTGGGCCTGCTGCTGCTGACTGAGCGACTGCCAGCAGTAGCCCGAAAAGGCAAGCAGCAGGGCAACAATCAGCCCTGGCACAGCACGGTTTTTCCGTGATCCTTTATTCATCCCGTCTCGACTCTCATCTGGTGGTCGCTGAATTATCCGGTCAGGCAATGAACCCAGGGGGAATTATCCACTCCCGCTGGGCACTGTGTTACCGTTATTGCTCTGATATTTCGCTATTGTTTCGCGATTGCTTCATTCTGGCTTTTCATCATATCCCCGGCCAGAGCTGATTTAGAAGGAACCAATTATGTCATTTATCACTACTTATTGTAGCCACTGCTTTACCAGGAACCGCCTGCCCGTTACCCATATCGATACATCTGCCAAATGCGGGCGCTGCAAAGCCCTCCTGTTCAGCCAGACCCCTTGCCTCGGGAATGCGGATAACTTCGATACCCTGATCAACTCAGACATCCCGGTCGTGGTCGATTTCTGGGCCAGCTGGTGCGGCCCCTGCCAGCAGTTTGCTCCGGTATTTCATGAGGTTGCCCATGAACTCGAACCACGGATGCGCTTTGCCAAAGTCGATACCGAGCAACAGAGCACCATTGCCGCCCGTTACGCCATTCGCAGCATCCCCACCCTGATGGTCTTCCAACAGGGCAAACTGGTGAACCAGATAAATGGCTCCTTGCCCAAGAGCATGTTCAAGCAATGGCTGGAACAGTTCATGGATGTTTGATTTATATTTCGCACATGTTTTATTTATGTGTTCATTTCCTCATTTTTATCAATGAGTATGTGAGTAGAGGCTGATTTTCAACATGTGAGTCTGTTTCAAACAAGTGAATGGATGTAATCTCGGCAACACAAAAACAACCATAAATTAACCGAGAGAACATTATGCACACATCAGCTGTACCCTCTGCTCCATCTCGCTGGCTGGACATCAAATCAGGGATCGTCATCCTGGATGTCTTGCTACTTTGTGCCATGCTCGCCTGGCTCCCGTTTGACCCCATGGTCAACAAGGGGCTGGGCATTCTGGTCTTTATCGCCATCCTCTGGCTGACCGAAGCACTGCACGTCACCATCACCGCGCTGCTGGTACCCCTGCTGGCTACCGTGCTCGGGGTGTTTGACATGAGCAAATCCCTCACCGATTTTGCCAACCCGATCCTGTTCCTCTTTTTTGGCGGTTTCGCCCTCGCGGCAGCCCTCTCAAAACAGGGACTGGATACCCTGATGGCAGGCAAGGTGATGCACCTGGCCAATGGTCATCTGGGTTGGGGCGTCATCCTGCTCTTTACCATCACAGCCGCCATGTCGATGTGGATCAGCAACACCGCTACCACCGCCATGATGCTGCCACTGGCGATCGGTATGCTGGCACGCCTCGATAGCAAAAAAGAGCGCGCCACCTTCGTCTTCGTATTGCTGGGGATCGCCTACAGCGCCAGTATCGGCGGCATCGGTACCCTGGTGGGTAGCCCACCCAACGCCATCGCAGCCGCCCAGATGGGGATTGGCTTCACTGACTGGATGAAATTCGGTGTTCCAGTAGTGCTGATCCTGATGCCCTGCGGCATTGCCCTGCTCTATCTGGTAACCCGCCCGCGTCTCAGCCACCGCGTCGAGATCCAGGATGTCACCATCAACTGGACCCGCGAGCGGAAAGTGACGCTGGCAATCTTCCTGACCACCGTTGTGCTCTGGATCGGCTCACAACCCATCTCCAACGCCTTTGGCGGTATTCCACAACTCGACACCCTGATTGCCATGGGCGCCATCGTGGCCATCGTGGTCAGCCGTGTCGCCAGCTGGGATGACGTCAACCAGAACACCGACTGGGGCGTGCTGATGCTGTTTGGCGGCGGTCTGACCCTGAGCGCCATTCTCAAAGCCACTGGTACCAGCGCATTCCTGGCCAGCCATCTGTCGGCCGTACTCTCCAACGCCAACATTTTTGTCGTGTTGCTTATGCTGGCCGCCTTCGTGGTGTTCCTGACCGAACTGGTCTCCAACACCGCCACCGCCGCGCTGTTGGTTCCCCTGTTTGCCGGTGTCGCCGAGGCGCTGGGTGTATCACCTGTGGTGATGTCGGTGTTGATCGCTATCGGTGCCTCCTGTGCCTTTATGCTGCCGGTCGCCACGCCGCCCAATGCCATCGTCTTTGCCAGTGGCCACATTCGCCAGAGGGAGATGATGAAAGCCGGTATGGCTCTGAACGTGGTCTTTACCGTGTTGCTCGCCCTGCTGGCCTACTTCGTTGGCGATATCCTCTGATCCACCTACCCCCAGTAAACAAAAACCCCCGCATTGCGGGGGTTTTCTCATTTATGAATCTGATTAGCCGATGTTGCAGGCCTTCAGATCCCAGATCCGATCCACATAGTCCTGAATAGAGCGGTCGGAGTTGAACTTGCCCATGGTGGCCGAGTTGATGATGGCCTTCTTCGCCCACAGAGCCGGATCCCGATACCAGGTATCGATCAGCTTGTGTGCATCCGAGTAGGACTGGAAGTCCGCCAGGGTCAGGTAAGGGTCTCCCCCTTCCAGCAAGGAGCGCTTGATGGAAGCCAGCTCACCCGGACGACCAGGCGTGAAGTAGTCGGTATCAAACCAGTCCAGCACGGCTTTGAGCTCGGAGTTGGCATAGTAGAAGTCGTACGGGTTGTAACCGCGCGCCTTCAGCGACTTCACTTCGTCCACGTTCAGACCGAAGATGGCACAGTTTTCGGCACCCGCCTCTTCAGCGATCTCGATGTTGGCTCCATCCAGCGTCCCGATGGTGATTGCACCGTTGAGTGCCATCTTCATGTTGCCGGTACCGGATGCTTCATAACCTGCAGTGGAGATCTGCTCGGAGACATCTGCTGCCGGGATCAGCTTCTCGGCCAGACTCACGCGATAGTTCGGCATGAACACCACTTTCAGCTTGCCCTGAATACGAGCATCGTTATTGACCCGATCCGCCAGCTTGTTGATGGCATAGATGATGTCTTTGGCCAGCTTGTAACCGGGCGCCGCTTTGGAGCCGAAGATAAACACGCGCGGATGCATGTCATAGTCCGGGTTGGCCAGCAGGCGACGATAGAGCGCCATGATGTGAATAAGGTTCAGCTGCTGGCGCTTGTACTCGTGCAGACGCTTGATCTGAACGTCAAAGATCGCCTCGGCACTGACATCGATACCTGTTTCGTCTTTGATGACCTTGACCAGCTTCTCTTTGTTGTGACGCTTGATGGTCATGAACTGCTGCTGGAACGCCTTGTCGTCGGCAAACTTCACCACGCCACGCAGTTTGTCCAGTTGCAGCGGCCACTCCTTGCCCACTACTTCGTTGTAGAGGCCAGCCAGTTCCGGGTTGCACGCCAGCAGCCAGCGACGCGGGGTCACCCCGTTGGTCACGTTGCACATTTTTTCCGGCCACAGCTCGGCATACTCGGGGAAGAGATCTTCCTTCACCAGCTTGGAGTGGATCTCGGCCACACCGTTCACTTTGGACGAACCGATCACGCACAGGTTGCCCATGCGAACCTTGCGCACATCTCCCTCTTCGATGATGGAGAGCTTGGCTTTGATAGCATCGTTGCCCGGCCACTTGGGCTCCACCAACTCGTTCAGGAAGCGGGCGTTGATCTCGTAAATCACCTCCAGATGGCGAGGCAGTACTTTCTCGAACAGGCTGACCGACCACTTCTCCAGCGCTTCCGGCAGCAGAGTGTGGTTGGTATAAGAGAAGACCTGATAGCAGATAGCCCAAGCGGCATCCCAGTTCAGATCTTCCTCGTCAACCAGCACCCGCATCAGTTCCGGGATGGCGACAGTCGGGTGAGTATCGTTGAGCTGAATGGCAATTTGCGCGGCAAAGTTGCTGAAGTCACGGCCATGGACCCGCTTGTAGCGGCGCATGATGTCCTTGATGGAGCAAGCACAGAAGAAGTACTGCTGGATCAGACGCAGCTCTTTACCTGCATCGGTCTCATCGTTCGGATACAGCACCTTGGAGATGGTCTCGGCCTGGGCTTTCTCAGCCTGGGAGTCGATGTAACCACCGGCGTTGAACACGTCCCAGTCGAAAAACTCGGAGGCGCGGGATTCCCACAGACGCAGGATGTTGACGGTGTGACCGCCAAAACCGACCACCGGAATATCCCAAGGCACCCCTTTAATCTTGCGACCGGCGTGCCATACCTTCTTCAGGCCGCCATTGTCACCAAACACGGTCTCGACGTAGCCATAGAGCGGCACTTCTTGCACCGACTCGGGGCGACAGATCTCCCAGGGGTTGCCATATTCACGCCAAGAGTCTGGGCGCTCAATCTGGCGGCCATCCTGGATTTCCTGACGGAACAGACCGTGTTCGTAGTGGATACCGTAACCAACCGCCGGATAGTTCAGAGTGGCCAGCGAGTCGATAAAGCAGGCAGCCAGACGACCCAGGCCGCCGTTGCCAAGTGCCATGTCAGGCTCTTGTTCGCACAGGTCGGTCAGTTCCAGACCGAGTTCGCCCAGCGCCTCTTCGCAAGTCTTGTAGAGGGAGAGGTTATGCAGGTTGTTGGAAGTCAATCGTCCCATCAGGAATTCAGCAGAGAGATAGTGAATCGCACGAGTATCTTTCTTGAAATGAGTCTGCTGAGTGCGGGTCAGGCGCTCGTACACCTGTTCATTGACAGCCGCAGCAGTGGCTTTCCACCACGCTTCGGGAGAGGCTTTCTGTTCGCTTGTTCCCAAGGTAGAACGCAGGTGACGCACGATACTCGCCTTGAGCTGATCTTTATCCAGTTGGAGATCTTGGTCTGTCTTCTTCTTGGTAGCCATAAACCATATTCCTTCGTTACAAATAAAATTGTTATCCCGCTTGCGGGACCGGCGCTGTTGTTATCTCAAAATATGTACCGGCGTGAGAATACTAACTAAAGCGGCAGAATTAAAAGTTAACGCAAGTCACACTTTAACCGATAAAAACAGCCTGAAAAGCTTGAAAACCCTTTCCTTTAATTGATCGCACAAAAACAAACATTCCCTTTATTATCATAAACTTAATGAAACAATAAAAATATTCTGGCATGAATAGGTTTTCAGAGATTGCCAAGCCTTGAAAATCCCTGAAAATAGGCAGCAAGACGGCACATTGAAACCGATTTCAATGTGCCTGAAAAATTACCGTATAAATATGAAGCAATCATTGCACCCTTAAAGATGTGCTTTGAACTGATTGCTCAATGGATCGTAATGGTACCCAATCTGATCCAGACGCCCTGCCAACTGCTCTTCACTCATATCGTAATAGGCCAGCAACTCCTCCAACCCGTCACACTCAAGCCTTAGCTTCTCATTGATGATGCCCAGCAAGATGTTGGCATCAAGACGTTGCAAGGTACTGATGTCCATGGCGGCACCTCCTGTAAATGACCTGTATAACCATGGGCGGTTACGCAAGGTTTGTCCATAGTACGAAAAACACCCAACTAGCTTTATATTAAATAGTGTTTAAAAACATAACCTTACTAACGACACATACCAACACCATCACATTTTTCAGCAAAAACACCTTGTCACTGCCACAGGATAGAACTACTGTATGCACATACAGCTTGGATATTCATACAGGAACCCCATATATGAACCAGCCCCTGCACTCACTGCCCTTTGCGATGAATCGTGTCATGAGCAAGCCCTGGCCAACCAGAACCGCCTGCAAAGCGGAGTTGGCTCATTATGGTGTGACTATCCAGTCTGATGATCAGTTTCTGAGCGAGCTGACAAAGCTTGGGGAGGCTCATACCGGCTGGATCTTGTTGATCGCCCCGCCGGGACGCCCCACAGTCAGCCGTCTGGAAGAGCGAGGTATCGATCCCAAAAGAGTGCTGGTGGTACATAGCCCCAAAATCAAGAACTGGCAGCAAACCCTGGAGCGCAGTCTGGGCAATGGTCACTGCGCCGCCGTATTTACCTGGCTACCCGAGCAGATCGAGCTGGATCACGTCAAGCTGCAGCGACTGGGACAGCAATCTGGCGTACTCACCCGCTTCTTTGGCGCGAAACGGACTAACCTCGGCACACCTCTGCTGGCCTATGCAGAGCAAGATATCTATCTCAATCATTAGGACAAAAAACGAAAAAAATACTGGTTGTTGTGATGTAATAGAAAGAGGTTTGCCACGAAATCAACTACTGCCTGCCGCTTTCGTTTAGAAGGCTATTGCAAAAATCGAGCGCAGCAAAATTATATGCCCAGAGCACGCTAGCTCTGGGCATATAGCGAAAAAGCAAATCGATATTAATGGTGCTTTTTCACTGTTTTACAATTGGTGATTTGTATTTATGGCACGGGATCCTGCAACCCCATCCCCCGCCAGCAAGCGAGTCGCGGGAAAACGCTGCGCGGGATCCTGGCTAAAGAACTGGCTCAGTTGCCGGTATACCGCCGGATAAACCTGCTGCAGCCGCAGCGGATCGGTAAAGAAACATTCGCAGCTGACGGCAAAAAACTCGGCGGGATGTTCAGCAGCATAGGGATCGATGGCGGTTACCTCATCCCGATCAAGCTGCTGGCACAGCTCATCGAAGGCGGCCTGAAAGGCCTGTTGCCACAGCTGGCTGCTCATCTGCCCCGGCAACGGCGGCGCACCGTCCGCCTCACCGCCCAGCATATCGAGTTTGTGGGCCAGCTCGTGGATCACCAGATTAAAGCCGTCCCAGTCGCCATCTTGCTGCAGTTCGCTCCAGGCCAGCACCAGCGGCCCTTGCGGCCAGGATTCACCAGCGTTTTCCTCTTCAAACTCGCTCACCAGTCCGAACTCATCCTGCACCTCCTGACGCCGGGTGACGGGTTCGGGAATGATGATGACTTCGTGAAAGCCGCGATACCAGTCGATACCGAGATGAAGAATGGGCAACGCAGCCTGCAGCGCCAGCACCGCCTGTTGGCGTGGGCTGAGATCTACCCCGATCAGGGTCAGGGTCTTGCGCTTGAGCAGCTGTTGCCCCAACCCGATAAGCGTCGTCTGCTCGGTGTCGCTGAGCCCTTGCAAGATGGGCACAGCCGCCAGCGCCTGACGCCACAGCGCCAACTCATCCTCACTCATGGACGTTTGCGGGCGACCAGCCAGCCATTTGAACCATCCCAGCACGCCTACTCCTTCTTTTGATGCAAACAACAGGTCATAACAGTTTGACGAACCGTTTCGGCCGCTCCTGATAATCCTGCGCCAGATAGAAACGGTGGGCCGCCTCGCGCTTGAGACTGCTGGATAGCTCCAGCTGGGCGCAACCTGCGGCGCGCGCCATCTCTTCGGCTCCCTTGAGCAGGGCTGCGCCCACTCCCGCCCCTCTTGCCCCTTCATCGACAACCAGCGCCGAGATCAGGCCCCAAGCTGGTGCAACATGCAGCGGTGCCAGCTTGTGCCACACCAGCACACCGACCACCTTGTCGCCCTGGGAGGCGAGCATCACAACGCTCGCGGGATCCGGCGTCAACAGGCGCGCCGTCACGTCAGCGCCTTTGGCAGGATACCCCAATTGGCTGAACAGGTGGGCGATGGCGCTCCCGTCGTCGGCCTCAGGGGGACGGATCGTCAACGTCTCAGGATCATTTTTCATTGTTGGCCTCATGTTTGCTTTCCATTGTGTTACGCCCGTCACATTGTCTGGCGCAGATCAACAAGGAGGATCTCATCTTTACTCATAGAAAACGCTGCCTGCCATTATCACCCCACCCTTGTCAATTCACAAATTTGCAACAAGGCAACATTTTTCGCTGGGAAGCACCGATACAACTCGATATGTTACAAGCCATGCATGGCGCGTGTTTGCGCTCTGCTTAACCCCTCAACCTCGCGCTCATTTGTTAACTGGATTGTTAACAAATAGGGCCGAAAACAGTGACAGAGAGCGAGGCCAAGATCTCGCCAAGACAGCGCCACAAACACAACAAAGGAGTTGTTGTACATGAATGAAATCGTCAATGCCATCAATGGTGTAATCTGGAGCCCTGCGCTCATCTACCTGTGTCTGGGGGTCGGTCTTTACTTCTCCCTGCGTACCCGTTTTTTGCAACTGCGTCACTTGAAGGGAATGATCAACCTGATGTTCAAAGGCAAAGCCAATGAAGCAGGAGTATCGTCCTTTCAGGCACTCTCCATGACCCTGGCTGGTCGGGTGGGTACCGGTAACATCGCAGGTGTGGCCACCGCCATCACCTTCGGTGGTCCGGGCGCCCTGTTCTGGATGTGGATGGTCGCCTTCCTCGGCGCCAGCTCCGCCTTCGTGGAGTCCACCCTGGGTCAGGTTTACAAGGAGAAGATCAACGGTGAATACCGCGGCGGCCCGGCGTTTTATATCGATAAAGGGTTGGGTATCCGCTGGTTTGCATGGATCTTCGCCATTGCAACCATCTTCGCCTGCGGCGTGCTGCTGCCGGGTGTGCAAGCCAACTCCATCGGCTCCAGCCTGAAAACCGCCTTTGATATCGATCCGAACGTCACCGCCGCCGGTCTGGCACTGCTGCTCGGCTTTATCATCTTCGGTGGCGTCAAGCGTATCGCCAGCTTCGCCAGTACCGTGGTGCCTTTTATGGCGCTGGGTTACATCATCGTTGCTTGTGTCATTATCGCCCTCAATATCGGCCAGCTGCCGAGCGTGATCCTGCTGATCTGGAAGAGCGCCTTCGGTCTGGAAGCCGGTTTCGGTGCCATTCTGGGTCTGGCCATCATGTGGGGGGTCAAGCGCGGAGTCTACTCCAACGAAGCGGCTCAGGGTACCGGGCCGCACGCCTCCTCTGCTGCGGCAGTGAGTCACCCGGCCAAGCAGGGTCTGGTACAGGCGTTCTCCGTCTATATCGACACCCTGTTCGTCTGCTCTGCCACCGGTTTTATGCTGCTCATCACCGGCCTCTATAACGTACAAGGGCCAGACGGTGCCGCCATCTATACCGGTATTGCCGGTATCGCAGCGGGTCCGGGCTACGTGCAGACTGCCATGGAGAGCATGATGCCCGGTTTTGGCAACTACTTCGTTGCCATCGCCCTGTTCTTCTTCGCATTCACCACAATCGTTGCTTACTACTACATAGCCGAAACCAACATTGCCTACATCAACCGCAAGATAAATCGCCCCTGGCTCACCTTCTTGCTGAAGATTGCGCTGATGGCTGCCACTGTCTACGGCACCGTCAAGACGGCGGACCTGGCATGGGGCATGGGGGATATCGGGGTCGGCCTGATGGCCTGGCTCAACATCGTCGCCATCTTGCTGCTACAAAAGACCGCGTTTACCTGCCTGAAGGATTACGAAGCACAGCTGGCACAAGGGGTTGACCCCGTGTTCCATCCGGAAAAACTGGGGATCAAGAACGCAGACTACTGGATTGACAACCGCGCAGAGGTCAACCTGATGCGCGAACAAACCGGCCACTCATTCGAACCGGACCCGGATCGCAAGACCTCCTGAACCGACACGACATAAGACGTTAATAAAAGATGGCAGCCTCGGCTGCCATTTTTTTTCCTGTCACCTTATCTCAGAGCGGATTGCGGCGCGGCCCGAAGGGCAGTCGCCAGCGAAACAGGCTGTTAAGTGTGGCTCGCCACTGATTGGGTCGTCCCAGGATCTGCTTTTGCAACCGAGTCTCTTCCTTCAGCATCGCCTCATCGCTGCGGGCCCAGGCCTGGCTGTAGAGCTGCTTGATCCCCGCCAGGGCATCGGGCGACTTGGTGATCAGGGTGCGGGCAAACTCCCGCGCCTCCACCAGCGGGTCGGCGCAGACACGGCTTACCAGCCCGAGGGACTTCGCCTCGACGGCATCCAGCTCACGCCCACTCATGACCAGCTCCATGGCGGTATCCACCCCCATCAGGTTGCGCATGGTGACGCTGCCACTCATGTCGGGGATGATCCCCCACTTGATCTCCATCACCGAGAAGCGGCAATCGGGGGTGCTGAAGCGAAAATCGGCGCCGAGCGCAATCTGCAGACCACCGCCAAAACAGACCCCCTGGGTGACTGCAATCACCGGCACCGGCAGCTGGTGCCAACCATAGGCAACCCGCTGGGCCAGATTGGTCGCCTCGTCCGCTTCACGCTTGAGAATATCGAGCGCCGCCACCGGCTGTCTCAGCATGGATTTCACATCCAGCCCAGCGCAGAAGGCCCGCCCCTCGCCGTGCAGGATCACCGCCCGCAGCCCCTTGTGCCGGGCGAGTTGCGTCAGCGTCTCATCGATGGCACTGAACATGGCGCGGTCCAGCGCATTGAGTTTATCCCCCCGCGTCAGCATCACTTCGGCAATCCCGTCGTGGATCTCGCACTTGATCCTTGGTTTTTCCATCTCCCTTGTCCTCTCCTTGATCCCTGAAACTGACTCACTGGTCATACCACTACGTTATCAGAGTGTGAACAGGCGGTACAGCTGAGACTAAAGTCGGCTGGTCGCCTCCCCCTCCCTTTGTCACACTGGGAGCTGCATGAGTGCCGCAAGCCAGCAGAGGACGCTGTAATGTCAACCCTGTTCAATTTTGCCAGACCACCGTTCGACCGACTGGATGAGGAGGCGCGCGAGCGGCTATCCCGTCACCTCTCGCTCTGCTATTTTCGCGCTGGCGATATTCTGCTCAAGGAGGGGGACGAGCCTCCCGGCCTCTATCTCATCATCAAGGGGGCGGTGGAAGAGTCTGCCCCTCACCACCAGTTTGGTGATTACGGGGTCGATGATCTGTTCGATGTGCGCGCCCAGTTTGACGGCCGCTGCCGCCACCGCTTCACCGCGCTGGAAGATAGCCTCTGTCAGCTCATTCCTCGCCACACTTTTCTGGTGCTCTGTGAGCAGGATCCGCAGTTTGCCAGCTACTTCACCGCCAATCTGGCCGAGCGCCAGCGCCAGCAGGAGCAACGCGAACAACTGGGTCAGAAGAATCTGGCGGAATTTATCCTGACCCGCATCGAACCCGGCCATCTGCAAGCACCGCTTATCGTCGACAGCAAGCTGTCACTGCTGGCAGCCACCGAAGCCATGGTGAGCAAGGGGACCGATTGCCTGCTCTACCCAGCTCATGATGGCTCCCTCACGCTGGCAACCCGCAAGACCTTGCTCCATGCCCTGACCCTCAAGGGATTGCCGCTGACGGCCCCCCTCTCGGTGCTGACCCCTACCCCGCTGATTGGTCTATCGCTGGAGAGCTATCTGTTTGATGCCCTGCTGCTGATGACCCGCCATCGCATCAAGCGACTGGTGGTGTGGCGCGGCAATGAGGTGGCGGGGATCCTGCAACTGACTCAGGTGCTGGGGCTCTTCTCTACCCACTCCCACGTGCTGACGTTGCGTATCGCCCGCGCCGACAGCCTGCCGGCGCTGGAGGCGGTCGCCCGCGAGCAGCAGCAATTGACCCGCTCGCTGTTTGCCCAGGGGATCCACACCGCCTTTTTGATGAAGCTCATCGCCACCATCAACGAACAGCTGATCGCCAAAGCCTTTGCGCTGGTGATCCCCCCCGAGGTGCAGGATAAGGTCTGCCTGCTGATGCTGGGCTCGGAGGGGCGCGGCGAGCAGATCCTCAAAACCGATCAGGACAACGCCCTGATCCTGCCAGAGGGGGTGGCATGGCCCACCCAGGCAGCCGATCTGGCCGAATTCAGCGCCCTGCTGGAGCGACTCGGCTACCCGCTGTGCCCCGGGCAGGTGATGGTGAGCAATCCGGCCTGGGTGAAAACGGGCAGCGAGTGGCAAAGCGCCATTGCCAGCGCCTGCACCACGGCAAAAGAGGATGAGCTGCTCTGGCTCGCCACCCTGGCCGATGCTCACCCCATCGCGGGGGATCGACAGCTCCATCTGCCGGTTGCCAGAGCGCTGCGCGAGCAGTTGGCGGACAGGCGGGATCTGCTGGCGGAGATGGTGCGACCGGCGGTGGCCTTCCATGCCCCCCTCACCCTGTTTGGTCGGCTGGAACAGCCACCGGAAGGGCTGGATCTGAAGCGGGGCGGCCTGTTCCCGCTGGTGCACGGTATCCGCATGTTGGCCCTTGAGGCAGGGATTCTGGAGACTTCAACCCTGGGGCGTATCGATGCACTGGTGGCCGCCGATCGGCTCAGTGCCGACTATGGCAGCAATCTGGCAGAGGCGTTTCGGCTCTTTATCCGGCTGAGGCTGCGCAGCCAACTCAAGGGGGGCAATAGTCGGGTGCAGACAAGCGAGCTGAGCCACAGCGAGCGGGATCTGCTGCGCCAGGCGCTACATCAGGTGAAGAAGTTCCAGCAGTGGCTCACCTTGCACTTTCGTCTGAGACAATAGCCATGTTGAGCCGCGTTCGACGCTACTGGTATGGCCGTGCGTTCCGAACGGGCGAGTTCGCGCCACTCTTTGCCACCCCACCCGAAGATGAACGGATCGCCCTCGATTTCGAGACCACTAGTCTCGATCCCGAGCTGGCCGAGATCGTCTCCATCGGGGCGGTGCGCATTCAGGGTAACCGGCTGCTGACCGGCGAGGCCCTCGCCATCAAGGTGCAACCACCGGCCAGCCTGACCGGCCAATCGGTGGTGATCCACGGTCTGCGCCATCAGGATCTGCAACAGGGGATGGAGCTGGAAGCCGCGCTGCGCCTGCTGCTTCATTTTATCGGCCCCCGTGAACTGGTGGGCTATCACATCGCCTACGATCTGCGTATTCTCAATCTCGCCTGCCAGAAATTGTGGGGATTGACCCTGCCCCAGCGAGGGATCGAGGTGAGCCAGCTCTATCACGACCACCTCTATCGCCGATACCCCGATGCTGCGATTGACCTCCACTTAAGTGCCATCTGCCGTCACTTGGCGCTGCCCCCCCTGCCCGCCCACGATGCCCTTGCCGATGCCACCACGGCCGCGCTTATCTACCTGCGCCTGACCTGCGGCTCGCCGCTCACTTATCCCAAAGTCTAATTGTCGAGAAATAACATTTAATTCACATTTTGCTTACATGAGCAGATTGCCTGCTCGTCGGGGTTACCCCATCCACCGCTGACACTCATGTCATGGAGAACTGCAATGGAACAGCAAAGCTATCTGAGGATCCAGCAAGATCCCAACTTCCAGGAGCTGGTCGCCAAGCGCCAGCGTTTTGCCTGGGCCCTCTCGGCTCTGATGCTGGGACTCTACCTGGCGTTTATTCTGCTCATCGCCTTTGCCCCCGGTTGGCTCGGCACCCCCTTGAGCGAAGGGTCGACCATTACTCGCGGCATTCCTGTCGGGGTAGGATTGATCCTCTCCTCCTTCGTGTTGACCGGCGTCTATGTCTTTCGCGCCAACGGCGAGTTTGATGAACTGAACCAGAAGATCCTCAAAGGGGTGCAATCATGAAAGGCAAGTTGCTGCTGTTGACCTCACTGGCCTCCTCTCCCCTGCTGGCGGCCGATGCAATCTCTGGCGCCGTGGAGCGTCAGCCCCTTAATGTCGCCGCCATCGTGATGTTTCTGGTGTTTGTGGCCGCTACCCTGTTCATCACCTACTGGGCCTCCAAGCGCAACCGCTCGGCTTCCGACTACTATGCTGCCGGTGGCCGTATCACCGGCTTCCAGAACGGTCTGGCCATCGCCGGTGACTATATGTCCGCCGCCTCCTTCCTCGGGATCTCCGCGCTGGTCTACACCTCCGGCTATGACGGCCTCATCTACTCCATCGGCTTTCTGGTGGGCTGGCCCATCATTCTGTTCCTGATCGCCGAACGGCTGCGCAATCTCGGCAAATACACCTTCGCCGATGTCGCCTCCTATCGTCTGAAGCAGACTGAAGTTCGTACCCTCTCCGCCTGCGGCTCGCTGGTGGTGGTCGCCCTCTACCTGATCGCCCAGATGGTCGGTGCCGGCAAACTGATCGAGCTGCTGTTTGGCCTGCAATACCATGTGGCCGTGGTACTGGTCGGTATCCTGATGGTGCTCTACGTGCTGTTTGGCGGCATGCTGGCCACCACCTGGGTGCAGATCATCAAGGCAGTGATGCTGCTCTCCGGTGCCAGCTTTATGGCCATCATGGTGATGAAGTCAGTCAACTTCGACATCGGCGCCCTGTTTAGCGAAGCGGTCAAAGTGCACGAGAAAGGCTCCGCCATCATGAGCCCGGGCGGGCTGGTCTCCGACCCCATCTCCGCCATCTCGCTCGGTCTGGCATTGATGTTCGGTACCGCCGGTCTGCCCCATATCCTGATGCGTTTCTTCACCGTGAGCGATGCCAAAGAGGCGCGTAAATCGGTGTTCTACGCCACCGGCTTTATCGGCTACTTCTACATCCTCACCTTCATCATCGGCTTTGGCGCCATCTTGCTGGTAAGCACCAACCCGGCCTTCAAGGACGCCACCGGCGCCCTGCTGGGCGGCACCAACATGGCGGCCGTCCATCTGGCCAATGCGGTCGGTGGCAGTCTGTTCCTCGGCTTCATCTCCGCCGTGGCATTTGCCACCATTCTGGCGGTAGTTGCCGGATTGACCCTGGCCGGAGCCTCTGCTGTCTCCCATGACCTCTATGCCAGTGTGCTGAAGAAGGGCAAGGCCAACGAGACCGATGAACTGCGCGTCTCCAAGATGACGACTCTGGTGCTGGGTGTGGTTGCCATTGGTCTGGGGATCCTGTTCGAGAAGCAGAACATCGCCTTCATGGTGGGTCTGGCCTTCTCCATCGCCGCCAGCTGCAACTTCCCGGTACTGTTCCTCTCCATGTTCTGGTCACGCCTGACCACCCGTGGCGCAGTCTACGGTGGCTGGCTGGGGCTGGTGAGCGCAGTGACCCTGATGATCCTGGGCCCGACCGTGTGGGTGAAAGTGCTGGGCCATGCCCAGGCCATCTTCCCCTACGAATACCCTGCCCTCTTCTCCATGGGGTTGGCCTTCGTCGGGATCTGGTTCTTCTCCATCACCGACAGCTCCCAGAACGCCGCCGACGAGCATGCCAAGTTCCTGCCGCAGTTCGTTCGCTCACAAACCGGGCTGGGTGCCTCTGGCGCCACCTCCCACTAACGGGCAGCCATCACGCAAAAGCCGGCTTCATGCCGGCTTTTTTTATTGCCCATCAATCGGCTGCACGCCCCGCTTGCCCCGATCAAGATCACACTTCTCGCTAAAACTTTCGGGGGATCTGTGCCATAATGCGCGCCATTTGACAGACCAATCGGGACACATACCTTGTTAAGTAGCAACAACATCACCATGCAGTTCGGCGCCAAGCCGCTGTTTGAGAACATCAACGTCAAGTTTGGCGGCGGCAACCGCTATGGCCTTATCGGCGCCAACGGCTGTGGCAAGTCCACCTTTATGAAGATCCTCGGCGGTGATCTGGAGCCCACTGGCGGTAATGTGAGCCTGGACGTCAACGAGCGCATCGGTAAGCTGCGTCAGGATCAGTTCGCCTACGAAGATATGCGCGTACTGGACGTGGTCATGATGGGTCACACCGAGCTGTGGGCGGCCATCGCCGAGCGCGATGCCATCTACGCCAACCTCGAAGCGACCGACGACGACTACATGAAGGCCGCCGAGCTGGAAGGTCTGGTCGCCGAGTATGACGGCTATACCGCCGAGTCCCGCGCAGGTGAACTGCTGCTGGGTGCCGGTATTCCCATCGAGCAGCACAACGGCCCGATGAGCGAAGTAGCCCCGGGCTGGAAACTGCGTGTGCTGCTGGCACAGGCGCTGTTCTCCAACCCTGACATCCTGCTGCTGGACGAACCGACCAACAACCTGGATATCAACACCATTCGCTGGCTGGAGCAGGTGCTAAACGAACGTGAAAGCACCATGATCATCATCTCTCACGACCGTCACTTCCTGAACTCCGTCTGTACCCACATGGCGGATCTGGACTACGGCGAGCTGCGCGTCTACCCAGGCAACTACGATGACTACATGCTGGCTGCCACTCAGGCGCGCGAGCGTCTGCTGGCCGACAACGCCAAGAAGAAGGCCCAGATCGCCGATCTGCAATCCTTTGTCTCCCGTTTCAGTGCCAACGCCTCCAAATCCAGCCAGGCGACCTCCCGCCTCAAGCAGATCGACAAGATCAAGATTGAGGAAGTGAAGGTCTCCAGCCGTCAGAACCCCTTCATCCGCTTCGAGCAGGAGAAGAAGCTCTACCGCAACATTCTGGAGATCGAAGGCCTGTCCAAAGGTTATGGCGAGGCGCCCCTGTTCAAGGGCCTCAACATGATGCTGGAAGTGGGTGAGAAGGTCGCCATTCTGGGTACCAACGGTATCGGTAAATCGACTCTGATCAAGACGCTGGTCGGGGATCTGGCACCGGATACCGGTACCATCAAGTGGTCCGAGAACGCCCAGATCGGTTACTACGCTCAGGATCACGCCGAAGATTTCGACACCGACCTCAACGTGTTCGACTGGATGGCCCAGTGGAAACAGGATAACGAAGACGAGCAGGCTGTGCGCTCCGTATTGGGTCGTCTGCTCTTCTCCCAGGACGACATCAAGAAGCCGGTCAAGGTGCTCTCCGGTGGTGAACAGGGCCGCATGCTGTTTGGCAAGCTGATGATGCAGCGCCCCAACATCCTGATCATGGATGAGCCGACCAACCACCTGGACATGGAATCTATCGAATCCTTGAACCTGGCACTCGAGATGTACAAGGGCACCCTGATCTTCGTCTCCCACGACCGCGAATTCGTCTCCTCTCTGGCGACCCGCATTCTGGAGCTGAGCGAAGATGGTATCCGCGACTTCGGCGGCACCTACGAGGATTACCTGCGCACCCAGGGCGTGGTATAACCCCACTCCTGCGCAAGTGCGCAATGCAAAACCGGCACTCAGGTGCCGGTTTTTTTATATCCCGTATTTAGACGACTGAGATGGCGTATAACAGTGGTGTGACTACACGCCACAGGCAAAGCGAAAACAGTAGATAGCAGAGAACTGAGCTTGAGCGCCCCCTCGCACCCAGATAAAAATGCTATCTCGGTGATATGTTGAAAGGCCCATGGTCGCCTAAATAAGGCTCTGTCCCAATTACGTGTTGAAAGGCTAATCTTGAAGTAGGCCATCACATTGAGGTCTACCATCATGGATACCCCAGCCTTTCAAAACCTGTTGTCACTATTTCCCCAGTTAACCCTGCGCCAGCGCCGTATTGCTCAGCAGGAGCTTGCTGCCCCCCACACCATTACCTCTCTCAATACTCAGTTACAAGCATGTGGAGTCGGGGACTGCGCAGCTACCGTTGCAAAGTGTTCCTACGCACCAGTTTCGCGCTGACCAAGACGCCTTTGGCGCGGTTGCGCAAAGCCCGGTGCTGGGAAGACTACGCGCAAGCCCCCATCGAAGGACTGACCGTCCGCCAGGCCGCGCGGCGCTGTGGGTCAGCAAAAACACCGCGTTCCTCTGGCGTCACCACTTCTTGCGCGCGATGGCGACCCATCAGGTTGGAGAAAATTGATGCCGAGACGGTCATCGCGGTGTTGAAGCCGTTGGTGTCACCCGATTCGGTGTTGTGTAGCGATGGCGCAGGCGTGTATGCCAGTTTCAGTAAAGTGCGGGTGTGACTCATCAAGTAGTGCGCAATCGTCAGGGTGAGAGGGTGGTAGGGGCATTCCACATCCAACATGTAAACGGATATCACTATCGATTGAAAGAATGGATGGTGCGCTTTCATGGAGTGGCAACTCATTATCTGAGGAATTATCTGGGTTGGCGCAGGATGCTGGAGCATTACGGGAGGGGCGTAACTATCAAAGCATGTTTGCATGAGGCGCTGGGGCACCCCATGCAACACATAATTGGAACATAGCCTTTTTTATCTCGGGTGCTGGCGGCCGCTCACCCCTTGGCGCGGCGGGCGACCAGGGTGAACTTGTAATCATCGCTCTTGAAGAAATTGCGACTGAACTCGAACACTGTGCCATCTTGCAAGAAGCCGCGGGAAACCTTCTCGATAATGGGCTTGGCGGGATCGATACCGAGCGCCTCCACTACCTGCGCCGAGGGGAGCACCGGAATGATCTCCTGCTCGCTGCGGTCGATCACCAGCTGCTTCACCTCTTCGATATAGTGGTACTTGGAGCCCTGCATCACCGCATAGCTGAGGTCGGGGAAGAGGGCGAGCGGCATCCAGGTCTCCTCCAGCGTTACCGCGATCTGACGAATAAAGCGCACCCGCTTGACGTAGTAGACAAGCGCCCCTTCCAGCAGATTGAGCCGCTCGGCCAGCTCGCTGCTCGCCTTGATCACCTCGAAGGCGAGAATGTCGCTGTGGGTCTCGGCCGCCGGATCGGTCACCTTCTCATAGAGGCTGGTGAGCTGATAGATGTCGTAGTTCACCTTCTCCTGCCGCACATAGCTGCCGCTGCCCTGAATGCTCTCGATGACGTTGAGTTCGGTCAGCTGCTTGAGGGCCTGACGCACCGTCACCCGGCTCACCCCGAACTGCTCGCGCAGCTCTGCTTCGGTGGGCAGGGCATCGCCGGGGGCCAGCTCCCCTTGCGCAATCCACTGCTGGATGGTGTCGGCTATCTGGCGATACATGGGTTTTTTCGACACGAAAGGCCACCTCGTCGGCTCTGCGCCATGATAAATGGAAGAGGCGCCATTCTACCCCAGTTGCCCAGCAGACAAAACGGCTCGGCCCCATTTGACCTAATAAATCACCTTGACAGAACAATACAAAAACAATACAAATAACGAATTGTATGATACCACTCACAAAAATCAGTCGGCCGGTTTGTTAGCATCGCTGTCACTTTCACCATGACGGCTTGCTGGCAAGCCAACCTGACAGAGGATCATCATGAATCTGACCAGTCTTACCGGCCCCCATCTCATCACGTTGCAAACCCGGTTTGCCGATCGGGATGCGGCCATTCATGCCCTGGCTGATCGGCTCGATCAGGCCGGCAAGCTGCACGACAAGGCCGCCTTTCTGGCCGCGGTCATGGCCCGCGAGGCGCAGGGCCCCACCGCCCTTGGCGAAGGGCTGGCGGTGCCACACGGCAAGTGCGATGCGGTGCGTGAAGCAGCCTTTGCCGTCGCCACCTTGAGCGAGGAGCTGGGCTGGGAGGGGATCGACGGCCCCGAGCCGGTCAACCTGATCTTCATGCTGGCGATCCCGACCGATCAGGCGGGCTCCACCCATATGCAGCTGCTCACCACCCTCACCACTGCCCTGGTGGATGACGATACCCGCGAGGCGGTGCTGGCGGCCCAGAGTGCCGAGCAGCTGATGGCACTGCTCGATGGTGAGGGGGATAGTGGCAAGCTACCAGCAAAAGAAGACAAATCAGATACAAATCAACCCGCAGTGGTCTGTGTCACCGCCTGCCCGGCGGGGATCGCCCACACCTATATGGCTGCCGAGTATCTGGAAAAGGCGGGGCGCAAGCTGGGCATTCGGGTACTGGTCGAAAAGCAGGGTGCCAACGGCATCGAGGATCGCTTGCCGCAAGAGGCGCTCGATGCTGCGGTGGCCTGCATCTTCGCCGCCGAGGTGGCCATCAAGGAGCAGGAGCGTTTTGCTGGCATCCCCCGTATCGAGACACCGGTGGCCGAGCCCATCCGCCATGCCGAGCGGATCCTCAATGATGCGCTGGAAGCGGCCAAGGCCGGTCGCACCGCCTCGACGCCCAACACCAGCCAGAGCGACGCGCCGACCGGCAAGAAGGTGGGCCTCAAGACCGAGCTCAAGCAGGCGCTGCTGAGCGGTATCTCCTTTGCCGTGCCGCTGATCGTGGCAGGCGGTACCGTGCTCGCCGTCTCTATGCTGCTGGCCCAGATCTTCGGCCTGCAACATCTGTTTGATACCGAGAACTCCTGGCTCTGGATGTACCGCAAGCTGGGCGGTGGCATGCTGGGCACCCTGATGGTGCCGGTGCTGGCGGCCTATACCGCCTATTCGCTGGCAGACAAACCGGCGCTGGGCCCAGGCTTTGCGGCGGGACTGGCCGCCAACATGATTGGCTCCGGCTTCCTCGGCGGCGTGGTCGGTGGCCTGATCGCCGGTTACCTGATGCGCTGGGTCAAGCAGCATGTGCGTCTGAGCCCCAACTTCAACGGCTTTCTCACCTTTTACCTCTATCCGGTGATCGGCACCCTGGTGGCGGGCAGCCTGATGCTGTTTGTCATCGGCCAGCCGGTAGCCTGGCTCAACAACAGCCTCACCGAGTGGCTCAACGGCCTCTCCGGCACCAATGCGCTGGTACTGGGCGCCCTGCTCGGCTTTATGTGCTCGTTTGACCTGGGTGGCCCGGTCAACAAGGCGGCCTACGCCTTCTGCCTCGGCGCCATGGCCAACGGGGTTTACGGCCCCTACGCCATCTTCGGCGCAGTCAAGATGGTCTCGGCCTTTACCGTCACTTTCTCCACCCTGCTGGCGCCACGCCTGTTCCAGACCTTCGAGATCGAGACCGGCAAATCGACCTGGCTATTGGGGCTGGCGGGGATCACCGAGGGCGCCATTCCGATGGCCATCGAAGATCCAATCCGGGTGATCGGCTCCTTCCTCGCAGGCTCGGTGGTCACCGGCGCCATGGTGGGTGCCATGGGGATTGGTCTCTCCACCCCGGGGGCCGGCATCTTCTCCCTCTTCCTGCTCCACGATGGTGGCCATGGCGCCCTGACGGCTGCCGCCGTCTGGCTCGGTGCGGCGCTGGTGGGCACCCTTATCTCCACTGTGGTGCTGATCGGCTGGCGCCGTCACGCCATGCAGCGCGGCACCTATCAGGTGGTCGCCGCAGAGTAAGGCTCATCTTCACCACCACTTTTTGAACAGACTATTTTTCCGCACGGCAGGCAAGGGCCGCCGTGCGCCAGCAAAGGATCATTGTCATGACAGTTTCACGAGTTCACATCACGCCGCACATGCACTGGGATCGGGAGTGGTACTTCACCACCGAGGAGTCCCGCATCCTGCTGGTCAACAACATGGCGGAGATCCTGGCGCGGCTTGAATCCGACCCTGACTACAAGTTCTACGTGCTCGACGGCCAGACCGCGGTGCTGGAGGATTACTTCGCCATCCAGCCCGAGAACAAGGCCCGGGTGAAGGCGCTGGTGGAAGCGGGCAAGCTCATCATCGGCCCCTGGTACACCCAGACCGACACCATGCAGGTGAGCGGCGAGTCCATCCTGCGCAACCTGCTCTACGGGATGCGCGACTGCCTTAGCCTTGGTGAGCCGATGAAGATCGGTTACCTGCCCGACTCGTTCGGCATGTCTTCCCAACTGCCCCACATCTTCAACGGCTTCGGGATCGATCGGGCCATGTTCTGGCGCGGCTGCTCCGAGCGTCACGGTACCGACAAGACCGAGTTCCTCTGGCAGAGCAACGACGGCAGCGAGGTGACCGCTCAGGTACTGCCGCTCGGCTACGCCATCGGCAAGTACCTGCCGGAAGATGAAGCGGGCCTGCGCAAGCGGCTCGAATCCTACTTCGAGGTGCTGGAGAAGGCGTCGGTGACCAAGGATATCCTGCTGCCCAACGGCCACGATCAGATGCCGCTGCAACAGAACATCTTCGCCATTATCGACAAACTGCGGGAGATCTACCCCCAGCGTGAATTCCACATGAGCCGCTTCGAGCAGGTCTTCGAGCGCATCGAGGCGTGCCGCGACCAGCTGGCCACCCTCAAGGGGGAGTTCAACGACGGCAAATACATGCGGGTACACCGCACCATCTCCTCCACCCGGATGGACATCAAGCTGGCTCACGCCGCCATCGAGAACAAGATCGTCAACATCCTCGAACCGCTGGCAAGCATCGCCTGGGCACTCGGCTTCGAGTACCACCACGGGCTGCTTGAGAAGATGTGGAAGGAGATCATGAAGAACCACGCCCATGACAGCATCGGCTGCTGCTGCAGCGACAAGGTGCATCAGGAGGTGATGACCCGCTTCATTCTGGCCGATGACATGGCCGAGAACCTGATCCGCTTCTACATGCGCAAGATTGTCGACAACATGCCGGTGGCGCTCTGCGAAGACGGTGTGCAGGTGGCCGACAAACTCTGCCTCTTCAACCTGATGCCCTTCCCCCGTCAGGAGGTGATCAACACCAGCATCCGCATTCGTGCCCAATCCTTTGCCCTGCGCGATGAAGCAGGCCAGCCGGTCCCCTACTTCATCCGCGCCAGACGCGAGATTGATCCGGGTCTGGTAGACCGACAGATCGTTCACTACGGCAACTACGACCCCTTTATGGAGTACGACATCCAGCTCTGCCATCCGCTGCCGGCCATGGGCTACTGCACCCTCCATATCGAGGGCAACCAGCCGGGACTGGAGCAGCCGGTGACGGCCAGCGGCGAGCTGCTGGAGAACGATTTTTACCGCATCGCCCTCAATGACAACGGCACCCTGCAGATCCTGGATAAACTGCGCGGCACCACCTTTGATCAGGTGCTCACTCTCGAAGAGGGCTCCGATGATGGCGACGAATATGACTACTCGCCATCGCGGGACGAGTGGCTGCGTTACTCCACCGAGTTTGCGGTGACCCGTGAGGTCACCCATGAAGCGTGGCAGAGCACCGCCACCCTCAAGCTTCGCATGGCCTTGCCTGCCAACCTCGCCGAGCGGGCCAGCCGCCAGTGCAGTGGTCACCTCGATGTCACCTGCCGCATCACGCTGGCGCATCAGAGTCCGCGCATCGACATCGAGCTGGAACTCGACAATCAGGCCGATGATCACAGGGTGCGAGTGCTGATCCCCACCCCCTTCCCGAGCGACACCGTGGTTTCCGATAACCAGTTTGGCTGCATCACCCGCCCCACCCGCGACAGCGCCATGGCGAACTGGGAGGCAGAAGGGTGGAAAGAGGCCCCCATTCCGGTCTGGCAGCTGATGAACTTCGTCGCCCTGCAAGATGGCAAGCAGGGGCTGGCGGTGCTGAGCGATGGTCTGCGCGAGTTTGAAGTGATTGGCGAGCAGTGTGACACCCTGGCGCTCACCCTGCTGCGCGGGGTCGGCGTACTCGGTAAAGAGGAGCTGCTGCTGCGCCCGGGTCGCCCCTCCGGCATCAAGCTGCCCACCCCGGACTCCCAGGTGCGCGGCAAGCTCAGCTGCCGTTTCAGCCTGCTGGCGTTTGCCGGTGATCACATCAGCGCCAACGTGATGCAGGCGGCGCGCAGCTACCTCACCCCGGTGCGCTGCTACAACAAGATCCCGTTCGATGCCATGAAGCTCAACAAGGCGAGCTTCACCACCCCGCTCCACTTCAGTCTGCTCACCATGGATCCCTCCGGTCCGGTGCTGAGCACCCTGAAAAAGGCAGAGGGTGAAGAGGCGCTGGTGATCCGGGTCTACAACCCGAGCGAGCAGGCTGTGCTGAAGGGTGGCAAAGTGAGCTGCGAACACGCCCTGAGCGACTGGCAAGCGGTGCGGATGGACGAACAGCCCCTGCCCCTTGAACTGGCTGATGGCGAATTTGGCGAGCTGGCGCCGTGCCACTCCCGCAGCGTGCGCTTTCGGGTGGCTCGCGGCTAACCGCCGGTAACACCCACAGCTAGCAACAGGCGGGGAAGAGTCATCCCCTCCCCGCCTGTTTATCCCTTCAAGCTGGCCTGCCCCGCTTGGTAAAGGCATAAAAAAATCCCCGCCGATTGGCGGGGATTTTTTATTGGGTTCTTCTTCATCCCGCGAGCGGGAGAGCACGCTTAGCTGGCCTTGCGCAGGATCTGCTCAAGGTAGTCGGCGAAGCGGTGACCGTGATGCTCCAGCAGTTTCGGGAACATGGAGATGGAGGTCATGCCCGGGAAGGTGTTGATTTCATTCAGCAGGATCTCCCCCTCCTCGGTCAGGAAGAAGTCGATGCGCGAGAGATGAGTCAGTTTCAGCTGACGGAACGCCTTGAGGGCATACTCGTGAATAGCGTCAGCCTGCGCCTGGGTCAGCCCCTCGGCACGCAGTGCAGTCTCGGTATGGCTGGCACTGCTGTACTTCTCTTCATAGGTGTAGAACTTGTCCTGCGGCACGCAGATCTCGCCCGGATAGGTGGCCACCAGCTCGTCACCGTACTGGTAAACCGCCACTTCCAGCTCGCGCGGCTTGACCGCTTTCTCGATCAGTACCTGCTCGGAGTAACCGAAAGCATCGGCAATGCCCTTCACCAAGTCAGCTTCGTTGCTGGCGGAGTAGCAGCCAACGGAAGAGCCCTGGGAGGCCGCCTTGATAAAGACCTTGCCCCACTTGGCCAGCGCGGCCTTCGCTTCGTCCAGCGCCGCCTCATTTTGCTCGGTCAGGAACAGGTACGGGGTGTTGGGAATGCCGATGGCGGAAAGCCACAGCTTGGTGCTGATCTTGTTGAAGCAGATCTTGCTCGCCTCGGCATCGCAACCGAGATAAGGCAATCCGGCCAGCTCGAGAAAGGATTGCAGATCGCCGGTCTCACCCGGGTAGCCGTGGATGCAGGGCACCACGTAATCCACCGGACGGGCCACGCTGTCAAACGAAAGCAGCTTGTCGAGCCCCAGCTTGCACTCGCGGCCATCGGCACTGAGCCAGCGATCGGCGAACATCTCGACGCGGGTCACTTCGACACCGGGCAGAAGGCCCAGTTGTTGCTCGAGGAAATTGGCGCTGCGCAGAGAAACTTCGTGCTCGGAGCCACCGCCGCCGCACAGCAGCAAGACATGCATGTTCTTCATTAGATGTGATCCCTTGGGAGAAGCGGCCTCGTCATGACCATTTGATAAGCCAACCACCATAAAAACCGGACGAAGCCAGATACGAACATAAGTGCGCGCCAGTGTAGCAAGGGAGATCAACCCTTGTCAGCTGATGGGAGACCCATGACCCCACTTCTTGCAGTGAAAAGTCTCCCCTGTGTCAAAATCGGGACACATTGCCACTCAGCGCGGGGGATCGACCCTTCCCATGCCGTTGCCATTGACCCGAAACCAGCCGGCAATACTGTAGCGCTCCTGATTGGCAGGCAGTACCTCGTGGGGAAACTCCTCGGAGAGAAACATGACCAGCCGGCCCCCCTTGGGGCTCACATCCATCAGAAACTGCTCCTTGTCGTCATACATGCGCAGCACTCCACCCGCTTCGGGCAGCCAGTCGTTGTTTAGGTAAAATACGGTGGTAAGACGGCGGTTGGAGCGACCGGCAAAGGCATCCCTATGGGTGGCGTAAAAATCCCCGCTGCGATAGCGGGCGAAGTGGGCCTCGTAGTCGAACAATCCCAGCATCAGCATCCGGTTGGCGGCAAGACGCAGGGACTCCATCCGGGCGAGGTAGTCGGCCACCGGCGCACCGAGGGAGGGCTCCAGCCAGTGGATCTGGTCACGGCGAATGTCGGGATTGCCCTGGTGCAGGGCGTCACGGCCGATCCCGGCCGGTTGCCATTCGCTTGGCAAACAGGCTTTGAGGGCATCCACCTCGGCGGCGGTCAAAAAATCATCCACTATCACCCATCCCCGGGTGTAAATGGCATCCATGGCAGCTTGATAGTCCAAGATTGGCTCACAATGAGTGGAAAGAGGGCGCTTTGTAGCGACTTACCGGCAAAGTCACAAACCGGTTTGCTTCTCTTGAGAAGTCCCAACATCAATACGCGAGTTGCTGCCCGCCTCCCCGCATTTTTGTCGCCAGTTGTGATCCCGCCCTGCCAAAGAGCGTATTGGCTGTCGAAACTGTGATGGCCCTTGCAATCGGGACGAGGAGGCGCCGCGGCCTCCTTGCGGTGCCAAGAGCCAGCCGATACCGTATCCGCATCGCCATGTTGCTGTTCATCCGGCGCTTGTCTCTGTCACCGACCGAACCACTCACGGCACAACCCGCGCATCATCCACGAAAGGATCTTCATATGCCTCTGCCCGATCTCACTTTGCAACGACTGGATGGTACCCCCTACCCGCTGACTCAACTGGCGGGCAAGGTAGTGCTGGTGGTCAATGTGGCCAGTCGCTGCGGTTTTACTCCCCAATATGAAGGGCTGGAAGCCCTCTATCGGGAGCTAGGCCACAAGGGGCTGGTGATTTTAGGCTTCCCCTGCAACCAATTCGGTCAGCAGGAGCCGGGGGATGCGGACGAGATCGCCCGCTTCTGCTCCCTCGACTATCCGGTCACCTTCCCCATCATGGCCAAGTGCGATGTCAACGGTGAGCATGCCCACCCCTTCTATCAGTGGCTCAAGAAAGAGAAACCGGGGCTGCTGGGGCTCGAAAACGTCAAGTGGAACTTCACCAAGTTCCTGATAGACCGCGATGGCAACGTGGTGGAGCGTTTCGCCCCCCAGACCAAACCGGAGAGTCTGGCCGAGCAGATCCGGGAGATGCTCTGATGCTCCCGCACCGTTTTACGCCACTGCGTTGAACGATTGTATGGCGGCCGGTGCGACAGCTACTGCGCATCGGCCGCTCTTTTGCTATATTACGGCCCCACTATCTTTTCCATATCGTGGCTGGCCCCACCATGCTGGCTGCCCGTTGAGCCAAAGGCTCATCTCAGGAGTTTCTCTCGAACATGTCATTCAACGAACTGGGTCTGTCTCCGCATATTCTGCGGGCCGTCAAGGAGCTGGGTTACGAACAGCCAACCCCCATCCAGCAGCAAGCGATTCCGGCCATTCTGGCCGGTCAGGATGTGCTCGGCGGCGCTCAGACAGGCACAGGCAAAACGGCCGGTTTCACCCTGCCGATGTTGCAGCGTCTGCTGGCCAACCACGGTCGTGGCCGTCGTCAGGTGCGCGCACTGGTACTGACCCCGACCCGCGAACTGGCGGCACAGGTGGGCGAGAGCATCATCAAGTATGCCCACCACCTGCCGTTCAAGACGCTGATCGCCTATGGCGGTGTCAGCATCAAGCCCAATCTGGACGCCATCAAGCTGGGGGTAGACATTCTGGTCGCCACCCCGGGCCGTCTGCTGGATCTGCTGACCCAGGGCGCCCTGACCCTGAGCCAGCTGGAAGTGCTGGTGCTGGATGAAGCGGATCGCATGCTCGACATGGGCTTTATCGTCGACATCCGCCGCATCATGAAGGCGCTGCCTGCAGAGCGGCAAACCCTGCTCTTCTCTGCCACCTTCTCAAACGACATCAAGGCGCTGGCCGATGATCTGCTCAATGATCCCACCCTGATCGAGGTGGACCCCAGCAATACTGCCGCCGAGCAGGTGACCCAGCGCATCATTCAGGTAGATCGGGAACGCCGCCGCGAGCTGCTCTCCCACATGATTGGCCGTGGCAACTGGCAGCGGGTGCTGGTGTTTGTTCGCACCAAGCAGATCGCCGACCGCCTCGCCCAGCAGATGCAAAAAGATGGTCTCAATACCGTGGCGATCCACGGTGACAAGAGCCAGGGTGCCCGCAACCGGGCGCTGGCCGATTTTCGCAGTGGCGAGGTGCGGGTGTTGGTAGCGACCGATATCGCCGCCCGCGGTCTGGACATCGATCAACTGCCCTACGTGATCAACTTTGAACTGCCCCAGATGGCGGAAGATTACATCCACCGTATCGGCCGTACCGGCCGCGCCGGTCGTGGCGGCGAGGCCATCTCGCTGGTCAGTCAGGACGAGCTGGGTCAGCTCAAGGCGATCGAAGCCCTGATCGGCCAATCCCTGACCGTGGAGATCCTGGAAGGGTATGAGCCAAGCGGCAAGCCGAGTCGCCAGACTCTGCCGGGCAGCAAGCCGGTGCAGAACCCGCCTCGGGCTCGCGGTCATGCCAACGCCAAGAGCAGCAATGCCAAGGGCAAGCCAGCCGCGGGCAAGGGCAAAGCCAAGGGTGACGCCAGCAAAAAACCTGCCCAGGCTCCTCAAAACAAGTCCCGCAAGCGGGAAGTGGTAGGCGAGGATATCGGCTTTACTCCGATGCGCCGCCTGCCCAAGGCGATGCGCGACAGCTATCAGGACAGCAGCGACGAGTAAGCTCGCGCGACGCTAACTGCCAAGCCAAAAGAGGGAGCCTGCAAGGCTCCCTCTTTTGGCTTGGATCGCTCGGAGCCATGCAAGTGCTCCGTGCAAATGCTCCGCTCGGGCTCAAACCAGCGAATGGCGCACCGCGGCGGTACCATGGCTGGGCGGCGCTGAACCATCGAGCGGATTGTGCTGCAAGAACTCGAACAAGCCAGCCTGCATATTGACGTTCCAGAAGCGTCCGGCGAGGGTGAGTTGCAACCGTGCATTCTCGATCTCGGCCAGCCCGTGCTGCTGCCAGGCGGCAAAAAGCGGCATCAGATGGGTCAGAAAAGGCGTTGGCAGACGATCCAGCGCCAGCACGCCACTGTCGAGGGCGCCACGCAGCAGACCGTCCATCCTTGCATTGGGATTGCGCCCCATCACCATCCCGGGCGCCCGCTTGCCACTGGCCAGCGCATCGTGCCAGGGGGCAAGATCACGCCCATACATCAAGCCATGGCCAAGAATGCTGCCCCCAGCACCGGCGCCAAAAGGGAGGATCTCCGCACCGCGCTTGGCCATCTGGTTATAACGACTCTGCTCGGCCGGACTGCGCCGCCAGTGGCTGCAAGAGAGACGCTCCCAGCCGTGAGCTTCCAGTTGCGCCCCGCCATAGGCATACATGGCCGCCCGCTGCTGGCCATCGGCGAGCCAATCCAGGGTGCCCTTCTCCTGCGCCCGCTCCAGATTGGTGCCCTGCATGGCGATGAGCTGGTAGAGATCGACCCCGTGTACACCGCTCGCCATCACATCACGGATATCCTGCTGCCACACGGCATCATCCTGACCGGGCAGACCAAAGATGAGATCCGCCACGATCACCGCCGCATCATCCCGGGTCAGCTCACCCAGACGGGTCAGCAGCGTCTCCCTGTCATCGAAACGGGCCGCCTGCTGACGCACCCGGGTATCAAAGCTCTGCACCCCGAATGAGAAGCGGTTGAAGCCCCCGGCCAGCGCCACCTGCCATTTCTCATCATCAAAGCCGTTGAGACGCCCCTCCAGCGTCACCTCGGCATCGGCCGCCAACGGGAAACTGCGGATCACGGCGGCCAGCATGGCCAACTCGTCGGCGCTCATGTCGGTCGGTGTACCGCCCCCCACATAGACGGCTGAAAATGGCATGCTCTGCGCCAGCGGGGTGTCAGCCGCCTGCGCAAGGGAGGCGCACAAGGCGTTGACATAGCGGTTGATCCGCGCCGGATTGGCGCCATTTTCAAAGAAATTGCAGAAGCTGCAGCGCTTGCGGCAAAACGGAATATGGATGTAGAGGGCACGCTCCTCAGCTTCACTCTCTCGCTGCCACCAGCTCTGCCAGCCAGCCTCATCCAGCGGGAAGGGGCGCATCCCTCCCCGACTGGCGTGAGCCGAGGTCTTGGCGCTAAAAGCAAACTTGAGGGGATCCGGCGTGGCAATACCGGTCATGGAAGAGGTCAGATTCATGATGGTCACTATTATCAGCAAATAATGACAATGATAACGATTATCGTTACTAGCAGTTTGTTCTGGATCAACCCGAGGAGCAGCCCCCCGCCCGAAAGGCATTTTGGCAACCTGCATTACCGATCTGCTTAACAGATTATTTACTCAAGAGTGGTTATCGTGTGCCGATAGAGAACCATCTCCCGCCGTTTCTTCGTCTACGATCAAGATGATACGGGATCACATAACAACACCAAGCGCATGGAACTTGCCCAAAATGCATAACCTCTCCTTGAACTGGAAAATATTCCTCCCTCTTGCGCTGGTCATCAGCACCACCTTTGGCCTCTGCTTCGAACTCTCCGCCTGGCTGCAACGGGATCTCGCCATCCGGCTGGCAGAGGAGAAGGTTGAGAGCATGGCCAACACCTATATGGATCAGGTGAACGTACTGATGATGACAGGTGGCATGGCCAACCGGCAGATAGTGCAGACCAAACTCAAGAGTGAAGCGGGCATCGTTGAAGCTCGTCTGGTGCGCGCGCCAGCAGTAAGCAACCTGTTTGGCCCGGGTCATCCGGATCAGAAAGCGCAGGATCCCCTCGATGAGCGAGCCATCAATCAGGGCGAAGCCATTCTGGAGCAGCAGGGCAACCGGCTCACCCTGATCAAACCGTTCAAAGCCTACAAGGAGTATCGCGGCACCCAGTGCCTCACCTGTCACCAGGTCAATGAAGGAACCGTGATGGGGGCAGTGCGGATCAGTTATGACCTCAGCCACACCTTCGGCGAGATCCGCCACAACAACCTGATCCTGAGCGGCAGTCTGGCCGCCGTTTTTAGCCTCGGCTTCGGCTTGCTCTGGTGGGTATTGCAACGCTACGTGAAACACCCCCTGCGCCAGTTGCAACTCACCATGATCCGGATGGCCAAAGAGCGCGACCTCGCCCTCCCCCTGGTCAATCACAGCCGGGATGAACTGGGACAGATGACCCGCGCCGTCAATGACATGGTGCAGGGATTCCGCCACAGCCTGCAGGAGGTGGAAGGGGCGACCCACCAGCTCTATCAGGAATCAAACCAGATCCGTCAGGTCGCGACCCAGACCGAAAACTCGGCCCGCCAGCAAGAGGGGATGACCACCCAGGTTGCCGCCGCCGTCAGCGAGCTGGCCGCCAGCTCTCATGAAGTGCGCGAACATGCCCGCCACAGCGCCGAGCTCTCCGCCCTCACCAATCAGGATGCCGCCGACACCAGCCGCCTCGCCCAGCACTCCATCACCGACATGGGCGAGATGTCGGCAGAGATCGATCGGGTGGATCAGGTTATCCAGCAACTCGACAGCCGCTGCCTGGCGGTTGACGGTGTGCTCGAGGTGATCAAGGGGATTGCCGATCAGACCAACCTGCTGGCCCTCAACGCTGCGATTGAAGCGGCCCGGGCAGGTGAGCAAGGCCGTGGCTTTGCGGTGGTGGCCGATGAAGTGCGGGCCCTCTCCAACCGCAGCCGCGCCGCCAGCGAAGAGATCTCACAGATGATCGCCGCCCTGCAAAATGAGGCCCAGAGCGCAGTTACGGTGATCGGGGATGCAAAAAGCAAAGCCGATGAGAGCATCAGCAAGACCGAAGCGACTCTGGCAGCCATGCAGAACATCATCGAGCGCATCGCCCGCATCAACGACCTCAACGCCCAGATGGCGCAGTCGGCCGAAGAGCAGGACAGGGTCTGCCATGAGGTAGACAGCTCGGTGAGCGATATTCGCAACACCTCCAACGATACCCTGGGTCAGGCGCACGCCGCCAACCTCGCCAGCATTCAGTTGGTGGAGCAGTGTCAGAAACTGGAGGCGCTGCTGAAAACCTACCGTTGGTAATCCGCTTCACATATGAAAAAGCGCGAACCGAGGGTCGCGCTTTTGCTTTATGGATTCGATTTGGCCGAATGGCATCGTTGCTGTTCCAGCGGCGCGCTGACGATTAACTACGCCGCCGGGATGACTTTAGCGGGCGTTGCGGGTTGCAACGGCATCCGCCAGGTTGCGCAGCAACACTTCGGTATCAGCCCAACCGATGCAGGCATCTGTGATGCTCTGGCCGACGGTGAGTTCACACCCTTCCACCAGATCCTGACGGCCTTCCACCAGATGGCTCTCCACCATCACACCAAACACCGCCTTGCTACCGGCACGCAGTTGGCCAGCCACATCCTCGGCCACCACCATCTGGTTCTTGAACTGCTTGCTGCTGTTGGCATGACTAAAGTCGATCATCACCTTCTGGGGCAGACCGGCCTTCTCCAGCCCCTTCACAACTTCGCTGACATGGGCCGCGCTGTAGTTCGGCTCACGACCACCACGCAGAATGATGTGACAGTCCGGGTTGCCGCGGGTCGCCACGATGGCGGAGTGACCGTATTTGGTGACCGATAGGAAGTGGTGCGGCGCACTGGCAGCGCCAATGGCATCGATGGCAACCTTGATGGTGCCGTCAGTGCCGTTCTTGAAGCCCACCGGACAGGAGAGACCGGAGGCCAGCTCGCGGTGTACCTGGGATTCGGTGGTACGGGCACCGATCGCGCCCCAGCTCATCAGATCCGCCACATATTGCGGGGTGATCATGTCGAGGAACTCGGAGGCGGTTGGCAGTCCCATGTCGTTGAGATCCAGCAACAGCTTGCGACCAATGCGCAGACCGTCGTTGATCTTGCAGCTATTGTCGAGGTACGGATCGTTGATCAGCCCCTTCCAGCCCACTGTGGTGCGCGGTTTTTCGAAGTAGACCCGCATCACGATCTCCAGCTGACCTTTCAGCTCGTCGCGCAGCGCCTTGAGGCGCTTGCCATACTCCAGCGCGGCAACCGGATCGTGGATGGAGCAAGGGCCAATCACCACCAGCAGACGATCATCTTCGCCGGCCAGGATATTGTGAATGGCCTGACGGGATTCAAAAACGGTGGACGAGGCCACCTCGGTAGCCGGAAACTTCTCAAGCACCGCAACCGGGGGTAATAACTCTTTGATTTCACTGATACGAACGTCGTCGGTTTGATGCTGCATGACAAGGCTTCCTGCTAGATGACTGCGATTAGGAAATCTCAACATAGCCCGCGACAGGGCATGTGTAAATAGGAAATTACAGCAATCACAAAACTATTTTATATGGCAGTCTTGCAAGTTATTGAAATGATGCTAAGCGAAATGACGATGCTGGTGAGGAAGGCAAAAAGGCCCGCTCAGCGCGGGCCCGAAGCGTCGGTGATGACGGGTTTGTCAGTGATCAGCCACGCTAGCTGATACTGGCCAGCTTGTCGAAGTAATCCGGGAAGGTCTTCGACGTGCACTTGGGATCATTGATGGTGACCGGTGTATCCGACAGCGCCACCAGCGAGAAGCACATGGCGATACGGTGATCGTTGTAGGTATCGATCTCGGCATGCTTGAGCTGGGTCGGCGGGGTCACGGTGATAAAGTCATGCCCCTCCTCCACTTCGACGCCCAGCTTGCGCAGCTCGGTCGCCATGGCGTGCAGACGATCGGTCTCCTTCACCCGCCAGTTGTAGATATTGCGAATGGAGGTCGGCCCCTCGGCAAACAGCGCGGCAACCGCGATGGTCATGGCCGCATCGGGAATATGGTTCATGTCCATATCCACTCCGTGCAGCGGCGCCTGCTCGGCCTCGATGAAGTCATCACCCCAGGTGATGCGCGCGCCCATCTTCTCCAGCACATCGGCGAAGTGAATATCACCCTGAATGCTGTGCTTGCCGATACCGGTGACCCGTACCTTGCCCTTGATGGCACCCGCCGCGAGGAAGTAAGAGGCGCTGGAGGCATCACCTTCCACCAGAAAGTCACCCGGGCTGATGTAGGTCTGGTTGCCCTTGATGTAGAACAGCTTGTAGTTGTCGTGCTCGATGACCACCCCGAACTGCTTCATGATGTGCAGAGTGATGTCGATGTAAGGCTTGGAGACCAGCTCCCCCTTGATGTGGATCCGGGTATCACCGGCCGCCATCGGCGCCGCCATCAAAAACGCGGTCAGGAACTGGCTGGAGACGGAGCCGTCGACATGCACATCGCCGCCCCACAGCCCCTTGGCATCCACCACCAGCGGCGGATAACCATCGTGTTTCAGGTACTGGATATGGGCACCCGCTTCACGCAGGGCATCCACCAGATGGCCGATGGGACGCTCTTCCATGCGCGGCTCGCCGCCCAGAGTATATTCACCTGAGCCGAGGCATAGCGCGGCGCAGAGCGGTCGCATGGCAGTACCGGCGTTGCCGAGGAACAGATTGACCGGCTCTTTCACCGCAAAGCTGCGACCCAGACCCTGCACGGTACACTCGGTCTTGTCGGCAGAGAGCTTGTACTTGACCCCGAGCTGGGTCAGCGCAGCCAGCATGTGACGAATGTCATCGCTGTCGAGCAGGTTGGTCAAACGGGTGGTGCCACGAGCCAGCGCCGCCAACAGCAGCGCACGGTTAGAGACACTCTTGGAGCCGGGCAGATTGACCTCACCGGCCACACGAGAAATGGGTTCCAAACGCAACGAATTCATAGACTTCCTGTGCTATCTCAAAAATAAACGCCTGTCCGGACGTTAACAGCCTGCGTCCCGCTCGGCAAGGGCACTTTCAGGGGAAATCGCACGGCAAACGCCAGCGCGCTGGTTCTGTTGAAAAAAAGACGCCGGGGTATCCCCGGCGTCTTCAATCACTGCAATAGCTGGAAGCGGCTCACTGGTTGTCACGAGAGGCCACCAGCAAACACATAGGGGCTCTGTTCTCAGCCGTTGCGCTTGGCAAAACCATCCATAAAGCTCACCAGGGCCTTCACTCCCTCCAGCGGCATGGCGTTGTAGATGCTGGCGCGCATGCCACCGACGATGCGGTGCCCTTTGAGGGCCAGCAGGCCAGCGGCTTCCGATTCGGCCAGGAACTGCTTGTCCAGCTCGGCATTTTTCAGCTGGAACGGGATGTTCATCCGCGAACGGCAGCTGACATCCACCTGATTGCCGTAGAAGCTCGACTGATCGAGATAGTCATAGAGGAAGTCGGCCTTCTCCTTGTTGCGCGCTTCCATCGCCTCGAGGCCACCCTGTTCCTTGAGCCACTCGAACACCAGACCGGCCAGATACCAGGCGTAGGTGGGCGGCGTGTTGAACATGGAGTCGTTCTTGGCAGTGAGCTTGTAGTCGAAAATCGAGGGGACATCGGCTCTCGCCTGCTCCAGCAGATCATCGCGCACGATGGCGATGGCAAGCCCGGACGGCCCGATATTTTTTTGGGCACCGGCATAGATGATGCCAAAGCGGCTCACGTCGAGAGGACGGGAGAGGATGGTGGAGGAGAGATCTGCTACCAGCGGCACCTCGCCGGTGGCCGGGATGTCGAACATCTCGATGCCGTCAATGGTTTCGTTCGGGCAGTAGTGAACATAAGCCGCATCGGAGCGAAACGCCGGGGTCGGCAGCAGGTGGGAGATCCCCTGCTCGTTCTTGGCAACCCCCTGGAAGGTCTGGATATCGCCATACTTTTTGGCTTCATCCACCGCGCTCTGGGACCAGACGCCGGTCAGCAGGAAGTCCGCCTTCTTGTTGGCGCCGCCCAGCAGGTTCATGGGCACGGCGGAGAACTGACCGCGGCCGCCGCCGTGCATGAAGAGCACCTTGTAGTTGTCCGGCACCGCCAGCAGCTCGCGCAGATCCGCTTCGGCCTTCTCGGCAACCGCCATGTAGGGCTTGCCGCGATGGGAAAGCTCCATGACCGAGGCTCCCAGCCCCTGAAAATTACAAAATTCGCGCTGGGCGCGCTCCATGACTTCAACCGGCAGCATGGCGGGGCCGGCGCAGAAGTTGTAAATCTGTTTGCTCATGACGCTTTCCGTGAGTGGATGAGAGTAATCGATGACTTGTCAGGTTTTACACAAGAGCAGCCAGCGGATCAAAGGCTTTTTGGGAGCTGGCTCAACCTTTTACCGTCACTCTGCCTCCCCCTTGCAGTAGAAAAAGCCCTGAACGGGTCAGGGCTTGCAGGGAACATGCACAGAAATGGCGGGCAGAGCGCATAAACGACCACAGCCCAGCCATTTCTGACAAATTTACAGTTTGGCGGTGAGCTCAGGCAGCAGGGTGAAGAGATCCCCCACCAACCCGTAGTCCGCCACCTGAAAGATGGGGGCGTCGCTGTCCTTGTTGATGGCCACGATCACCTTCGACTCCTTCATCCCCGCCAGATGCTGGATGGCCCCCGAAATGCCGACCGCGATATAGAGCTCGGGCGCCACCACCTTGCCGGTCTGCCCCACTTGCAGATCGTTGGCGACATATCCCGCATCAACGGCGGCCCGCGATGCCCCCACCGCCCCACCCAGCTTGTCGGCCAGCGCCTCAATCAGGGCAAACTGCGCCTTGGAGCCCAGTGCCCTGCCACCTGAGACAACCACCCGGGCGGCGGTCAATTCGGGCCTGCTGGAGCGCACCGCGCGGCGCTCGACCAGCCGGGTACGGCCAGCGAATTCGGGCACGGCCAAGTGCTCGATGAGAGCCTGTCCGCCCGTCGCCGCCTTGGCAAACGCGGTGGCCCGCACTGTCATCACTTTGACGGGCGCCGAGCTTGCCACTCTGGCAATGGCATTGCCCGCATAGATGGGGCGCAGGAAGGTGTCGTTACTCTCGATAGCCGTCACCTCGGAGAGCATCTCCACCCCGAGCCGGGCCGCCACCTGTGGCAGCAGCGCCTTGCCCATGGCACTCGCCGCCATCAGGCAGTGGCTGTAACCCTGACACCAGGTGGCCAGCAGCTTGTCCACCCCATCCAGCAGCCCGTCGGCCAGCAGGGGATGTTCGGCAAGCAGAACCTTGTCGACACCGCCGAGAGCTGCCGCCTGTTCACCCGCCTCGGTCAGCCCCTGCCCGAGCAACAGCAGATCGACCTGACCGCCGATGGCTCCGGCGGCGGTGACCAGTTGTGCCACGTTGTCGGCCAGATGGCCCTGATGATGTTCGGCAATGATCAGCACGCTCATGGCAGCACCTTCGCTTCGTGTTTGAGTTTGTCCACCAGCTCGTCCACCGAGCCCACCTTGATCCCGGCGCTGCGGGCTGGCGGCGCCATCACCCCGAGCAAACGGGTCTCGTTGGTCACCTCAACGGCGAGTGTCGAGAACGGAGCGCTATCAAGCGGCTTGCGCTTGGCCTTCATGATGTTGGGCAGCGAGGCAAAGCGCGGTTCATTCAAACGCAGATCGGCGCTCACTACCGCAGGCAACGGCATGCCGAGGGTCTCGAGGCCACCGTCGATTTCGCGGGTCACCAGCAGCTCCCCAGCTTCCACCTTGAGGGCGGACGCACAGGTCGCCAGCGGCCAATCATTGAGGGCAGCCAGCATCTGGGCCACCTGATTGTTGTCTGAATCGATGGACTGCTTGCCGAGCAGCACCAGATCCGGCTGCTCCTGCTCACACACCTTGTGCAAGGCGCGGGCGACAGTCAGCGGGGTGAGCGTCTCATCAGTGACATAATGCAGCGCCCGATCCGCCCCCAGCGCCAGCCCATGGCGCAGTTGCTCGGCGGCAGCGTCAGGGCCAAAGGTCACCACCACCAGTTCGCTGGCAACCCCGGCTTCCCGCAGCCTGACCCCCTCCTCCACCGCAATTTCACAAAAGGGGTTGATCCCCATCTTCACATTGGCCAGCTCCACGTCGGAGCCGTCTCCCTTCACCCGGATCTTGACGTTGTAGTCGACTACCCGTTTGATTGCGACCAGCAGCTTCATGGGGTCATGCCTCGTCTCTTTGGATTGAATTCATTAGTGTGCCTCTGCGTTTGTTGCAGTACGCTCTTCCCTGATTTTTTGCTTTTTCTTGTTCAGTTTTGCTTACAACTGCTTTACGTTTACGTAAACTACCAGCATTACCCTAGGCCAACCAGAGCGCAGAGGCAAGATGGAACGGGAAGCAATGGAATTTGATGTCGTCATCGTAGGTGGCGGCCCGGCGGGGATCAGCGCCGCCATCGCGTTGAAACAGCAGGATGCCAACCTCTCGGTCTGCCTGCTGGAAAAAGGTGCCGAAATTGGCGCCCATCTGCTCTCCGGTGCGCTGCTCGACCCCATCGCCCTCAAGGAGCTGCTGCCACAAAGCTGGCAGCAGGCACCGCTCGGGGTAGCGGTCAACGACGATCAGGTGCATTTGCTGCAAAGCGAGAACCGCTCCCTGCAACTCCCCGCCTGGGCGGTGCCGCCCCGGATGCACAATCAGGGTTGCCATGTGGTCAGTCTGGGCAATCTCTGCCGCTGGCTTGGCCAACAGGCGGAAAAACTGGGAGTCGAAATATACCCGGGATTTACCGCCAGCGAACTTATCATGGAAGCGGGCCGGGTCAAGGGGGTGATCACCGGCGATCTGGGGCTGGATCGGGCGGGCAATCCAAAAGCTGATCATGTGCCCGGCATGGCGCTGCTCGGCCGCTACACCCTCTTTGCCGAGGGTGCCCGCGGCCATCTCGGCAAGCAGCTGATCGCCACATTCAATCTGGCAAGCCCTGCCCAGCCCCAGCACTATGCCATCGGCTTCAAGGAGCTGTGGCAACTGCCTGCTGGCCAAGGCAAAGCAGGACAGGTGCTGCACGGCAGTGGCTGGCCCCTTGGCAAGCAGGGGGGCGGCAATAGTCACGGCGGTTTCTATCTCTATCACATGGAGGGGGATCAGGTCGCGGTCGGGCTGATTGTCGATCTCAACTACCAGAATCCCTGGCTCAGCCCGTTCGACGAATTCCAGCGCTTCAAGCATCACCCGCTTATCGCCGGCGTGTTGCAAGATGGGGAGCGCATCAGCTATGGCGCCCGCGCCATCACCAAGGGGGGCTGGCACGCCCTGCCCCGCATGCACTTCCCAGGCGGCCTGCTGATCGGCTGCGATGCCGGCACCCTCGACTTTTCCCGCATCAAGGGGATCCACACCGCCATGAAATCGGGGATACTGGCGGCAAAAACCGTCGCGATGGCGCTGCGGGGGGGCGATGAGGGAGGCCGGGATCTGGCCCAGTATGGTGACGAGCTGCACCAGAGCTGGCTAGCCCGCGAACTCAAGGCAGCGCGTAACTTCGGCGCGGCGCTTCACCGCTATGGTCCCTGGTTGGGCGGTGCCTTCAACTGGCTGGAGCAACGGCTGTTTGGCGCAAACTCGCCCTTCAAACTGCTCGATAAGGCTCACGATTACCGTCAGTTGCGCGTGGCCAGCCGCTGCGAGCCCATCCATTATCCCAAACCCGATGGCAAGCTGAGCTTTGACAAACTTTCGTCTGTGTATCTGGCCAACACCAGTCACGACGAGGATCAGCCTGGCCACCTCAAGCTGCAGGACGAGCGCATTCCGGTCGAGGTCAATCTGCCCACCTGGGCCGAACCCGCCCAACGCTATTGCCCGGCCGGGGTGTTTGAAGTGCTGGAAACGGAAGGCGCGGCCAAACTGCAGATCAACGCCGCCAACTGCATTCACTGCAAGACCTGTGACATTAAAGATCCCAGTCAAAACATCGTCTGGACACCGCCACAGGGGGGCTCCGGGCCCAATTATCCGAATATGTAATGAAGCGGGGCAGCGGCAACAAGCAGCCCCAGCTAGCCCTCCCCCAGCCAAAGGCTGGGTTCTACCCCGCATAGGCCGCTCAGGTGATCCGACCTCGCTGTTTTTTTGAACAAACAAGCTGAATCCCTGATGAATAGCCCCTGACAAGCGCGGCCCGCCCCTGTATAGTTCGCCGCATTCAGGTTTTCCATCGGCCCGATCTGCTTATCCACGGGATCGCCTTCTGCAGCGATCTAAGGCCGCATGACCTGTGCAACCATCCCTGATTACCCATGACTTTTTAAGGGGGGACAGATGATCACCGCCTACATTCTCAACAACAAGGTGCTGGATATAGTCACGCTCGGGCCTGACGACATAGTACCTGACAACACGGTCTGGCTGGATGCCTACAAGCCGGATACGGCAGAGCGAGAATGGTTGACGGGCCTGTTCCTGGAAGAGGTCCCCGACAAGGAAGAGCTCGACGACATCGAAGCATCCGCCCGTTTTTACTGGGATACCGATGGTCTGCACATTCACTCCCTGTTTCCCCAGCGGATCGGTCGTGACACCAAGGGTGTCCACGTCTCCTTTACCCTGCGCAACAACCTGCTGATCAGCATTCGTGAAGATGACATCGGGCTGGTGCGCCTGCTGCGCCACTATATGCGCCAGGATCGGCTGGAGGTGGAGGATGCCCTCGACATCCTGCTGGAGGTGCAGAACCTCAAGGTTGAGTACCTCTCCGACCTTATCGAGGATGGTTACAAGACCTTGGAAAACACCGCCGATCAGATCTTCGAGCCGGATCAGATCAACCCCATGCTGAAAGAGTTGATGGCACAGGAAGAGGCCAACGGCCAGATCCGTCTCTCTCTGCACGATACCCGCCGCGCCCTGCGTTTCCTCAAACGCAGCCTGCGCCAGCGCATGAGCCTTGAGCAGAACAAGTGGATCGACGAGATGCTGCACGACGTGGAATCTCTCTTGCCCCACACCCAGTTCCTGTTCGACAAGATCAACTTCCAGCTGGAGGCCTCCATGGGGGTGACCAATCTGGAGCAGAACAAGGTGATCAAGATCTTCTCGGTAGCCGCCGTGATCTTCCTGCCGCCGACCCTGATCGCCAGTATCTACGGCATGAACTTCGGCCGCATGCCGGAGCTCGCCTGGGAGTATGGTTATCCCATGTCACTGGTACTGATGGTGATGTCATCGCTCGGCACCGGCCTCTTCTTCAAGCGCAAAGGCTGGCTGTAACGACGTCGAGGCGCGCTGCGATATCTGAAGAAACGGATTGGGGGGCATGGCCCCCCGATTAATTTGCGCCACACCCAACGCCTTGCAAAGGACGCTTCGTCGCCCCATATCCCCTTCATCACTCAATTCAAGTGGATAACGGGCAACCATGACCCTCTACCCCGAACACCGATATGACGATCACGGCCAGTTGCGCCCGCCCCTCTGGTTCTGGCCCATCGCCCTGTTGCTGACCCGCTCGGTCTGGCTCTTTTTGATGGCAGGGGTCACCCGCGAGAGCGGCAGCGAGATCCTGACCCTCTTCTATCCGGACAAGATCACCCTCTACATCAGCCTGCTGACCGACGTGCCCGCCATGCTGGCGTTGCTCGCCTGCGGCGGCACCTATCAGCAGACCCAAAGCATTCGCGCCAGACTCCGGCGCCACAGCCCGCTGCTGCTACTCTGCTCTGCCGTCAGCGGCCTGCTGATGCAGTTGCACAGCCTCAATCTGCAAAAGTGGTCGTTCAGCTGGCCCACCGCACTGGTGCTGGTCGCCAGCCTCTGGTCACTCTGGTATCTGCTGCGCAGTCGCCAACTACGGGAATATGCCGCAGATCAGCCCCACTGACGGGGCTGACACCTATTGACGAGTGACCCGGATCTGCAGGGTCTGGCGCTCGCTCTGGCTACCTCGCCCCCCCTGTAGCTGGGTACCGAGACTGCTCCCTTGATCCACAGAATTGGTCGAAAGCTCTCCCACCGTCAGCCACTGGCCCGGGGCCCCGCTCACCTCGGTGGCACTCTGCCCACGATTGATGGTGCCCTGATCCAGCCTCGCCTGTTCGCTGCTGAGCGCAATCTGCACCCGATCGCCAATCAAGGTGGCCGTGGCATAGAGGCCGTTCACCAGCGGCATCATCCCCACCACAGTCCCCCCGTTCCATTGATAAAAGGTGACCGGCTGATAGGAGCCCATCTGCAGCAGCACGGGACGGCCCGACAGCCCGCGCACCTGCCAGCTGTCGTTCTGGCTGCGCTGGTACTGCCGGGCGTTGCCATCGACCAGCCACTGCCGCTTGGCCTCGTCGCGACTGATTGAGCCCCCCAGTTGCTGACCGCTGGCGGCCCCCTCCACCCGCCACTCGATAAGCAGGCTTTGCGGTGGCAGGTTGATCTGCGCCAGCGTGGCTTCGGCCTCCTGCAGCTGGGCTGGCGTCCCGCTCAGCACCAGCTGATTACCCATGGTACTCACCCCAAGCTGGGGATAGATCTCCTTGAGGGTCTGCACCGCCGCCTGCGCCTCGAAGACCGGGATCACTTTCACCTCAGCCCACAGCGATGGGCTCCACAGTCCCATCATGCAGCCAAGCCACAGCAGCGCCCTGCGGCCAACCTTGCCCATCCGAACCATTACGCTCTCCTCGTTCTCTGTGCGTAGACCCACACCCGCAGCCAACTGATCGGCCCTATTCCGCTCACCCGTCGATGATGAACCCGGCGGTTGCCAAAAAACAATCGGGAATGCAGCAACTCCGTGATTTCCCACGGTATGAGGCTCTCATTCCACGCCCGTTATCGCGTAAGATAGCGCCATCATAGTTGCCCAAGCGGAATCCATCATGTTGAAACAGTTGTTGTTATTCCCCCTCGCCCTGCTGCTGGGGGCCTGCTCCCTGACCCAGTACAACGTCAGCGAGGCCGAAATCAACCAGTACCTCAAAGATCAGGTCTCTTTTGAAAAACAGCTGGGGATCCCCGGCATCATGTCGAGCAAGATCCGTCTGGACGAGATGCAGAGCCGTATCGGCCGCAAACAACTGGATCGCATCGAACTCGATGCTGCCGGTGATCTGCAGGTAAGCAGCCCCCTTGGCAACCAGCAGATGAAGATCCGCTTTGCCCTGAGTGCCCGCCCGGACTATGTGGCCGATCAGGGCGCTATCTACCTGCGTGATCTCGAACTGGTCTCGGTTCAGACCGATCCGGCCAACATAGGTGCCGCATTGACCCCCATCCTGCCCACCTTCAATCAGTCGCTCTCCCTGTTCCTGTCGCAAACCCCGGTCTATCGTCTCGACAGCAGCCGAAAGAACGAAGCCAGGATCAAAGAGAAGGTTGAAGCCCTCAAGGTAGAGCCGGGCCGTCTGGTGATCCCGTTCAAGGTGCTCTGATCGCCGCCGCACTGGCACTTTCATCGCAATAAACAGATAACCGTCCTCTTCGACAGCGCACACCCGGTTTAACGTGCAGCCGAATGGGACGGTTTTTTACTTCTCAAGTTCCCCTCAACACAGCATAATGCAGACCATTCTCATTTAGATTCGTTATGAGAAGCGTCAATAATAAAACCAATGGTGAGAAGGGACATGAGAAAAACCGTACTGGTTCAGGCGATCGCCTGCGCACTGATCAGCGGCGCCGCACACGCTGCCGTCAAGGTCGAAGACAAGACATTCAATACCGCCGCCAACATGCTGGCCTATACCGAATTCGAGCTCTCCGGTGAACCGCTGGCCGAAGCGCTGGGGCTGGATCTGGATGTGCTGGATGCCAACCGTGCCGATGAGCCGACCCCGTTCGACTTCGCTGCCGGCATCGAATCCTACGAATACTCCGAAGAGGCGATGTACGCCCTCAACTACCAATCCGGCATGGGCCCGCATCTGGTGAACGGGCCGCAAAACCTGGCCCGTGGCGGCACCATGGCCTCTCTGGGGCAACGGGTGTTGGCCATGGCCGACGCAGTTGGCTTCCCGGCTGATGAAGTGCCGCAGGGCATGTATCCCCTCTCCCTGCCCTACGCCTCCGCCAACCCGGAGTTTGCCCAGGCAGTGAATACCACTCCGGTCAATGGTGACCAGATCACCATCAAGACCGCCAAAGGGACCGAGAAAACCGTCAAGACCCAGGTGCCCGCCTACTTCCGTGACTACAGCACCCTGCGCTGGAGCGGCAGTGACAACCTGCTGGTGCCCGCAGCGGTGGGCGGCATCCTGCTCAAAGAGGTGATGTGGTCGCAGGACTTCCTCGGCGGCATGCACGTAGCCGAAACCGATGAAGAGGTAGAAGCCGCCTCCGCCACCATGGATCAGGATGGCAAGCACAAGCTGGGCGTCTCTGCCGCCGATGGTTTCAACGGCATGATGCTGACCGAGCAATCCATCGACAAGCTGGCCATCATGCAGAACCAGCTTGGCTTCGATGGCAAGCAACTGGGCGCCAAGATCACCCCGCAGTACGATCCGGCCAAGGGCGTTGTCTACTTCCCCCATCAGGTGAAAGTGACCGAAACCAGCAACAACGATGCCGGTGCCATCGGCAAGCTGGAGGTGGTGGATGGTTCCGCCCAGCTGCGCGATGCCTGGATGATGCTGTGGCCGCTCTCCGAGTTCTATGCCTTCAGCGATCAGCGCAGCGCCAACACCAACCAGAACCCGGCCTTCCACGCCGTGTTTGACGGCGCGCCGTTTGCCGCCGCACCGGCAGCCAACAAGACCAATGACCTGGGCAAAGCGGTCGCGGGCAGCGATGCCTTCTCGCTGGCGATCAATCTCTCCAACCTCACCTTCAAGAACCTGGTAGCCCTGCACTTTGATGCCAAGGCTGGCACCCTGGTCGACAGCTGGCAGGCAGGCAAACAGGGCAAGCACGTCACCACCTTTGACGCCGCTTACGCACTGGTCGCCCTGCAGATCTTCCAGCGCGCTCAGGACGCGCTGCCGGTCGGTTACGCCGCCGGTGACAATGGCGAGCTGAACCTCAAGACCAAGCAGGGTCAGCAAGCGCTTGAGCTTATCCGCAAGCAGGCCGATTTCATCCTTGCCAACCTCAAGGGCAAAAATGGTCTGGTGCATGACGGCATCACCCTGGGTGGCAAGCTCGATGCCGGCCACTCCATCGATGCGCAGTTCGCCGCCATCCGTGGTCTGACCGCCGCGTTCCTCGCTACCTCCGATGCCAAGTACCGCACTGCCGCCCGCGAGCTGTTTATCGCTGCCGACAAGGCCTACTTCAATGACAAGGCGGGCACCTGGCTGGCGGGTAAACAGGGTGAATACACTCCCTGGACCCAGGCTGCCATCTCCGGCGCCCTGCGCTCTGCCATGCTGAACCTGCGCAACGAAGGGGCCGAGAAGGCGCCCGAGCTGGAGCTGGCCAAGCTGACCGGTCAGTACGTCAGCTGGTTCCGTGGCACCGTCAACGGTGGCATGCAGATGGCCGAGTGGATCGGTGACTCCGGCGAGAACATCATCGAAGGTGCCGGCAGCGACACCGATGAAGATGGCGTACCGCAAGTAACCGCTGCCGGTGGCAAGCACGGCACAGCCATGGTGATGGCCGCCAAAGCGGTGGTTAGCGAATAATCCTCGCCATTCACCAGCATGAAAAAGGGAGCCAGATTGGCTCCCTTTGCATTACAGCGTCTGACACAGTTTCAAGGGCCTTCCTCAAACCAGCTTGTCCAGCATCTCCTTGGTCACCAGCACAATCCCCTGCTCGGAGCGGTAGAAGCGACGGCTATCCTCATCGGCATTCTCGCCCACCACCAGCCCATCGGGTAGCACACACCCTTTATCCACCACCACCCGGCGCAGACGGCAACCGGCACCAATCTCGACCCCGGGGAAGATGATGGCCTGATCCAAGGTGCAGAAGGAGTGCACCCGCACATTGGTAAAGAGCACCGAGTTAAGCACAAACGACCCGCTGACGATGGTCCCGCCCGAGAACATGGAGTTGATGGTCATGCCATGCTGACCATTGCGATCCTGCACGAACTTGGCCGGTGGCGTCAGGGTCTGGCTGGTCCAGATGGGCCAGTTCTGATCGTAGATGTCGAGCTCGGGCAGCACGGAGGCGAGATCCATGTTCGCTTCCCAGAACGAGTCCAGCGTACCCACGTCACGCCAGTAGGGCTTTTGCCCCTCGCGCGCCCCGACACAGGACATGTTGAAGGGGTGAGCAAATGCCATCCCCTCCTCCACGATGCGGGGGATCACATCCATCCCGAAGTCGTGTTTGGAGTCCTGATTGAGAATGTCCTCCTCCAGCAGTTGGTAGAGGTACTCCGCCTCGAAGATATAGATCCCCATGGAGGCCAGCGAGCGATCTTCGCAACCTGGCATGGCGGGCGGATTGGCCGGTTTTTCGACGAAGGCGCGGATCTTGCGCTGCTCGTCGATATCCATGATCCCGAAGGCGGATGCCTCGGCCCGCGGCACCTCGATACAAGCCACAGTCACCTTGGCACCAAGGCGCACATGGTCGAGCAGCATGGCAGCGTAATCCATCTTGTAGATGTGATCCCCCGCCAGCACCACCAGGTATTTGGGGCCGTAGTCGCGGATGATATCGACGTTCTGATAGATGGCATCGGCGGTGCCGCGATACCAGTGCACCTCGTCCACCCGTTGCTGGGCAGGGAGCAGGTCGATGAATTCGTTCATCTGGTAACGCAGGAAGGACCAGCCCGATTGCAGGTGACGCAGCAGGCTGTGAGATTTGTATTGGGTGACTACACCAACCCGGCGGATCCCCGAGTTGATACAGTTGGAGAGCACAAAATCAATGATCCGGAATTTGCCACCGAAATGGACGGCAGGCTTGGCGCGGTTGTCAGTCAACTGCTTCAGGCGACTACCACGTCCACCCGCCAGCACCAGTGCCATACTCTGGTTCAATAATTGTCGTGCTTTGGCACTATTTTCGGGCTCTAACAACATGATTTACCTCTGCCTTGTTTGATCTATTTTCAACTCATCTTCGCCTGTTTCGGCACCTGTGAAAGTGGTTTCACTCACATTTAACCGATCTCAATTGACCCTTTTCACCGAGTTGCGAGGAATAGCATGCTTTGCTCCGCCAGCTTGGTTAAAATTCCCCCACAAAGCAGCCACTTCAAGGATGACAAGATGGTTCACAAGCTCGGACGTACCCTCTTTCTGATCGCCACCATAGTGACCATACCCCTGCTGCTCCTGCAAGCAGTTTGGTTGGCCCTTCAGAGCACACCGCTCACTTTGGCCATTATTCTGGCCACCACACTGCTTGGCATGATCCTGCTGTTGATGCTGGCCATCCGCACCATGGATGGCATGCTCCAGCATCAGGAGCTCACCTGGGTCAAGGCGATCAGGGGGCGGGATCCCTCACAACTCGATGAGCCCACCTCCCAGGAGGTGCTGCAACAGCTGCTGGAACAGTTCGAAAGCGCCGAGCAGAGCGCTCATCGCCAGCTGACCGAGCTCAGCAATCTGGCCACCACCGACGAGCTGACCCAGCTACTCAACCGTCATGCATTTCGCCGCGACATGACCGAGTTGCTGCAGCGGGATCAGGACACCCAGACCGCGACCCTGGTGCTGATCCGTGCCACCGAGCTTGGCAAGATCAACGCCCAGCGCGGCTTCCAGTCTGGTGATGCCTACATCAAGGACATGGCCGCTCTCATCAAGCGGGTGGTAAGCCGCTTCCCGGGCAATCAGGTCTACCGCATTTCGGGGGCTGATTTCGCCGTGCTGGTGCAACCGGTGGCCAATATTCCTCCCCATCTGCTGGGGCAGGATTTGAAGGTGGCCTTCGATCACTATCAGGATCAGCACGAGCTGGAGAGCACCGGTTACTCGGGGCTGACCAAGCTCAGCAGCGGCCAGAAAATCGAAGCCGTGCTGGCCAGAGCGGATCTGGCGCTGGCTCGCGCCCAGACCGAAACCATCAACGGCTGGGCCATCCAGCAGGATGACAGCGCCTCCGATCTGCAGGGGCAACACCACTGGCGCGACGTGCTGACCGAAGTGCTGGCGCAGGAGCGGCTCAGCTTTACCTATCAGCCAATCCAGCCCCTGCACCGCAGCATGCTGGCTTACAACGAGATCTACACCCGCTTCAGCGGCAATGACGGCACCGCCCTGCCCACCGACACCCTGTTTGCCATGGCCCAGCGGCTGGATATGGTGATGCGGCTGGAGCAGCTGGTCATTACCCACATCATGCGCCAGTACCGGGCCTTTGGTGCCAACCAGAGTCGCTGGGGGATCAACCTCTCCCCCAACCTGCTGCAAAACAGCGCCTTCCTGATCTGGCTTGACCGCCAGCTGCTCAAAGATCCCAATACCAGCGCCAATCTGGTGTTCGAACTGGATGAAGAGCATCTGGAGCGCAACCTGACCGGCGCCAAGCGGGTGTTTGAGCTGCTGCGCCGTAATGGTAGCCGCTCGGCCATCGCCAATTTCGGCAAGGGGATCGGCTCCTTTACCCTGTTTCGCGAGCTCAAGCCCGACTATATCAAGCTGGACCCTGCCCTGATCACCGGGCTGGAGCAGGATCAGACCAACCAGCAGTTCGTGCGGATGATCGTCGATGTATCACATCGGATGGGATGCCAGGTGATTGCAGAGGGGGTGGAACAGCTTGGTCAGAAACAGCTGCTGCAGGGGATGTACGTGGATGGTTTGCAGGGCTATCTGATCGCCCGGCCGCAACCGCTGCGACCGGATATCAGCCAGCTGGGGCTCTTTACTGAGGATGCTTCAGCTTCAAAAGGGTCAGAATGATGTCATTGAGCTGGCGATAACGCTCCAGCTCTTTCTGATCGTAACGGGTCGCCAGCGTGGTGGGGTTGTGGCGGTTCTTGAGGTAACGGTTGATTTGCAGGCGATTGAACCCCGCCACCTGATAGACCTGGCCAAGCAAGGTATTGAGTTCATCGTGTTCCAGACCGGCTCTGGCCAGATAGTCCCCATCGGCGGGACTCTCGGTCTGATGGCTCCACTTGCCAATGCGACCACTCTCCTGCAGATAGCTGAGCCACTGTTCGATATAGAGAGGTTTACACCCCGCCAACAGGTTGAAAAAGCCCACCGCGTCGCAACGACAACCGCTCAGAAGCACGACCGCCAGCTGATCGTCATCGCACTGGAAGGTCACTGGCCCAGCTTGCGCCCAATCCAGCGCCTGCACCCGAATGCTGGCCTTCTCACCCGCAGCTCCCGTTACGTCGAATACAAACATGGCGCTCCTCCCTTGGCAAAAGGTTGATGATGGACCATCCCCCTGACAGGTGCAAAGGCAAATCGGCTTTTAACTCATCAATCGGACCATTCGACCATAAAAAAGACCGGCACCCTCACGGATGCCGGTCTTTGTCCCGATGGCCTGTGCGTTCAGGCCATCAATGGAGGCGCTTTCAGGCGTCCAGTTCAACCAGTGCCTTGGCCAGCTCGATGGGTTCGAGCTCCTGGCCTTCCAGGTCGGCGTTCCAGTTCGGGCCAACCAGTACATCATCTTCATCCAGATCGTTGATCCAGATATCGAGAAACTCTTCCAGATCGATCACTTCCGGCTCGTAATCGGCCCACTCGTCGACGCAGTGCAGACGGGCGTCCTCTTCGGCAGACCAGAGCGGCATCACGTCGGCATCTTCAAATTCGGCGGAGCGGCAGACGACCCAGTCTTCCCCATAGCGCAGACCCCACACCTGACCCGACTCGCGGACTTGTTCGATAAACAGTTGGAAATTGGCGTCAAGGTTGTCGTTAAGCATGCTCATGGGATTCTCTCTTTCTTTCGGGTGCTGCGGCATTGTCGGGCGACAATACGATGGCCAAATGGTGTCGTAAAAGTGACATGGACTCAAGCATATTGGGGTTATTCCGGGAAAAAAGCCGGGATAACTCCCATTTGCCAGCAAAAACGCCTCCCGATGGAGGCGTCTTGCGGATTCAGGAGATCAACGCTCCCAGTAAACCTCTTCCAGGCTGTCCTCTTTCTCCGGCAAACCGCGGGAAAGACGGGGGCTGCTCTGGGCCAACACCTCGTAGCTGACACGGTTGGCGTATTTGCACACCTGGGCCAGTGAGGAGTAGGTCAGGAACTCGGAGATGTGCTTGGCGGAGTTGGGCACATTCATCCGGTGATAGGAGTTGGCCACCATGTCGTGCAGCACGGCGGAAAGGGCGCCATCCCCTGCCCCGTTGGTGTTCTTGATCTTCTCCGGGCCACCCATGTACGGGGAGATGTGGGAGTAGATACGGGCCGGTTTGCGGCACTTGGCACGGGCCATCGGGCGGCTGAACTCATACATGTTGAACTCGGGGATAACGCCGGGCAACAGAGTATGAGTGGTCTCGCGCTTGTAGTCCTCGTCGGTGTAGCTCGCCATGTAGAGGCCGATGGGGCCAGCAGTACAGAGCACCATGTCGGCCCAGTCGAGCGCCTTGTCGGCCGCACCCAGCGGATCAGCGATACCGGTCAGGGCTTCACCTTCGTCTTCGTTCATGGCCAGCACGGTCACGTTTTCGGCAATGAAGTCGCGCCACCACTGGGGATTTTCGTCAATGACGAAACGGGTGCCCAGGGTCAGCACCACGGGAATACCGGCCTCGCGGGCATAACGCACCGCGGTCATGGCCGCCTCTTTCATCGGATCACCATCGTCACCACGCACCAGATAGGCGGTGATCACCAGGGCAGATGCCCCTTTGATCACATCCTCCGGAATGTGCTGCACATCCAGCTGGTTCATCTTGCCGGCGTTGATGCCGAAGCTGCGCTCGCCGCACTCGGTAATGAAAGTGAAGCAACGGCCGATGGGGCCATCCACCGGCTGCAGATAGTCCAGATTGACGCGGGAAGAGGTGTTGCACAGATAACGGTAGGCGTAGCAACCGATGCGAATGTCCTGACTCATCACACCCAGCAGGATGGAGTGGGAGTCGGCCAGTACCGAGTAGTTGTGTACCGTGTTGCCGATGGTGCCACCGGCAAACTCGCTCACTACCATGTTGTTGGCCTTGAGCTCGTCATAAATCCGTTCGGCCACGTCGTCGTTGATGACGACGGAGTGCCCCTTGCTCAGACCATAACGGGTCAGAAAGTCTTCATCCACATGGGCTTCAATATCAACCAGGGTCTGATCAATCCCGACAACGTAGGCTTTGCCCAGTTCGGTTAACAAGGGATTTTGCGGAACCAGGGGATCGCGTCTGTCGACAGGGAAGTAGTGTTTGGACTTGCGCTGACCGGGAAATTTCATGGCAATGTTCTGTGCTCTGGGGGAAAGAGGGGCGGGATTTTAACACAATCCGCCGCCCCGAAAAGTCGCCCTGTTTAAATAATGGAGTCAGTATAGACAAGGCTTGCAAGGAAAAACGTTTGCCTTTTTACCATAAAAAAACCACCCCGTCCGGGGTGGCTCCATAGCATAAAAAAGCGCCGGTTTTCAGGCGGCCGCCATGCCTTGCAACAGAGCCAGCAGCGAGAAGAGCCCTAGAGCGAGCCAGAACAGCAAGGTGCCCAGAAAACGGGGCACATTGGGGGCTTTGGGGATCTGGATGCCGATGGCATGCAGGATGCGGCCAACCAACAGCATGGCGCCACCGGCATGCAGCCAGAGCGCACCGGCACCGGAGAGCTCGCACAGCGCCATCAGCAGCAGGGTCAATGGCACATACTCGGCAAAATTACCGTGGGCCCGGATCGCCGCCAGCAGCTCGGGGGCTTCCCCCTGCCCTATCATCACCCCGAACTGGGCGCGGCGTCTGACCACCCAGAAGGAGAGCCCCAGAAACAGCAGCCCCAGCAGGCCTGCGTATATCAGCGTGATATGTACCATGACTCGACTCCTTGTTTGACTGTCTGCCGGTCACTCATGCCAATTCGCGGCAGATGAGCGAGACCATCATCCTGATGTGGGCCTGATCGCTGTTGAGGGCCGGAATATATTCAAACCGCTCGCCACCGGCCTCCATGAAGATCTCCCGATTCTGTACCTGAATTTCCTCAAGGGTTTCGAGGCAGTCGGCCGCAAAGGCAGGGCAAATCACATCGAGCCGCTTGATGCCCGCAGCAGGCATACCGCCAATGGTCACGTCTGTGTAGGGCTTGAGCCACTCCTCCTTGCCAAAGCGGGACTGGAAACTGGCCGTCCACTGCCCGGCCTCCAGCCCGAGCGCCTCGGCCAGCAGAGTGGCGGTGTGGCGACACTGATGACCATAGGGGTCCCCTTCGTTCTCGTAGCGCTCGGGAATGCCGTGGAACGACATCAGCAGGTGACCACCCTGACCGTGCTGCTCCCAGTGACGGCGCACGCTCATGGCCAGCGCCTGTATGTATTCGGGATGGGCGTGATAATCACGAATGAGCCGTACCACCGGCAGATTGCGCTCTCTCTTCATCGCCTTGCTCCAGGCATCGAAGACCGAGGCGGTGGTACTGACCGAATATTGCGGATAGAGCGGCAACAGGATCACCCGGTTGACCCCTTTGGCCTTGAGCGCCTGCCAGCCATCATTCACTGACGGGGAACCATAGGTCATCGCCAGCTCCACCGGCACCTCGACCCCCTCCCGCTTGAGCTCCTGCTCCAGTGCGGCGCGCTGCTGCTTGCTTATCACCATCAGCGGCGAGCCCTGCTCGGTCCACACCTGCTGATAGAGCTTGGCCACTTTGGGCGAGCGCGTCGGCAAGATGATGAAGTGGAGCAGCGGGCACCAGAGGTAGCGGGGCAGGTCCACCACACGGGGATCGTGCAGGAACTGGCTGAGGAACGCTTTGACGGCAGCGGTGGTCGGTGCGGCTGGGGTACCCAGATTGACCAGCAATATTCCGGTTTTCGTGGTCACGTTGGCTTCCTGTCTATCTGTCATTATGCAAAAAGGGCCCGACAGGGCCCTTCTCTTTATTTATCTGATGGCACGGGAAACTGTGCCGGCAGCAAAGATCAGCCCAGAATGGTGGCAAGCTGCTTGCTGACCATATCAACCGGCTGGGTGCCGTCGATCTTGACATAACGGGTGTGGCCCGCTTCCGCCTCTTTGCCGTAGAAACCGATCAGCGGCGCGGTCTGCTGATGATATACATCCAGACGCTTGCGTACTGTGGTCTCTTCGTCATCGGCGCGGATCACCAGATCTTCACCGGTCACGTCATCCTTGCCTTCCACTTTCGGCGGGTTGAACACCACGTGGTAGGTACGGCCGGAGCCGGAGTGAACGCGACGGCCGCTCATGCGCTTGACGATCTCTTCGTCCGGCACATCGAACTCCAGCACGAAATCAACCACGACACCAGCATCCTTCATGGCTTGCGCCTGGGGAATGGTGCGCGGGAAACCGTCCAACAGGAAGCCTTTGGCGCAGTCCGGCTGAGCGATGCGCTCTTTGACCAGACCGATGATGATGTCGTCAGAGACCAGCTGACCTGCGTCCATCACAGCTTTGGCTTTCAGACCGAGCTCGGTGCCCGCCTTGATCGCCGCACGCAGCATGTCGCCGGTGGAGATCTGGGGAATACCGTGTTTTTCCATGATGAACTGAGCCTGGGTACCTTTGCCGGCGCCCGGAGCCCCCAACAGAACAATGCGCATACACGCTCCTATTGATTGGTTATTCAAATCTTGCGAAGGCAAAAAAGTACACGGTTTCGCCCGTTTCTACAAGGGTGAGCCACTTGAATGAGCACTTTATCACCACAATAACCGGCTGATCGAACAGGATTTCATCGCAAGGGGAAGACGCAAAAATAGCCAGGGATTCAGCATAGAGCGCCAAAAGCAGGAAGGACGTACGACAAAAAAAAGATCCCGGCTCAGGGCCGGGAATTGCGCTCAAAAGTAACTACTTGTCGCTCGTAGTAGGAACAGGGCAATAGTAGTTTGCCCCCTGTGCGTCAACAACTGTCAGATGTGACAGGCAGGCCGCTATGAAACCTGAACTGCGGATCCGGCGAGCAGATTAGCTCGGCTTCCAGCTTGCCAAAGAAGGCCACCCGCTCGCCGATATCCTCCCCTGCGTACTGTTCAGCCAGGCTCAGGTAATCCTGATAGTGGCGCGCCTCGGAGCGCAGCAAAGAGACATAGAAGCGGCTCAGCTCCTCGTCCAGATGGGGCGCCAACTTGGCAAACCGCTCGCAGGAGCGGGCCTCGATATAGGCGCCGATGATCATCTTGTCGACGATGGTGGCCGGCTCATGGGTGCGCACATGCTGCATCAACTGGCGGGCATAGCGGGAGGCCGTCACCGGCCCGTATTCGATGCCGCGGGCCTGCATGATCTCCAGCACCTGCTCGAAGTGATGCAGCTCCTCCTGAATGAGTCTCACCATAGGAAACAGCAGTGGATTGCGCTCCAGCTCTGCAAAGACGGTGCGATCAGACTCCCCCATGCTGCGTTTGCCCAGGATCTCGGCCTTCTCCGGAATGGCATCCAGCTCGCGATAAAACTCCAGCTTGGGCAGCAGATGGCGCTTGCCCTTGGGCAGGCAGTAGCGGCGCACCAGACTGTGGGCAGTGAGTGCAGCCTTGGTCTCGCAGTTGGCGTGATCGATGAGCAGGGTCGGTAAACGGGCCGGATCCCGCGCCATCTCTACCCACTCATCCGGGGTCTCGCACTGCAAAAACTGGCGCACTGGGGCTAACAGATCATCCATCTGAACTCTCGTCTCTTAAAAGCGTATCGGTCATATATGTTGCCGCCTATGCTAGCGGATCCCGCTGGCCATGCCCATATCCGGCAAGATAAACGGATGTTTTTCAAACAGATACCCCCTACCCCTTCTGCCCGTGCAAGGTAGAAACGACAATGGGGGCCACTGGCCCCCATCTCGCTATCCCATCCGGCAAAACCGCAAACGTTTAACTGCCTTCGTTAAAAATTTCCAGATTGCTGGTGCCTTCCTGCCATTCACGCACCGCTTTGGTGTCATCGTTGCGCAGGGCATTGAGGTGATCCAGATAGGACTGGTCCACGTCGGAGGTGACGTAGTGGCCATTGAACACCGAGGTCTCGAAGTGACGCAGATCCGGGTTGATCTCCCGCACGGCGGCTTCCAGATCTTCCAGATCCTGGAAAATCAGACCGTCAGCGCCAATCAGCTTGCACACCTCTTCTACTTCACGGCCGTGGGCGATCAGCTCGTTGGCGGTGGGCATGTCGATGCCATAGACGTTGGGGAAGCGAATTTCCGGCGCCGCCGAGGCGAAGTAGACCTTGGCTGCCCCCGCTTCACGGGCCATCTGGATGATCTGCTCGGACGTGGTACCACGCACGATGGAATCATCCACCAGCAACACCTTCTTGCCCTTGAATTCGGAGCTGATGGCGTTGAGCTTGCGACGCACCGACTTCTTGCGCTGGGTCTGACCCGGCATGATGAAGGTACGGCCGATGTAGCGGTTCTTCACGAAGCCCTGACGGTATGGCAGATCCAGGGTGTGAGCGATCTCCAGCGCCACGTCACAGGAGGTCTCGGGGATGGGGATAACCACATCGACGTCGAGATCTTCCCACTCGCGGGCAATCTTCTGACCCAGCTTGCGACCCATGTTGAGGCGGGCGGCGTAGACCGAGACCTTGTCGATGCACGAATCGGGACGAGCGAAGTAGACGTATTCGAAGATGCAGGAGCTCATCTGCGGGTTCTCCGCACACTGCTCGGAGAAGAGCTGGCCCTGCTCGGTGATGTAGATGGCTTCACCCGGCGCAATATCCCGCACCGTCTCGAAACCGATGGCGTCGAGCGCCACGCTCTCGGAGGCGAGCATGTACTCCACCTGGCCCTGCTCGTCCTGACGACGACCGAGGATCAGCGGGCGAATGCCGTTGGGATCGCGAAAACCGATGAGACCATGACCAATCACCAGCGAGACCACCGCATAAGCGCCGCGGATCTGCTGATGGGTTCTGCGCACCGCGGCGAAGATATCTTCGGGGCGCAAGGCCATCTTGTCACAACGATCCAGCTCGTGGGCCAGCACGTTCAGCAGCACTTCCGAGTCGGAGGTGGTGTTGATGTGACGGCGGGCGACCTTGAACTGCTGCTCCTTGAGCTCCTTGGCGTTGGTGAGGTTGCCGTTATGGGCCAGCACCATGCCGTAGGGCGAGTTCACATAAAAAGGTTGGGCTTCAGCGGCACTTGAGCTACCTGCGGTGGGATATCTGACATGACCTATGCCGATGTTCCCTTGCAAACGCTGCATGTGGCGCACTTCAAACACGTCCTTCACCAGGCCATTGGCCTTGCGTTGCCGGAAGTTTCCACTATCAATGGTCACGATCCCGGCGGCATCCTGTCCCCTGTGCTGCAACACCGTCAAGGCGTCGTAGAGGGCCTGATTGACGGGGGTGGTGCCAACTATACCGACAATACCACACATGTCTTTGCTACCTCGAAGTCACTATACCTGTTTAAGAAAACTGGATGAGTTCAACATGAACCCGAAAAACCACTGGATCACCGGCTTGAACTCCGGCACCAGCTTGGACGCCACCCACCAGTCGCTCTGGGAGAGGCTGGTGAAGGTATCCATGAAAAAAAGCAGGGCACTGACGATCAGCACCCCGCGAATTGCACCGAAGCAGACCCCCAGCACCCGATCGGTACCGGAGAGGCCCGTCTTGTCCACCAACAGGCCCACCACATAGTTGACCACGCTGCCGAGGATCAGGGTCGCCACAAACAGCGCCGCGATGGCCAGACCGTTGCGAACCAGCGCGTCGGAGAAGGAGGTGAAATAAACGGCGAGATCGGGATAGAAATGGCTGGCAATAAAGAAGGCGACGAACCAGGTGACAAGAGACATAGCCTCCTTGACGAAGCCGCGCACCAGGCTGATGAGAGCAGAGAAACCGACGATGCCGATAATGGCGTAATCAATCCAGACCATAGAAAAAGATGTCCTGCGAAATTGCGGCGCAGTCTAACAAAAACGATTGCGCATTGCTTGATAAAAATGTGTTAACTGTTCAAAGCGACGCCGAAAAGCCGCATTTTTTCAGCACTAAAACGGTTGATCGGCGCCAGAATGCACAACGCCATGGCAATGCCATGGCGTTGTGGTCTGCGGCGTGAACTTACCCGATGTGGGTCAGGCCACCCATGTAGGATTGCAGCGCAGCCGGGATGGCGATGCGCCCATCTTCCTGCTGGTAGTTCTCCATCACGGCAACCAGGGTACGACCCACCGCCAGACCGGAGCCGTTCAGGGTGTGCAGCAGCTGCGGCTTGCCGTCGATGCGCACGCGAGCCTGCATGCGGCGCGCCTGGAAGTCGGTGCAGTTGGAGACAGAGGAGATCTCGCGATAGGTGTTCTGGGCCGGCAACCACACTTCCAGATCGTAGGTCTTGGAAGCGCAGAAGCCCATGTCACCGGTAGAGAGCGCCATCACGCGATACGGCAGCTCCAGCAGTTGCAGCACCTTCTCGGCGTGACCCACCATCTCCTCCAGCGCATCCCAGGATTTCTCCGGGTGAACCAGCTGAACCATTTCGACTTTGTCGAACTGGTGCATACGAATGAGGCCACGGGTATCACGACCGTAGGAACCGGCTTCAGAGCGGAAGCAGGGGCTGTGGGCGGTCATCTTGATTGGCAGCTCTTGGGCGTCAAAGATCTCGTCACGGGCCATGTTGGTGAGCGGCACTTCGGAGGTCGGGATCAGAGAGAACTTGCGCAGCTTGCCTTCTTCTTCTCCTTCACCTTCGATACCGGTGTTGAACAGGTCCTGAGCAAATTTCGGCAACTGACCGGTGCCATAGAGGCTGTCCGGGTTCACCAGATAGGGCACGTAGCACTCTGTGTAACCGTGCTGCTGGGTGTGCAGATCCAGCATGAACTGAGCCAGGGCGCGGTGCAGACGGGCAATCTGACCCTTCATCACTACGAAACGGGTACCGGAGAGTTTGACGCCATTCTTGAAGTCAACGCCCTTGGCCGCTTCGCCCAGATCGATGTGATCGCGTACCGGGAAGCTGAACTCACGCGGGGTACCCCAACGGCGCACTTCCACGTTGTCGTTCTCGTCACGGCCCACCGGAGTGGTCTCGCTCGGCAGGTTGGGGATGGCGTCGGCAATGGCTTTCAGCTGGGCCAGCAGGGCATCCAGCTCGACCTTGCTGGTTTCCAGCTCGTCGTTGATTTTGGTCACTTCGGCCTTGAGCGGGGCAACATCTTCACCACGACGGGCAGCTTCACCGATGGATTTGGAGCGGGCGTTGCGCTCGGCCTGCAGCTCCTGGGTACGGGACTGCAGATCCTTGCGTTTCTCTTCCAGAGCGTTGACAGCCGCTACGTCCAGAACGTAGCCACGTGTCGCCAGACGAGCGGCAGCCTCTTCGATATCGCTGCGCAGATATTTGGGATCCAGCATGGTTTACCTACTTTTTTAAAATGGGATCTGGGCCTGAGTCATCATGACGGGCTAAAAAACAGATCCGGAAGTTAACATCGGTTGGCGCACCCCAATCGTCTTCAGAATCGGGCCTCAACAATCAGGCCTTCGAGATCAAGAAGATGGCGCAAGGCCAAGACAAGCGGGGTCAGACGGGCAGTGTAGCAGACCGCCCCCCCGCCCGAACAGGGACTATTTGTGTCGTTTTTACCGACTTTGGCACGCAAACCGTCCTGCGTATTCAAACGCCTGACCAATTTTCAGCCATGCGAGGTAACAAAGGGGCTATTTGCCCCGTTGCTGCGGACTTTGCCTGTCCAGTTCATGGAGGTAATCGAGCTTCTGACCAATCTGCTTTTCAAGGCCGCGATCGGTGGGCTGGTAGTACTGCTTGCCGGCAAGCTCGGGCGGAAAATACTGCTCGCCAGCGGCATAGGCGCCCGGCTCGTCATGGGCATAGCGATACTCGGCGCCATAGCCCAGATCGCTCATCAGCTTGGTCGGCGCATTGCGCAGGTGCACCGGCACCTCGAAGTCAGGGAGGTTTTTTGCATCATGAAGCGCCGCCTTCCAGGCGGTATAGACCGCATTGCTTTTCGGGGCGCAGGCGAGATAGACGATCGCTTGGGCGATGGCCCGCTCCCCTTCCGCCGGCCCGATCCGATGGAAACAATCCCAGGCCGACAGGGCAACCTGCATGGCGCGCGGATCGGCATTGCCCACATCTTCCGAGGCAATCGCCAGCAAGCGGCGGGCAATATAGAGGGGATCGCAACCGGCGCTCACCATACGGGCATACCAGTAGAGCGCCGCATCCGGCGCCGAGCCGCGAATGGATTTGTGCACCGCCGAGATGAGGTCGTAGAAGTGATCGCCCCCCTTGTCGAAGCACGCCACATGCTCCCCCACCACGGCGGCGAGCAGGGCACTGTCGATCACCCGCGCCCCTGTGCTGTCGGTTTCGGCCATGTCGGCCAACAGCTCCAGATAGTTGAGGGATTTTCGCCCGTCCCCATCAACTGCCTTAGCCAACGCCTCTTTGACGCCGGGGGCAAAGGTGAGTGCCGGATCATTGAGACCACGGGGATCGGTCATCGCCTGATCGAGCATGGCGAGAATATCGCTCTCCTCCAGTCGCTTGAGCAGATAGACCCGGGCCCGGGAGAGCAGTGCGTTGTTGAGTTCGAACGAGGGGTTTTCGGTGGTGGCACCGATAAAGGTGATGGTGCCATCTTCGATGTGAGGCAGGAACACATCCTGCTGGCTCTTGTTGAAGCGGTGCACTTCATCCACGAAGAGGATGGTACGCACCCCGCGCCAGCTATTCTCCTTCGCCTTGTCGATGGCGGCGCGGATCTCCTTGATACCGGAGGTGACCGCAGAGAGTCGCTCCACTTCCGCCTGACAGTAGTGAGCCATCAACTCCGCCAGCGTGGTCTTGCCGGTACCGGGCGGCCCCCACAGGATCATCGAGTGGCAGTGACCCGCCAGAATGGCTTTGCGCAGGGGCTTGTCAGCCCCCAGGATATGTTGCTGACCGATATACTGGTCGAGGTTTTGCGGCCGCATCCGGGCCGCCAGCGGACGAAAGTCCGATGAGAAATCCAGCGACAAGTTACTCATCTGTATTGACCGTTCAGTATCACGGATACCGCCATGGAAAAACGGTCCGACGAGAAATCCAATAAGAGGTTACTCATCTGTATTGACCACCCAGCGTCACGCCACTCGCCTTTGACTGGCGCAGTGGCGAGCAATCCAACGACCGCTTGCTCATTAGCGCTGGTCGTCCAGCTCGACCCCCTTCGGGATCTTGAAAACAAATTCGTTGCCCTTGAGCACCGGCTTGCGGTTGAAGCTGCTCAGGGTGAATTCACTCCACTGCCCTTGCGCCTCTTTCACATCGAAACGACTGATGTTGTCTTGTCTGTCGAAGGTGACTCGGAAGGAGGCGATCAGCTCATCCTTGTTGCGGCTGGTGACGGTGTAGACATCCCCCTCCTGAGTCACGTCATAGTTCTTCCAGAACTTGTCGTCATTGCCAGCGATCAGAATAAAGGGAGTGTTGAGCACCGCATCTTTCAGCTTGAGGGCGGTGACCTGCTCGACGAAGGGATCATAAACCCAGACATCCTGACCATCGGCCACGATCAGGCTCTCGTCCGGCGAGGTGGTGTGCCAGTTGAACCGGTTTGGCCGCTGCACCAGCAGATCGCCGCTGGCCTTTTGCAGCTCCTTACCCTTGCTGTCATAGACGGTCTGGGCAAATTTGGCGGAGAAGAGGCTCACCCCCGCCAGCTTCTGTTTGAGATCGCTGGCCGCATCGGCCCACACCTGGCTACTGGCCATCAGCAGCACGGTACCCATCAACAGTTGTTTTTTCATCACGCTCTTCATAAAGACGCTCTCGATAAAAGGCCACGCCCGCGGAGGGCATGGCCAGGGATAGTATGAAACGGTGAGGCTTAGTCCCGCACCGGCGGCGGTGCCAGCACGTCGCGCTGACCATTGCCACCCGGTGAGCTGACGATGCCCTGATTCTCCATCTGCTCGATGAGACGGGCTGCCCGGTTGTAACCAATCTTGAACTTGCGCTGAACGCTGGAGGTCGAGCCACGGCGGGACTCCACCACAAAAGCGACCGCTTCGTCGAACAAGGGGTCGAGCTCTTCATCGCCACCACCGCCATATTCGCCGCTGCCACCTTCGCCACCCGACTCACCGGAGAGGATCTCCTCGATGTAGTTCGGCTCGCCGCGCAGTTTCCAGTCCGCCACCACCTTGTGCACTTCGTGATCATCGACGAACGCACCGTGTACCCGGGTCGGGTTGGAGGTGCCAGCCGGCATGTAGAGCATGTCACCCATACCGAGCAGGGATTCGGCGCCGCCCTGATCGATGATGGTGCGCGAGTCGATCTTGCTCGATACCTGGAACGAAATACGGGTCGGGATGTTGGCCTTGATAAGACCGGTAATCACATCCACTGACGGACGCTGGGTCGCCAGAATAAGGTGAATACCGGCGGCCCGCGCCTTCTGGGCGATACGGGCGATCAGCTCTTCCACCTTCTTGCCGACGATCATCATCATGTCGGCAAATTCGTCCACCACCACCACGATGTGGGGCAGTTTCTCCAGTTCTGGCGGCATCTGATCCATAGAGTCACCCGGGCGCCACAACGGATCCAGCAGGGGTTCCCCCTCCTCGATGGCGGCCAGCACCTTGTCGTTGTAGCCCTTGAGGTTGCGCACCCCGACTGCCGACATCAGCTTGTAACGGCGTTCCATCTCGCCCACACACCAGCGCAGGGCGTTGGCGGCATCCTTCATATCGGTCACCACCTCGGTCAGCAGGTGCGGGATCCCTTCGTAGACCGAGAGTTCCAGCATCTTGGGGTCGATCATGATGAAGCGCAGATCATCTGGGGATGACTTGTAGAGCATCGAGATGATCATGGTGTTGACCCCTACCGACTTACCGGAACCTGTGGTACCGGCCACCAGCAAGTGAGGCATCTTGGCCAGGTTCACCACCACCGGCTCCCCTGCGATGTCCTGACCCAAGCCCATGGTGAGCGGGTTGCGGCTATCGCGGAAAGCATCGCAGTCGAGGGTTTCACGCAGGTAAACGGTCTGGCGCACCCGGTTGGGCAGCTCGATACCCACATAGGTCTTGCCCGGGATCACTTCCACCACCCGCACGCTGCTGGCAGACAAAGAGCGGGCCAGATCGCGCGAGAGGTTGGTGATCTTGCTCGCCTTCATGCCCGGCGCCAGATCCAGCTCGAAACGAGTAATGACCGGGCCCGGATAGACACCGACCACCTTGGCCTGCACGTTGTAGTCGGCAAGCTTGGCCTCCACCAGACGGCCCATGCGATCCAGCTCATCCTTGCTCATCATCTGGGTCTTGGCGGGTGGACGGTCGAGCAGTTCGATACTCGGCAACGGCGGCAGCGTAGATTGCGGACGACGCTTGGGCTTGGTCGGTGCGACGGCTACCGGCGCGGCGACCTCGTCGTCCCCTTCGGCCCACGGCAGATCCAGATCGTCCTCATCATCGTCATCGGCCACAGCCAGTACCGGCTGACGGCGCCCATTGGCAGCCGCCACCGCACGTTTCGGTTTGGCAGCCGGAGTCGGCTCGTCCTCTTCATCATCAAACTGTGGGTCGAACTCGAAGGTATCGTCGTCGAGTTCCGGCAGCCACTCTTCGGCGGCAGCCTTCTGGTTCTTGGCCTTGGGCTTGCGCGTCCAGCTGGTGTGCGGCTCATCTTCCTCGTCATCAAACGCGATGGCCCCTACCCCGCCTTCCAGCAAGGGATCCGGCCCCTCGTTGCGGGGTTGACGCCAGCCACCGGTCAGCCAGCGGCCGAGGGTGGTCGGGAAGTGGTAAACAGCGCTGACCGAACCGGTACAGGCCGCACCGATCTGCTCGACAATAGTGAGCCAGGACCAGCCGGTAAACAGGGTGATGCCGGTTGCCACGAAGCAGAGCAGCATCAGGTTGGCCCCGACGCCGCCAAACAGCGGTACCACTGCAGAAGCGATCACATCCCCCACCAGACCACCGGCGGAGAAGTTTTGCATATCGTTGAAGTTCATGCTGGCAATGGCCGACATGCCGAGCACAGTCAGGATAAAGCCGATGATCCGCACCCCCAGGGTGAGGTAATCCACATCAAGCAGACGGCTCGGGCGCCAGAACAGACTCCAGCCCAGCAACACCACCAGCGGCGGCACCAGATAGGAGAAGGCACCAAAGGTAAACATGGTGATGTCGGCGAGCCAGGCACCGGCACTACCGGCGAGGTTCTTCACCTCCCCTTGCCAAGAGGTCTGGGACCAGCCGGGATCAGCGGGATGATAGGACAACAGGGCAAGCAGAAGATAAGCAGCCATCAGAGTGATGGCGATCAAGACGGCTTCGAAGATCCGTTGTGTACCTGATAAAGGAGTAAACAGCTTTTTATCGGCCAAACTCCGGCTCCTTTCTGAAAACATGTAATGCAGGAAATAAGGGGGCCTAGTATCCCCGAAAAGCCCATCGATTGTCAGCCAGAGCCTGATGGGACGGGGCCATATTTGCAATTATCTTTACAAGAAGAAACGAGCGGACCGGCCGCTCGTTTCTGACTGTCATGGTGTCTCATATGGAAAAGATACCACGGCATAACCTGCTTTATCGGGTGCTGATCACCAGACGACTGCTCTGCTTGACCTCTTCCATCACCACATAGGTGCGGGTGTCATTGACACCGGGCAGACGCAGCAGGGTTTCCCCCAACAGACGGCGGTAAGCCGACATGTCGCTGACTCGGGTCTTGAGCAGATAGTCGAAGTCACCGGAAACCAGATGACACTCCTGGATCTCTTCGAGCACCTGAACAGCCTTGTTGAACTGTTCAAACACATCAGGCGCCCCGCGATTGAGGGTTATCTCTACAAACACCAGCAGAGATGCGTCCAGATAATGAGGGTTCAGAATAGCGGCATATCCTTCGATATAACCTTGTCGCTCGAGGCGACGAACCCGTTCCAGACACGGTGTAGGACTCAGGCCAACTCGCTTGGACAACTCAACATTCGAAATCCTGCCATCCTTTTGCAGTTCATTAAGAATGTTGCGGTCAATCCTGTCCAAATCCTTTAGCCGACTCTTAGCTTCCATCATTTTATTCCATCCTTTGGCTATTTTTTGGTAAGAATCACCAGTCATTTTATAATTATGGTCACAAATCCTGTCAATACCTGAATATACTAGGCGCAAATGTTGGTTAACATTTTGGCAACATGAAACACCAATCTATAGACGAGGGATAGCATGATTATCGGTGTACCTAAAGAGATAAAAAACCATGAATACCGCGTAGGCATGGTTCCGGCCAGTGTACGTGAACTGACAGCACGAAACCATACTGTTTTCGTCCAAAGCGGTGCCGGAAACGGCATTGGCTTCAGCGATGCAGATTATATCGCTGTTGGAGCCGAAATTTTGGCCTCTGCAGCAGAGGTTTTCGCCAAAGCCGAGATGATCGTCAAGGTCAAGGAACCTCAGCCTGTAGAATGTGCCATGCTGCGCCCGGGTCAAACCCTGTTTACCTATCTGCATCTGGCGCCAGACTTGCCCCAGACCGAAGCCCTGCTGAAAAGCGGCGCCATCTGTATCGCCTATGAAACCGTCACCGACGGCCGTGGCGGCCTGCCCCTGCTGGCCCCCATGTCGGAAGTGGCCGGACGCATGTCTATTCAGGCGGGTGCCCAGGCGCTGGAAAAATCGCGCGGTGGTAGCGGTGTGCTGCTCGGCGGCGTACCCGGTGTCGAACCAGCCAAGGTGGTGATCATCGGTGGCGGCGTGGTCGGCTCCAATGCAGCCCGCATGGCCATTGGCCTGCGCGCGGATGTCACCATCCTCGACAACAACGTCGATACCTTGCGTCGTCTCGATAACGAGTTCCAGGGAGCGGCCAAGGTGGTCTACTCCAACAGCGAGACACTGGAGCGCCATCTGCTGGCGGCCGATCTGGTCATCGGCGGCGTGCTGGTGCCGGGTGCCACTGCGCCAAAACTTGTCCGCCGTGACCATATTGCGCGCATGAAGCCGGGTTCTGCCATCGTCGATGTGGCCATCGATCAGGGCGGCTGTGTGGAAACCTCCCACGCCACCACCCACCAGGATCCGACCTATATCGTCGATGAGGTGGTGCACTACTGTGTCGCCAACATGCCGGGGGCGGTGGCCCGCACCTCGACCGTGGCGCTCAACAATGCCACTCTCCCCTTTATCATCAAGCTGGCCCAGCAAGGGTATCGTCAGGCACTGCTGAGCGATCCGAACCTGTTGCACGGGCTCAACGTGATGGAGGGCAAACTCACATGCAAGGAAGTGGCCGTGGCACATGGCCTTGCCTACACGGATCCCCTGACCCTGCTGAACTGATCTGCGCTGGCCTGCACCAGTTGGAGATGAGTGAAAATCCGCCCGCGATGGGCGGTTTTTTATTCCTTTATTTTGCATGTCACCCCTTGTGAACACGATTAGTGCAATCGACTCACCAGCCTTTGACCCCGGATCTCGAATTACCTACAATCGCGCAAACTCATCACATCCCGGAAATGACATCATGAGCCAAGTCACTCACAGCAAATTGCTGATCTTAGGGTCAGGCCCAGCCGGTTACACCGCGGCCATCTACGCCGCCCGCGCCAACCTCAATCCCTTGCTCATCACCGGCATGCAGCAAGGGGGTCAGCTGACCACCACCACCGAAGTGGAAAACTGGCCAGGTGATCCGGAAGGCCTGACCGGCCCAGCCCTGATGGAGCGCATGAAAGAGCATGCAGAGAAGTTCGATACCCGCATCCTGTTTGATCACATCAACAGTGTCGAACTGGCTCAGCGCCCGTTCCGTCTCAAGGGCGACAACGGCGAGTACACCTGCGATGCCCTGATCATTGCGACCGGCGCCTCCGCCAAGTATCTGGGCCTACCCTCCGAAGAGGCCTTCAAGGGGCGCGGCGTCTCCGCCTGTGCCACCTGTGACGGTTTCTTCTACCGCAATCAGGAAGTGGCGGTAATCGGCGGCGGCAACACCGCTGTTGAAGAAGCTTTGTATCTGGCCAACATCGCCAAGAAGGTGCACCTGATCCACCGCCGCGACGAATTCCGTGCCGAGAAGATCCTGATCAAGCGTCTGCACGACAAAGTCGCGAGCGGCAATATCGTGCTGCACACCCACCAGACCCTGGACGAAGTGCTGGGCGATCAGATGGGGGTCACCGGTGTGCGCCTGCGCAACACTCAGGACAACAGCACCAGCGAGCTGCCGCTGATGGGCGTCTTCATCGCCATCGGCCACCAGCCCAATACCCAGATCTTCGATGGCCAGCTGGAGATGCAAAACGGCTATCTGAAGGTACGTGGCGGCCTCGACGGTTTTGCCACCCAGACCAGCATTGAAGGTGTCTTCGCTGCCGGCGACGTGGCCGACCACAACTACCGTCAGGCGATCACCTCTGCCGGTACCGGCTGCATGGCAGCCCTCGATGCCGAACGCTACCTCGACGCGCAATAAACAAGCGCAGATGTGATATAAGGCATACCAGTCGGTATGCCTTTTTTATTTAAAGGAGTCTAATGAAACAGAAGATATTGATTGTCGAAGATAGCCTGACCATCCGCCGTATGCTGACTCAGGCCATTGCCCAGCAGACAGGCCTCGAGATTGACGCCTTCGATACCCTCGAAGGAGCCCGTCACTGCCGGGGCGAGGAGTATGTGGTCGCGCTGGTGGACCTGACCTTGCCGGATGCGCCCCGTGGCGAAGCGGTCAACGAGCTGCTGGCTCGAGGTTTGCCGGTGGTGATCCTCACTGCCGACATTAGCGAGGATAAACGTGCCGCCTGGCTGGAAACCGGCGTGCTGGACTATGTGATGAAGGATTCGCGCCACTCGCTGCAATATGCCGTTAGTCTGGTGCACCGCCTCTATCTCAACCAGTCGATCGAAGTGCTGGTGGTCGACGACTCACGCACCTCCCGTCACCGCACCATGGCCCAGTTGCGCAAGCAGTTGTTGCAGGTGCATGAGGCCAGTCATGCCCGTGAAGCGATGGCGATGCTGGAGCAACACCCGGACATCCGGCTGGCACTGGTCGACTACTATATGCCGGATATCGATGGCATCAGTCTGGTGCGGATGCTGAGAGAGCGATACAGCAAGCAGCAACTCGCGATTATCGGGATCTCGGTCTCGGACAAGCGCGGTCTCTCTGCTCGCTACCTCAAGCAGGGCGCCAACGACTTTCTCAACCAGCCGTTCGAGCCGGAAGAACTGCAGTGTCGGGTCAGCCACAATCTGGAAGCGCTCGAGCAGTTCAACAGCATTCAGGAGTCAGCCAATCGTGACTACCTGACCGGTCTCTACAATCGGCGCTACTGGTTCAACGAAGGGCAAAAATGGTTTGAAGAATATCAGCGCCAGCAGACGCCTCTTGCACTCTGTGTGCTCGATGTGGATCACTTCAAGCAGGTCAACGATCACTGGGGCCATGCCATCGGCGATCAACTGCTCTGCCATCTGACCCGGCTACTGACCCAGTTCTTCCCCGATGCCATGATCGCCCGGTTTGGCGGAGAGGAGTTTGCCATGATGGTGCCTCACTGTACCGTCCCCGTGTTGATCAAGCGTCTTGAAGGGCTGCGTCAGCAGCTGCGCCAGCAACCCTTGTCACCGGAAACCCCGCTCTTTGTTCGCGCCAGTTACGGCGTGATCAGCGTCGGGCGGATATCCATGGACGAGGCGCTGAGCGTAGCGGATCGGCTGCTCTATCAGGCAAAGAACACCGGTCGCGACAAGATAGTCTCTCAAGAGACAGCTATCTGAATCCTCAGGGCATCAGTCCCGTGTATTACCGCCCGACAGACTTTCCAACAGGAGAGTCTGCGGGTTCCTTTCCTGCCACAGTCTCCCCATCACAATGACTATCGAAAGTCAGTAAGTCTTGTCGACCCGCACCCCATCATCGAAGTAGAGAATGCGCACCTTGTCCCCATTGGCAAAGACCATGGCGGGATCATAATCCTGGATCACGTTGATAAGGGCATTTTGCTCGTTGCGGATCAGCAGCTCCACCAACTTGTTTTCCACCACGGTTCCCCCGGACTGGTATTGCTGCGCAGCTGCAGCACCCGCGAGCGCGCCGACGGCGGTGGCGATTTCACGGCCATGACCGCCACCAAACTGGTTCCCCAGCAGGCCGCCCAACACAGCCCCCCCCAGCGTCTTCCAGCCAGAGTGCTCTGACTCCAGGATCTGGCGCTGGGTAATATTGCGCACCGTTTCGACCTGACCAAACACCACCTGATTGACCGGCCGCGCGGTATTGCGCTGGTAGACCTCCGCCCCGGCGGGCGCCGTGACAAAGCAGAGCAAGCTGGATACTATCAGGATAATGGCCTTCATCTATGAACCTCGTTGCCTTATGTCTCGCTATCTTACCCAACTGGATGATGAGCTTTGCTGGTTTCCCGACCCCAGCCATGCGCTGGAAGAGCCCAACGGCTTGCTGGCGATCGGCGGGGATCTCTCCCCTGCCAGATTGCTGGCAGCTTATCACAAGGGGATCTTCCCGTGGAATGAACCCCACCAACCGACCCTGTGGTGGTCACCGGATCCCCGCGGGGTCATCCGTCCCGACCAACTCCATGTGGGGCGGACACTGCAGAAGATTATCCGCCGAACCCCATTCGATATTTCTGTCAATCGCGCCTTTAATGAAGTCATTACCGCCTGCGCCGCCCCTCGTCGCACTGCCGATGGCACCTGGATCAGCCAGCCCATGATCGAGGCCTACCAGCAGTTGCACCGGCTGGGTCATGCCCACTCTATCGAGATCTGGCAGGAGGGAGAGCTGCAAGCGGGACTGTATGGCCTCTCTATCGGCCGACTGTTTTGCGGTGAATCCATGTTCAGCCGGATTGATAACGGCGCCAAACTTGCCATGGTGGCACTCTGTCGCCACTTCGCCCGCCATCGTGGCGCTCTCATCGATTGCCAGATGCAGAACCCGTTTCTGGCGACCCTGGGTATCGAGGAGTGGCCAAGGGCCCGTTTTCTGGCCGAGCTGGCGCGCCTTGGCCATCAACCACTGTTGGCTTCCTGCTGGCAAGAGGGGGAGATCAGCTTATGACTGAAGAAGTGATCCTCAAAGTAGGGCTGACTCCCAAGCATCCCTGCAGTTATCTGGACCATGAACAGGAGCAGTTGCTGGTGCTCATGGATCACAATCTGCTCAACGCCAACGGCTACGAGCGATTGTTGACTGCCGGTTTTCGCCGCAGTGGCAACGACATCTATCGTCCCCACTGCCCGGCGTGCCATGCCTGCCAATCCCTTCGTATTCACAGTGAACACTTTCGTCCCAGCCGCGGCCAGAAGCGGATCCGCCAGCTCAACAGGGATATCGAGATCGTCCTGAGCTACGATGACAAACCCGAGTATTACCTGCTCTACGAACGCTATATCCGCGAACGCCATCACGATGGCAGCATGTATCCCCCCAACCGCAGCCAGTATCGCGGCTTTCTCCATTGTGACTGGATGCCGCCACTCTATCTGGAGATGCGCAAGGAGGGCCGTCTTATCGGCGTGGCCACCACAGACCTGCTACCCCACTCCTTGAGCGCCATGTACACCTTCTTCGATCCGGATTATGCCGATCGCTCCCTGGGCACCTTTGCCATCCTCTGCCAGCTCGATCTGGCCAAGCGAACCGGGCGAAGCTGGCTCTATCTTGGCTATCTGGTAGAGGCGTGCCGCAAGATGAATTACAAGCGCAATTATCTCCCTCACGAACTGTTAATTCAGGGGGAATGGAAAAATATCGACACCAAGCCCGAGTAAACTTTACACATAGCCTTAAATCCGGCATGATCCAGCGGTTTTTTGTTGTGGCTTATCAAGAGGATTCAATGGCTAAAGAAGACAGTATTGAGATGCAGGGCACTATTCTCGAAACCCTGCCCAATACCATGTTCCGTGTGGAACTGGAGAATGGTCACGTGGTTATCGCTCATATTTCAGGCAAGATGCGCAAAAACTACATTCGTATCCTGACTGGAGACAAAGTAACGGTAGCACTGACTCCCTACGATCTCTCCAAGGGACGTATTGTTTTCCGCTCTCGCTAAGCCAGGAATTCAGCAAAAAACCCCAACCTTTCGGTTGGGGTTTTTTGTCGTTTTCTGATCACTGACGCTTAGTGGGAAACAGCTTCAACATTGACCTGAAAATCAAAGCTGAGGCTGTCATTTACCAACTCAACCTTCACTATCCCCCCGTCAACCAGTGAACCAAACAGGATCTCGTTGGCCAGGGGTTTCTTGAGGTGCTCCTGGATTACCCGCCCCATCGGTCTGGCCCCCATGGCTCTGTCATATCCCTTCTCTGCCAACCAGTGGCGGGCACGCTCGGACACCTCGAGAGAAACTCCCTTCGTATCCAGTTGAACCTGCAATTCGACAATGAATTTGTCGACCACCTGATGGATCACCGTCATATCCAGATGGTTGAACCAGATGGTGTGATCAAGCCGGTTGCGAAACTCCGGACTGAAGGTCTTGTTGATCACCGCCATGGCATCGTGGCTCAAATCCTGTTGCTGGAAGCCAATCGATTTGCGCTGGGTCTCCTGCACACCGGCGTTGGTAGTCATGACCAAAATCACGTTACGGAAATCCGCCTTGCGCCCGTTGTTGTCGGTCAGGGTGCCGTTGTCCATCACCTGCAACAGCAGGTTGAACACATCCGGATGCGCCTTCTCAATTTCGTCAAGCAACACAACGGAATGAGGATGCTTGATCACCGCATCAGTCAGCAACCCACCCTGCTCAAAACCAACATAGCCGGGAGGCGCACCAATCAGACGTGAGACGGTGTGACGTTCCATATACTCGGACATATCAAAGCGCAGCATCTCGACACCCAATGCCTTGCCCAACTGCTGGGTCACCTCTGTTTTACCAACACCGGTAGGACCGGCAAACAGGAAGCAACCAACCGGGCGACGCTCATTGCCAAGTCCTGAACGAGAGAGGCGAATCGCATCGGTCAGCACCTCGATGGCTTTATCTTGACCAAAGACCACCATCTTCAGATTGCGTTCCAAGTTCTTCAGAACTTCTTTATCTGAAGAGGAGACTGATTTTTCCGGAATGCGGGCGATCTTGGCCACAATGGACTCAATTTCCTGCACATTGATCACTTTCTTGCGCTTGCTCGCCGGCAGCAGCCGTTGACCGGCACCCGCCTCGTCGATCACGTCGATCGCCTTGTCGGGCAAGTGACGATCATTGATGTACTTGGCAGAGAGCTCGGCAGCTGCACGGATCGCCTTGGCTGTATAGCGCACGCCGTGGTGGGCTTCGTAGCGACTCTTGAGCCCCATCAGGATGCGAGTGGTGTCATCGATAGTCGGCTCGACAATATCGATCTTCTGGAAGCGACGGGCCAGCGCACGGTCTTTCTCGAAGATCTGGGCGTACTCCTGATAAGTGGTGGATCCCACACAGCGGAGCAAACCATTGGAGAGCAGCGGCTTGATCAGGTTGGCCGCATCCAGCTGACCACCGGATGCCGCACCGGCACCGATGATGGTATGGATCTCGTCAATAAAGAGAATGGCCCCTTCCTGACGCTCAATCTGCTTCAGCAGTACCTTGAGGCGCTTCTCGAAATCCCCACGGTATTTGGTGCCCGCCAGCAGAGACCCCATATCCAGCGAATAGATGGTACTGCCCGCAATCACCTCGGGGACATCCCCCTTGACGATGCGATAGGCCAAGCCTTCGGCAATAGCAGTTTTGCCAACGCCCGCTTCACCCACCAGCAGCGGGTTGTTCTTGCGACGGCGGCAGAGCACCTGAATGGTACGATTGAGCTCCTGATCACGGCCAATCAGCGGATCGATGCGCCCTTCCAGCACCAGCTGGTTCAGGTTGGTGGCAAAGCTCTCGATCTGTGCGGCCGAGACATCATCATCAGACTCGGGATTGTTATTGCTGCCGAGATCCGGCTTGCTGTCCTTGCGCACCCCGTGGGAGAGGAAATTGACAACGTCGAGACGGCTGATCTCGGCTTTTTTCAGGAAATAGGCAGCTTGTGACTCCTGCTCACTGAAGATAGCGACCAGCACGTTGGCGCCGCTGACTTCGGTATTGCCGGAGGATTGCACATGGAAGACGGCACGCTGCAACACGCGCTGGAACCCCAGTGTCGGCTGGGTTTCACGATCTTCATCGTCGCGCGGTATGAGCGGAGTAGTTTGGGTGATGAATGCGCGGATCTCCTTGCGCATCTGCTCGACATCGGCACCACAGGAGCTCAGCGCCTCATGGGCTGAACTGTTATCCAGAAGGGCTAACAACAGGTGCTCGACGGTCATGAATTCGTGGCGCTCGTCACGGGCCAGTTTGAAAGCCTCGTTCAGCGTCTTTTCTAGATCTTTATTCAACATAGGCACCTCCCCTAGTACAGCTACAATGTGGTGTCACACTCGCCATCAAGTCATCAGATTCAAGCCTTTTCCATAGTACAGAGCAGTGGATGTTCGTTGTTACGTGCATAGGTGTTGACCTGGACAACCTTGGTTTCGGCGATCTCTGCGGTAAACATGCCGCAGACACCCTTACCACTATAATGCACACTCAGCATGACCTGAGTCGCCTTGTCCAAATCCATACCAAAGAACTTTTGCAGCACCTCCACCACAAACTCCATGGGCGTGTAGTCATCGTTGTTCAACACAACCTTATACATGGGTGGCGGCTGCAGCTTTGTTTTCTCTGCTTCTGCAATCTCTTCATTAGCAAAGAGTTCTTTCTGCTTGCTCATAATCGCGCTTTGGTACCTCTAGATTACTACCGTCTAACACAAGGTTGTCAATAGACTTGTTAACCAGATCACATCAGCTGTTAACAACTTCTTGACTCGCTCAAAAGTTAGACTAGATTGGTTACTTGCTAATCTGTGCCCGTCTGCTATGGGCCCATGTCCCTAGTTATAAAGGGCTGGCGCAGGTTACTCAACGACTTCTGGGTAATCAATAAAAGGATGTAGAAGTATGGCAACCGGCACAGTTAAGTGGTTTAACAACGCAAAAGGATTTGGGTTTATCTGTCCGGAAGGGGGCGGTGAGGATATCTTCGCTCACTACTCCACGATTCAAATGGAGGGCTACAAGACCCTGAAAGCGGGTCAGGCTGTCAATTTTGAACTGCAACAGGGGCCGAAAGGAAATCACGCCTCTGTGATTGTGCCAAACGAAGCACAAAATATGTAAATAACACCCGTTGGATAAATAAAAAACCGGTTCCTCTCTGAGCAACCGGTTTTTTATTGTCAGATTTCTGGCGAATCCTGCCTCCTCACGGGATCACAGGGTTATCACCAGCCATGATCAGTCGTGATATTCGCTGCAGGCGATCAGGGTATTTTCCATCAAGCTGGCGACCGTCATCGGGCCCACGCCACCGGGTACCGGAGTAATGAAGGAGGCATGGCTGCGCGCCGTCTCAAACTCCACATCCCCGACCAGCGAGCCATCAGCCAGGCGATTGATGCCCACATCGATCACCAGTGCTCCCGGTTTGATCCACTCGCCAGGAATGAAGTTGGGCTTGCCGACTGCGACAACCAGCAGATCGGCACGGCGAACCTGCTCTTCCAGATCCCGCGTAAAGCGGTGACAGGTCGTGGTTGTGCAGCCCGCCAGCAACAATTCGAGGGTCATGGGACGCCCCACTATGTTGGACGCTCCCACCACGACAGCATGCAGACCGTGCGTCTTCACGCCGGTGGTCTCGATCAGCGTCATGATCCCTTTCGGAGTGCAGGGGCGCAGCGCCGGAATACGTTGGGCCAGACGGCCGACGTTATATGGGTGGAATCCATCTACATCCTTGTCAGGCTGGATCCGCTCCAGCACCTGAGTGGTATCAAAGTGATCCGGCAACGGCAACTGAACCAGAATGCCATCTACGTGGCTATCCGAATTCAGCTGGTCGATCAGCGCCAGCAGCTCTTCCTGACTGGCGGTTGCACTCAGATCATAGGAACGGGAGAGAAAACCCACCTCCTCGCACGCCCGACGTTTGCTGCCGACATAGACCTGAGAGGCGGGATCCGCCCCCACCAGAATGACTGCCAGCCCAGGAGCCCGTTTCCCTGCCGCCAACCGCTGTTGGACTTGCGCCGCGACCTGGCTGCGAATCGTTTGCGCAACCTGTTTTCCATCTATGATTTTGGCAGACATCGTTCTCCACTCACCATGTGTTCAACTGCCGCGCATTGTCGCATTTTTTTAGCCGGGATGTTAGCGGCAGACGCACGCCATACCTGTAGCGGGCAATAAGTAGGCACTTGAATTTACTGGGGGAAAAAGTCGTTGACGCTGGCCCTTACGCTTGGCTATGATGCCCGCCCGTTGCCCAGTACGACTCATGTCGATATGCTGATCAGGGATTTTCGGTGATTAGCGCAGTCCGGTAGCGCATCTGGTTTGGGACCAGAGGGTCAAAGGTTCGAATCCTTTATCACCGACCATGTTCATCGACTCGTCCTTAAGACGTGTTGATACAAAGCGCCCTTAGCTCAGTTGGATAGAGCAACGGCCTTCTAAGCCGTGGGTCGCAGGTTCGAATCCTGCAGGGCGCGCCATTGATGTTCCCCAATCCTTCTGGATTGGCGAGCGTTGATGAAAATTTCAGTGGTGGCTGTAGCTCAGTTGGTAGAGTCCCGGATTGTGATTCCGGTTGTCGTGGGTTCGAGCCCCATCAGCCACCCCATTATTCTGTCGATAATCGCCGCAAGGTGATGTCCATCGAACTGGTGCAGCGACCTTCTGGTCAGTACCATAAAAAACCGGCCAAGGCCGGTTTTTTGTTTTTCACTCGACAGCGCCTTGCCTTGTCTGCAAGGCCATCATCCTCCAGATCGATAAACGCGGCTCTGCCCATTTGTCACGATGTGCGCCTCCCCATCGATACACACAGCCACACTCCCCCACACATCAGCCTGCCCGGTTCTTTTTCTGTATTTCCCAGGCGCCATTGATATGCTGATCGCTCTTCTTCTCTCCTGCTTTCCGTTGGAGCTTTTCTATGCAACGCATTCTTTTTGTCGAAGATGATCCCGAGATTGGCCAGCTCATCAGCAGTTGGCTCGGTCGCCACGATATGGACGTGATCCTCGAGCCCAGAGGAGACATGGCGCTGGCCCGGGTCGAGGCAGAACAGCCCGACCTGGTGCTGCTCGATATCATGTTGCCGGGACAGGACGGCATGTCCCTCTGTCGGGATCTTCGGCCACGCTTCGACGGCCCCATCGTAATGCTCACCTCGCTGGATAGCGACATGAACCAGATCCTGAGTCATGTCCGGCTTCAACGATCACCCGCTCAACAGCTACTGGGCCCGCCTTGGCAATACCCTGTTCGTCCGTGGCAGCCGTTTTTACAACTTTCAGGGGCTCAGACGCTACAAGGAGAAATTTTCGCCCCGCTGGGAACCCCGCTACCTGCTCTGCAGCAGCAAGCTGGTACTGCCCAGAACCCTGACTCACCTGATCACCCTGATTAGCCGCGGCCCGTTGGGGCTAATCAAGAAATAGGAGCATGGCCAATGAGAGCCTTGATTTTGCTGTTACTCAGTCTCGTACTGCCCGTTTCGTCTTTTGCGGCGCACGCCGCCCCGGTCAAGGATGACCTGAGCCTGATTGAGCTGCCGGTCAAGCAGCCATCCGACGCCCCCATGGTGATCTTTCTCAGCGGCGATGGTGGCTGGGCGGCCCTCGACAAGGGGTTGAGCGCCCAGTTTCAGCTGCACGGCATGCCGGTCGTGGGCTGGAGCTCCCTCACCTACTACTGGAAGAAGAAAACCCCGGAGCAGGTGACCGCCGATCTGGAGCGGATCCTCGATGATTACCAGACTCGCTGGCAGCGCCCCCGCTGGCTGCTGGTCGGCTTCTCGTTTGGTGCCGAGATTGTCCCCTTCGTCATCAACCGGTTACCGGAGCACTATCGTCAGGGACTGGTCGGGGCCGTGATGCTCTCCCCCTCCACCAGCTCGGATTTCGAGATCCACGTTAGCGACATGCTGACCCACAAGGCGCGCAGCTATCCGACCGAGCCGCAGGTGAAGACCATCCGGGATCTGCCGATGCTCTGCCTGCAAGGTGCCGATGATGATGATGACGACCGCCTCTGCCCCCGTCTCAACCAACCTAACGTCACCAGCATCACCCTGCCGGGAGGACATCATTTTGACGATAACTACCCCCAGCTCTATCAGGCCATCACCAAGCAGCTGAACGTGCCCTGAATCAGCAGCCTGTAGAGCATTAACCCGTATCACCACAGAATGCCTTTTAAGTACCGAGCAGGGCAAATCAGCGAGCAATGAAAAGGGCCTCTCTTGCGAGAGGCCCTTGTACTGAATCGGGTGGAAACTTTAAAAGGATCGACCAATGGCTTGGCCGTGGCGTCAAAGTCACCGAGGCATTTCACTGCGATTGCCCAAGCGGTTCAGCCTGATGCGCCATCAAGAACGAAGATTCGCATTTCTATGCCAGCAACCACGCTGGGGATTGCGCCATAAAACAAAAGCCCTGATGTTTCCATCAGGGCTTTGCAATGTGGCGGTGAGGGAGGGATTCGAACCCTCGATACGTTGCCGTATACACACTTTCCAGGCGTGCTCCTTCAGCCACTCGGACACCTCACCAAATTTT